>JAEYXM010000054.1 GCA_023428465.1 Actinomycetes bacterium
CAGCTGGCGCACGCCTGATGACCTGCTCAGACACTCACATTCCACAGTGTCCACACCACCGATGACGACGACGAACTCTTGTCATCCAGGAGATCCCCAGTCCTTCATTGCCCTGCCGGCCGCGAACCCCCACCACCCGCAGGTCGTCCCTGCGTCGCCCCGCGAACCCCGCCCTGCACCCTCTCGTCACCGGCTGACACGTGTGTCATCCACCGGGTGCACCCCGCCCGTCAGCGCTCTCGCGTACTGTTCACCACGTACTTCCCCCGCCGTCGTACCGGCCGTACCGGATCACCCCGGGTCACCCGGTCCGGTCCAGGTGGGGACGGCCGCGGGCGAGCGGCACACCGTCGGAGGGATGAGCGATGAGGTTCCGGGTCGAGCGTGACGTCCTGGCCGAGGCCGTGACCTGGACGGCCCGGTCCTTGCCCACCCGTCCCCCGGTCCCGGTGCTCGCCGGCGTGCGCATCGCGGCAGACGAGAGCGGGCTCGTGCAGCTCTCGAGCTTCGACTACGAGGTCTCGGCCCGGTCCGAGATCGCCGCGGATGTCTCCGAGGCCGGCACGGTCCTGGTCTCCGGACGTCTCCTCGCGGAGATCTCCCGCGCGCTGCCCGGCAAGCCGGTCGACGTCGTGCTCGACGGCACGAAGGTGACGGTCACCTGCGGGGCGAGCCGCTTCTCCCTGCTGACGATGCCCGTCGAGGACTACCCGGCTCTGCCCGCGATGCCGGACGTCATCGGCACCGTCGCCGGCGACGTCCTCACCGAGGCGGTCGCGCAGGTGACAGTCGCAGCGAGCCGTGACGACACCCTCCCCCTGCTGACGGGGGTGCGGATGGAGATCGAGGGCGAGAAGATCACGCTCCTCGCGACCGACCGCTACCGCCTCGCGCTGCGCGAGCTCACCTGGCACCCGGCATCGCCGGACGTGTCGCAGGTGGCGCTCGTGCGTGCCCGCACGCTGTCCGACGCCGCGCGGTCGCTCGGCGGCTCGGACCAGGTCACGCTCGCCCTGGCCACCGGCGCGGGTGTCGACCTCATCGGCTTCGAGGCCGGCGGCCGGCACACGACGTCGCTCCTCGTGGACGGCGACTACCCGGCCGTGCGCCGGCTCTTCCCGGACGAGACACCGATCCACGCCGTCGTCCCGCTCGCGCCGCTCACCGAGGCCGCCAAGCGCGTCTCGCTCGTCGCGGAGCGCAACACCCCGATCCGGCTCGCGTTCAGCGAGGGCCAGGTCGTGCTGGACGCCGGCCAGGGCGATGACGCGCAGGCGTCCGAGGCACTCGAGGCCGCGCTCACGGGCGAGGACATCATGGTCGCGTTCAACCCGCAGTTCCTCCTCGACGGTCTGGGCGCCCTGACGACGGACTTCGTCCGCATGTCGTTCACGCACCCCAACAAGCCGGTCGAGTTCACCGGGCAGGACTCGCTCGAGGGCGAGGACGACCAGGCGTACCGCTACCTGTTGGTGCCGATCCGCTTCGCAAGCTGAGATGGTGCCTATGCACCTAGGCATCGTGGGTCTCGGCAAGATGGGCGCGAACATGCGCACCCGGCTTCGCGAGCGCGGGGTCGAGGTGACCGGGTTCGACCGCAACCCCGACGTGTCCGACGTCGCGGACCTCCCGGCGCTGGTCGCCGCGCTGCCCGACGACCGGCGGGTCGTGTGGGTGATGGTCCCTGCGGGAGAGGCGACGCGCGCCGTCGTGATGGAGCTCGGCACGCTCCTGAGGGAGGGTGACGTCGTCGTCGAGGGCGGCAACTCGCACTACCTCGACGACCAGGCGAACGCCGCGGCCCTCGCCGAGCGCGGCATCCGCTACGTCGACGTCGGGGTGTCCGGCGGTGTCTGGGGTGTCACGAGCGGCTACGGCCTGATGGCGGGTGGTGCAGCGGAGGATGTCGAGGCGCTCCTGCCGGTGTTCGACGCGCTGCGCCCGGACGGTCCGCGCGAGGAGGGTTTCGTGCACGCCGGCCCCGTCGGGGCGGGCCACTTCGCCAAGATGGTGCACAACGGTATCGAGTACGGCCTCATGCAGGCGTACGCGGAGGGCTACGAGCTGCTCCTCGCACAGGACCTGGTGACCGATGTCCCCGGCACCTTGAAGGCCTGGTCGCGTGGGACGGTCGTGCGCTCGTGGCTCCTCGACCTGCTGGTCGCAGCCCTCGAGGAGGACCCGGAGCTCGCGGCGATCGACGACTGGGTGGAGGACTCGGGCGAGGGCCGGTGGACGGTCGACGAGGCGATCGACCGCGCGGTCCCGCTCCCGGTGATCTCCGCCGCCTTGTTCGCGCGGTTCGCCTCCCGTCAGGTGGACTCGCCGGCGATGAAGGCGGTCGCCGCGCTGCGCCGCCAGTTCGGCGGGCACGCGGTCCGGCCGGCCGACTGACGCGACCCAGGCGACTGACGCGACCCACGCGCACCGCTCGGCCCGGACCGAGGGCCGCGCGTGCGAGGTCTGCGCGATGATGGACACCACCGCCCGTGCACCCGCCGGGCCCGGACCCGAGGGTGACGCGTGCACGTCAGTCAGATCTCGCTGACCGACTTCCGGTCGTACCCGCAGGTCGACCTCGACCTCGAGCCGGGTCCCAACGCGTTCGTCGGACCGAACGGGCAGGGCAAGACGAACCTCGTCGAGGCGATCGGGTACGCGGCGACGCTCTCCAGCCACCGTGTGACCTCCGACGTCGCGCTCGTCCGGGCGGGTGCCCAGCGCGCCGTCGTGCGCGTGCGGGCCGTGCGCGCGGACCGGCAGACGCTCATCGAGCTCGAGATCAACCCGGGCCGCGCGAACCGCGCGCAGGTGAACCGCTCCCCCGTGCGCCGCTCGCGGGACGTCCTCGGCATCCTGCGGACCGTGGTCTTCGCGCCGGAGGACCTGGCGCTCGTCAAGGGCGACCCCGATGGGCGCCGGCGGTTCCTCGACGAGCTGACCGTGCAGGTCTCGCCGCGCGTCGCCGGTGTGCTCGCCGACTACGAGCGCGTGCTGCGCCAGCGTGGTGCGCTCCTGAAGAGCGCGGGCCAGTTCCGGCGGGGCCGTGGCCGCGTGCCCGACGACGCCGCGGACGGCCGCGACCTGCGCACCCTCGAGGTGTGGGACGCCAAGCTCGCGCAGCTGGGCGCGGAGATCCTGGCGACGCGGATCCGTCTCGTGCACCAGCTGCACCCGCACGTCGCGCGCGCCTACGAGGAGGTCAGCGAGGGCGGGGTCGCCACGCTCGGGTACCGCTCGTCCCTGCGCAGCCGCCTCGACGAGGACACCTCGCCCCTCGACGTCGCGTCGGCGTCGGCGGCCGACGACGAGGCCCGCGCGGTATCGCTGCCGCACCTCGGGGCGCCGGTCGAAACGCTCGAGGAGGAGCTGCTCGCCGCGATGGAGCGCCTGCGCCCCAAGGAGATCGAGCGCGGCGTGAACCTCGTCGGGCCGCACCGGGACGATGTGGTGCTCGAGCTCGGCTCGCTGCCGGCGAAGGGGTACGCGAGCCACGGGGAGTCGTGGTCGTTCGCCCTGGCGCTGCGCCTGGCGAGCTACCACCTGCTGACCTTCGGCGCGGAGGGCGAGCACGGCATCGCCGGCTGGGCCGAGGGTTCGGAGCCGGTTCTCGTGCTGGACGACGTGTTCGCCGAGCTCGACACGCGTCGCCGGGGGCGGCTCGCGTCGCTCGTCGCGGGTGCGGAGCAGGTGCTCATCACGGCGGCGGTGCCGCACGACGTCCCGGAGGAGCTCGTGGGCGCGCGGTTCGACGTGCAGGACGGGAACGTGACCCGTGTCCGCTGACGACGGCCGCGGCATCGGGCCGGACGTGGAGCCGGACGCGGAGCCGGACGCCAAGCTCCCGGTGGACGACGCCCCGCCCGCGCGTCCCCCCGCCGACGCCGAGCCCCCGCTCGCCGACCTGAGCCGCCCGGTCGCGGAGACCCTGGGCCTGACGCCGGGTGTGGAGGTCGCGCGCGCGGCGCTCAACCGGGCGAAGGCGGCGGCGCGCGCGAAGGGCCTGGCCCCGGGCCGACCGGCGCCGCGGCGTCGCGAGCCGGACACGCGCTCGTCCGCGCGGCCCGACGGGCGCGACCCGGTCCTCGTCGGTGACGCCCTGTCGAACATCGCCGCCGAGCGCGGCTGGTCGGAGGACCTGTCGGTCGGGGGCGTCATCGGGCGGTGGCGGGAGGTCGTGGGGCCGGACATCGCGGACCACTCGACGCCGGAGGGGTTCGAGGACGGCACGCTCGTCGTTCGTGCGGACTCCTCGAACTGGGCCGCGACGCTGCGCCTGTTCACCCCTGACCTCCTGGAGCGCCTCGCGGTCGAGGTCGGGCCGGACGTCGTGCGGGAGGTCGTCGTCCTCGGCCCGGCCGGGCCCCAGTGGGGTCGCGGGCCGCGCCGCGTGAAGGGTCGCGGGCCGCGCGACACGTACGGCTGAGCGCGCGCGGAGCGTCCGGCCGTGGACCCTGCCGCCGCCGCGACGACACCCGCGACGGCGCCAGTGGCGACCCCCGCCGTCGGGCCCTGGACCTCGATCGCCGCTGACCGGCCTGGGACCTTCGAACGAGGGCCCGGCCACCCCCTGACCACACCCCGGGCGTGCGAGCGCGTCTACGTTGTGGGAAAGCGGCCCTGAGTGCGGTTCCACGGTAGACTCGGACCTGTCATTCCCGGTGTTCGCGCAAGCCGACCCGCGGCCCTGCCTGAGTCGGCATGCCGCGGTCGGTCCTGTCGTGCCGGGAGCCCTGCGCCCACCTCACGCGGTGGCGCGCGCACCGCGTGAGGAGCACCTTCGCCCGTGACCGAAGAGCACACCACCCCGGTCAGCGGATACGACGCAAGCGCCATCACCGTCCTGGAGGGCCTCGAGGCCGTCCGCAAGCGCCCGGGCATGTACATCGGCTCGACGGGGCCGCGCGGCCTCCACCACCTCGTCTACGAGGTCGTGGACAACTCTGTGGACGAGGCGCTCGCCGGCTACTGCAACCACATCGACGTCACGCTCACGGCCGACGGCGGCGTCCGCGTCGCCGACGACGGCCGCGGCATCCCCGTCGGGATCGTCGAGAGCGAGGGCAAGCCGGCGGTCGAGGTCGTGCTCACCGTCCTGCACGCGGGTGGCAAGTTCGGTGGCGGCGGGTACGCGGTCTCCGGTGGCCTGCACGGCGTCGGCGTCTCCGTCGTGAACGCCCTGTCGCACCGGCTCGAGGTCGAGGTCCGCACGCAGGGCCACGTGTACCGCCAGTCCTACCGCGACGGCGTCCCGCAGGCGCCGCTGGCCAAGGGCGAGGAGACGGACGTCACCGGCACCACGGTCACGTTCTGGGCGAACGACGACATCTTCGAGACCACGGACTACGACTTCGAGACGCTGCGCACCCGCTTCCAGCAGATGGCGTTCCTCAACAAGGGTCTGTCCATCTCGCTGACGGACGAGCGCCCGGCGCACACGGGCACCGAGGACGAGATCACCGACGCCGCGGCACGCAAGGCCGCCCACGAGGCCGACGGCATCACCGAGGCCCCGGCGAACGGCGCGCCGCTGCGCCGCACGGTCACCTTCAAGTACGACGGCGGCCTGGTCGACTACGTCGCGCACCTCAACTCGGCGAAGAAGGCCGAGCTCGTGCACCCGGAGGTCATCGACTTCACGTCGGAGGACACGGAGCGCCGCATCTCCCTCGAGATCGCGATGCAGTGGACCAGCGCCTACTCGGAGTCGGTGCACACGTACGCGAACACGATCTCCACGACGGAGGGCGGCACGCACGAGGAGGGCTTCCGCGCCGCGATGACCTCGTTGGTCAACCGCTACGCGCGCGACAAGGGCCTGCTCAAGGACAAGGACGACAACCTCACGGGCGACGACGTCCGCGAGGGCCTCACCGCCGTCATCTCGGTCAAGCTCGGGGAGCCCCAGTTCGAGGGCCAGACGAAGACGAAGCTCGGCAACACCGAGGCGAAGACGTTCGTCCAGAAGGTCGTGCACGAGCAGTTCGGCGACTGGCTGGACGCCCACCCGGGCGAGGCCCGCGACATCATCCGCAAGTCCATCCAGGCGTCCGCGGCGCGCATGGCCGCGCGCAAGGCCCGCGAGGCGACCCGCCGCAAGGGCCTGCTGGAGTCGGGCGGCATGCCGGGCAAGCTCCGCGACTGCCAGTCCAACGACGCGGCCGAGTCGGAGATCTTCATCGTCGAGGGTGACTCCGCAGGCGGCTCCGCGGTCCGCGGCCGCAACCCGCGCACCCAGGCGATCCTCCCGCTGCGCGGCAAGATCCTGAACGTCGAGCGCGCGCGCCTCGACCGGGCGCTCGGCAACGCCGAGGTGCAGGCGCTCATCACCGCGTTCGGCACGGGCATCGGCGAGGACTTCGACCTCGGCAAGCTGCGGTACCACAAGATCGTCCTGATGGCCGACGCCGACGTCGACGGCCAGCACATCTGCACGCTGCTGCTGACACTCCTGTTCCGCTACATGCCGGACCTGATCAAGAACGGTCATGTGTACCTCGCGCAGCCGCCGCTGTACCGGATCAAGTGGTCCAACGCCCCGCACGACTACGTGTACTCCGACCGCGAGCGCGACGCCTTCCTGGCCGAGGGTGCGGCGTCGGGCAAGCGCATCCCGAAGGAGAACGGGATCCAGCGCTACAAGGGTCTCGGTGAGATGGACTACTCCGAGCTGTGGGACACGACGATGGACCCCGACCACCGCACGCTCCTCCAGGTGACGATGGACGACGCGGCCGCGGCGGACGAGATCTTCTCGATCCTGATGGGCGAGGACGTCGAGTCCCGCCGCACGTTCATCCAGCGCAACGCGAAGGACGTGAGGTTCCTGGACATCTGAGCCGGCTCCGGCCGCCCCGACCAGGACCTGACGACGAGACGAGGACCACGTGACCGACCAGACCCCGCCCACGGACGGCGTGCCCGACGAGGCGCTCGACGACGCCGCGGTGACCACCGACCGCGTCACCCAGGTCGACCTGCAGCTCGAGATGCAGCGGTCCTACCTGGACTACGCGATGAGCGTCATCGTGGGCCGCGCGCTGCCCGACGTGCGCGACGGCCTCAAGCCGGTGCACAACCGCGTGCTCTACGCGATGTACGACGGCGGCTACCGCCCCGACCGGCAGTTCTCCAAGTGCAGCCGCGTCGTCGGCGACGTCATGGGCAAGTACCACCCGCACGGCGACGTCGCGATCTACGACGCGCTCGTCCGCCTCGTGCAGGACTGGACGATGCGGTACCCGCTGGTCCAGGGCCAGGGCAACTTCGGCTCCCCGGGCAACGACCCCGCCGCCGCCCCGCGGTACACCGAGTGCCGCATGGCGCCGCTGGCCATGGAGATGGTGCGAGACATCGACGAGGACACCGTCGACTTCCGCGACAACTACGACGGCCGCACCAAGGAGCCGGTCGTCCTGCCGGCCCGGTTCCCGAACCTGCTCGTCAACGGCAGCGCGGGCATCGCCGTCGGCATGGCCACGAACATCCCGCCACACAACCTGCGCGAGGTCGCGTCGGGCGTGCAGTGGTACCTGGAGCACCCGGAGGCCACGAAGGAGGAGCTCCTCGAGGCGCTCATCGCGCGGATCCCCGGGCCGGACTTCCCGACGGGCGCGACGATCCTCGGCCGACGCGGCATCGAGGACGCGTACCGCACGGGCCGCGGCTCGATCACGATGCGCGCGGTGGTCACGGTCGAGGAGATCCAGAACCGCACCTGCCTGGTGGTCAGCGAGCTGCCGTACCAGGTGAACCCGGACAACCTCGCCTCGAAGATCGCCGACCTCGTCAAGGA
>JAEYXM010000171.1 GCA_023428465.1 Actinomycetes bacterium
GCCGGCCGGGGGCACCCACCGGGGGCCGGCGGCGCCGCGGGGGCCGACGCCTTCTCGCGCTCGGCACGCTCACGTTCGGCGCGCTCGGCCGCCTCGAGGACGTCCTCCTTGCGGATGCGCCCGCCGACGCCGGTCCCGACGATCCCGGCGAGGTCGACGCCCTTCTCGGCCGCGAGCTTGCGGACGAGCGGCGTGAGGTAACCGCCGCCGCCCACCGGCCGGGGAGCGGCGGCGGTGGATGCCTGGGCCGAGGCGTGGGCCTGCTGCGGTGCCTCGGGTGCCTGTGCCGCGGACTCCTCGGGTGTGGCCGTCTCGGCGCTCGGCGCGAACGCCTGGGTGTCGTCGGGGCCCGTGACCGTGCCCGTGTCCTGCTGCGGGGGCTCCTCCGGCGCGACGTCCTTCGCGAGCGATGCCTGCGCCTCTGCCTCGGCGCCCGCCTGGTCGGTTGCAGACTCGGTGGGCGCCTGCCCGGCGTCGGGCGAGGGAGCGCCCGAGCCGACGCGCGCGAGCGCCGCCCCGACCTCGACCGTCTCGTCCTCGCCGACGAGGATCTCCAGCAGCGTCCCGGCGACGGGCGAGGGGATCTCCGTGTCGACCTTGTCGGTGGAGACCTCGAGCAGCGGCTCGTCGACCGCGACGTTGTCACCGACGGCCTTCAGCCACCGGGTGACGGTGCCCTCCGTGACGGACTCGCCGAGGGCGGGCATGCGCACGTCCTCGCTCGCACCGCCGGTCTGCGGCGCTGAGGGTGCGGCCTCCTGCGGGGCGGGCGACGCCGCGGGCTCGGGCTCGCTGACCTCGGCCGGCACCTGCGCGGCCTGCTGCTCCGCCTCGCCGGCCGGAGCTGCCTCGGCCGGCTGCTCAGCGGGCTCCGCAGCAGGTGCGGACTCCTGCGCCGCCTGAGCGCCGCCGTCGGACGCCCCGGCCTGGCCGCCCTCGTCCGGCGAGCCAATGCGCGCGAGCTCGGCACCCACCTCGACCGTGTCGTCCTCGGCGACGAGGATCTCGAGCAGGGTGCCGGCGACGGGCGACGGGATCTCGGTGTCAACCTTGTCGGTGGACACCTCGAGCAGCGGCTCGTCGACCGCGACCGTGTCCCCGACCTGCTTCAGCCACCGGGTGACGGTGCCCTCGGTGACGCTCTCGCCGAGTGCCGGCATCCGCACGGAGTCAGACATGACCTGGTGTCTCCTTCGATCGGGTCAGTTGTGGGCGTGCAGGGGCTTGCCGGCCAGGGCCAGGAAGGCCTCGCCGAGCGCCTCGTTCTGGGTGGGGTGCGCGTGCACGAGGGCGGCGACGTCCTCGGGGTAGGCCTCCCAGTTCACGACGAGCTGCCCCTCGGCGATGAGCTCGCCGACGCGCGCGCCGATCATGTGCACGCCGACGACGGGGCCGTCCTTGGCTCGCACGAGCTTGACGAAGCCGGCGGTGCCGAGGATCTGGCTCTTGCCGTTGCCGCCGAGGTTGTACTCGAGGGTCTCGACGCCGTCCTCGCCGTAGAGCTCCCTGGCCTTGGCCTCGGTGACCCCGACGGAGGCGACCTCCGGCTCGGAGTACGTCACGCGGGGGATACCCGACTCGACGATCGGGGCGGGCGCGAGGCCGGCGATCTCCTCGGCCACGAAGATGCCCTGCTGGAAGCCGCGGTGCGCGAGCTGCAGGCCCGGCACGATGTCGCCGACCGCGTAGACGTTCCCGACGCCGGTGCGCAGGCGCTCGTCGGTGAGCACGAAGCCGCGGTCGACGCGGACGCCCTGCTCCTCGTAGCCGAGGTCTGCCGTGCGCGGACCGCGGCCGACGGCCACGAGCAGGTACTCGGCGTCGAAGGTCGTGCCGTCCTCGAGGCTGACGTGCACGCCCGCGTCGTCCTGCGTGACGCCGGAGAAGCGCACGCCGGTGGAGAACTTGATGCCGCGCTTGCGCACGGCGCGCTCGAACGCCTTGCTGAGCGCCTCGTCCTCGTTGGGAAGCAGGTGGGGGAGTGCCTCGACGATGGTCACGTCGGTCCCGAACGACTTCCAGGCGCTGGCGAACTCGCAGCCGATGACGCCGCCGCCGAGCACCACGACCGACCCGGGGACGCGGTCGAGGGTCAGCGCGCCGTCGGAGGTGATGACGCGGCCGCCGATCTCGAGGCCGGGCAGCGTGCGCGAGTACGACCCGGTGGCGAGCACCACGTTGCGCCCGGTGTACCGCACGCCGTCGACCTCGACCGTGTCCGGTGCGACGAGGCGGCCGTAGCCCTCGACGTAGGTGATGCCGTGGGCCTTCACGAGCCCCTGGAGGCCCTTGTACAGCCGTCCGACGACGCCGTCCTTGTACTTGTGCAGGCCCTCGATGTCGATGCCCTCGAGCGTGGAGCGGACGCCGAAGCGCTCGCCCTCGCGCGCGGCGTCGGCGACCTCGGCGGCGTGCAGGAACGCCTTGGTCGGGATGCACCCGTAGTGCAGGCACGTGCCGCCGACCTTGTCCGCCTCGATCAGGGCGACGCGCAGGCCCAGTTCCGTGGCTCGGAGAGCGGTGGCGTACCCGCCGCTCCCGCCACCCAGGACCACGATGTCGTAAGTGTCGGCCACGTGCCTTCTCCCGTCGGTGTGCTCGCTCCGGTCATCTTGTCATCACAGTGCAAAAGGCGGGAACCGGAGCGCCACGGAGGCTGGAGACAGTCTCTCGTGGCGGGCAGATCCGACCCGCACCGTGTCAAACATCCTATGTCTGCGGCCCCGTAGGCTTCCACCATGGCGTTCTTCCGATCGCGTAAGGGCCGCGGTGAGCCGGAGACTCGTTCGGCCACGCTCGCGTACCTGCGGGGGTTCGTGCAGACGCGTCCAGGGGTGGAGGCGTACGTCGAGCCGGCCACGCACGTGACCCAGACGACCGTCGTGCTCGTCGCCGTCTCCGGCGAGTGGACCAGGCGCAAGGTGCCCGACGCCCGGGCGGCACGGGAGATCGCCCGCGAGCTCGGCATCCCGGTCTACGACGTCCAGCTGACCGGGTACCCGAAGCGCATGCGCGAGTGGTCCGCCCGGCAGCGCACGGACTAGCCGCCCGCCCGCGTCAGCCCTCGAGGAAGGCGAGGAGGGTCCGCACGCCGACACCGGTCCCGCCGGCCGGGGTGTAGCCCCACGGCTTGCCCTCGTTGAACGACGGCCCGGCGATGTCCACGTGCGCCCACGGGGTCTCGCCCACGAACTCGCGCAGGAAGATCCCCGCCGTGAGCATCCCGCCGCTCCGGTCGGCCGCGACGTTCGCCAGGTCCGCGACCTGCGACGTCAGACCCGCGCGCAGCTCGTCCGGCAGCGGCATGGGCCACGCGAGCTCGCCCGCGGCACCCGCGGCAGCGACGATCTCGTCGCGCACCTGCTCGGTGCCCATGACCGCCGACACCCGGGTGCCGAGCGCGACGATCTGCGCGCCCGTCAGCGTGGCGATGTCCACGACGACGTCCGGGCCCTCCTCCGTCGCGGCGACGAGCCCGTCGGCGAGCACGAGCCGGCCCTCGGCGTCGGTGTTGAGCACCTCGACGGTGGTCCCGCCGCGCTGGGTGATGACGTCCGATGGCCGCTGCGCCGTACCGGACGGCATGTTCTCGGCCAGGCACAGCCATCCGGTCACGGCCACCGGCAGCTGGAGCGCGGCGGCGGCGAGGACGGTGTGGAGCACGGCTGCGGCGCCCGCCATGTCGCTCTTCATCGTCTCCATGGACTTGGCGGGCTTGATCGACAGACCGCCGGAGTCGAACGTGATGCCCTTGCCGACGAGTGCCACCGAGCGCGGGGCACGCGCGGGGGAGTAGCTCACCTTGACCAGGCGCGGCGGCCGGGCGGAGCCCATGCCGACGGCGACGAGGCCGCCGTAGCCGCCCGCGGCGAGCGCCTTCTCGTCGAGCACGGTGACCTTGACCTTGGTGCCCTTCGCGGCGGCGCGGGCATGGTCGGCGAACGCGGCGGGGTACAGGTCCGCCGGTGCGGTGTTCACGAGGTCGCGGACGGAGTGCACGGCCCGCGCGATCACCTCGGCGCGCTCGACGGCCGCGCGGGCCGCCTTGTCCTTGGCGAGGGTCGTCACGACCTCGACTCGCTCCGCCGGGCGGCTCGCGGCCTGGGGCTCGCGGTACCGGGCAAACACGTACCCGCCGAGCAGGGCGCCCTCGGCGACCGCGGCGGCGCGCTCGACGTCGTCGGCTCCGAAGGCGAGGCCGATCGAGGCCACACCGGTGACCTGGCGGGTGACGGCTCCGGCGGCCCGGCGCAGGGCCTCCGCGTCCGGCTCGGTGGCCGGGCCCGTCCCGACGAGGGCGAGTACTGGTGCGGCGGCGTCGCCGTCGGTCGTCACGCGGCGCACCTCGTCGAGCTCACCGGTCACGCCGAGGGCCCGCGCCTGGTCGGCGACCCGGCGCTGCAGGTCCTCCGGGAGCGTGCCCAGGACGACGGGGCCGGAGGGGCCGGCCGCGACCGGGACGGCGAGGACGTCGACGGCGAGGCGGGCGGGGTCGGCGGCGGTCAGCGTGACGGTGGTCATCCCGCGATGCTAGCCACGTATCCTCGACGGCGTGTGGACGCCCTTGATCATCGCCGTCGTGGCCGGGTCCGCGGCCCTGACCGTGTGGGCGGCCTGGCGGGCGGTCACCGACAAGGCCGTCATCCTGCGCCAGCTCCTCGCCGGCGCGGTGGTCGAGGGGCTGCTGCTCGTCGAGATCGTCGTGGCCGCCGTGGCGAGCGCGCGCGGTGAAGGGCCGGCGGACGTGGCGACGTTCTGGGGCTACCTCGTCACGTCGCTGGTGCTCCTGCCGGTCGCCGCGGCGTGGGCGTTCGCGGAGCGCAGCCGATGGAGCTCCGTGGTGCTCGTCGTCGCGGGGCTGACCGTCGCCTTCCTGCAGTACCGCCTCGTGGCGGTGTGGGGATGAGCGCCGACGTCGGGACGAGCACCGCCGGCACGAGCACGGCGTCCGGGCCCGGCCGCCTCGTGGTCATGGTCTACGGCGTCCTGGCCGTCGCCGCGACCGCGCGCTCGGCCGTCCAGCTGATCCGGGACTTCGAGACAGCCCCGCTCGCTTACGTGCTCTCCGGCGTGGCCGCCGTCGTCTACGTCCTCGCGACCGTCGCGCTCGCGCGGGGCGGCGTCTGGCGGGCGGTGGCGTGGGCCGCCGTCGGGACGGAGCTCGTGGGCGTCCTCGCGGTGGGGGCCCTGTCCCTGGCGAAGGCCGATCTCTTCCCCGACGCGACCGTGTGGTCGGGCTTCGGGCAGGGCTACGGGTACGTGCCGCTCGTCCTGCCGGTCGTCGGGATCTGGTGGCTGTACCGGACTCGCCCGCGGGCCGCGGCGACCGACGGGTAGGTTGCACGCGTGTACGCGCTGCTCTTCAGCCAGGTGTTCCGTCGCATGGATCCCGAGCGCGCGCACGAGGTGGCGTTCACGGGCATCCGGTGGGCCGGGTCGGTGCCCGGGCTGCGCCACCTGGTGCACGCCGTCTGCTCGCGTGGCCACCGGCCCGTCGACGCGCTCGGCAGCACGTTCCCCGCGCCGTTCGGCCTCGCCGCCGGGTTCGACAAGAACGGCACGTGCGTGCGCGGCCTGACGATGCTCGGCTTCGGCTTCGTCGAGATCGGCACGCTCACGGCCCTCGCCCAGCCGGGCAACGACCGCCCGCGGCTGTGGCGCGTGCTCGACCAGCGCGGCATCCGCAACCGGATGGGCTTCAACAACGACGGCTCGGCGACGGCTGCCGCGCGCCTGTCCCGGCTGCGCAGCACCGCGGCGGGGCGCCGGCTCGTCGTCGGCGTCAACATCGGCAAGAGCCGCGCGACTCCCGTGTCGGACGCCGCGGAGGACTACGCGACGAGCGCGCGGCTCGTCGCGCCTTACGCGGACTACCTGGTCGTCAACGTCTCCTCGCCGAACACCCCCGGGCTGCGCGACCTGCAGGAGGTCGAGCTGCTGCGGCCGATCCTCACCGCCGTGCGCGCCGCCGCGGACTCGGTGACGGCCCCGGGCAGCGTGCCGCTCCTGGTGAAGATCGCCCCGGACCTCTCGGACGACGACGTGGACGCCGTCGCGGCGCTCGCGCTCGAGCTGGGCCTGGCCGGCGTCGTCGCGGTGAACACCACGATCGCGCACGACCTCGGGCCGGGCGGCCTGTCGGGGCCGCCGCTCCTGCCGCGGGGTCTGGCGGTGGTTGCCCGCCTTCGGGATCGACTGGGCGAGGGGCCGGTCGTCATCGGCTGTGGCGGCATCACGACGGCGGACGACGCGCGCGCCTACCTCGACGCCGGCGCGAACCTCGTCCAGGGCTACACCGGCTTCATCTACGAGGGCCCGTTCTGGGCGTCCCGCATCAACCGGGGTCTGGCCGCATGACGACGGGACCGGCCTGGGACTGGCTGCTCACGGACACCGACGGTGCGCGCGTGGACCAGCCCCTCAGTCCTGCCTTCGGCAACCGGTTCGACGCCGAGGTGTGGCTCGGCGAGCAGTGGCGCCGGCTCGCCGAGCAGGGCGTCGCGGCGGTGCAGCTGCAGCACCACGGTCACCCCGCGGCGTCGGCGATCCCGCTGCCCGCAGTCTGAGCCTTGCCCGGGCCTCCGGGGCCGCGGGTCACCGAGTCGGATGAGCCCCTGATGACCGGCGGACGCGCCGGCACCCGGACAAGGGCCGGACGCGTCCGCCGGGGCTCGATCAGGCGGAGAACGACCGTCGGGGCGGTGAGTTCTCGGCCGTGCGGGCGGGGTCGCGCTCCACTGCCTCGGTGCCGAGCGCCTCGTCGATCCGAGTCATGAGCTCGGCGGGGATCTCCACGCCGGCCGCCGCGACGTTCTCGGCGACCTGCTCCGGGCGCGACGCGCCGATGATGGCCGCGGTCACGTTGTCGTTCTGGAGCACCCACGCCACGGCGAGCTGCGCCATGGTGAGGCCGAGCTCGTCCGCGACCGGCTTGAGCGCCTGCACGCGGTCGAGCAGCTCGGGCTGCTCGAGGAAGCGCCTGATGAACGTCGCGCCGCCGCCCCTGGTGTCCGTCGCGCGGGACCCGGCGGGCGGCTGCTGGCCGCTGTGGTACTTGCCGGTGAGCACGCCCTGTGCGACGGGGGAGAAGACGATCTGGCTGATGCCGAGCTCGCGCGAGGTGGGTACGACCTCCGCCTCGATGACGCGCCAGAGCGCGGAGTACTGCGGCTGGTTGGAGACGATCGGCACGCGGAGCTCGCGCGCGAGCTCCTGGCCGGCGCGCAGCTGCTCGGCGGTCCACTCGCTCACGCCGATGTACAGGGCCTTGCCCTGGCGGACGACGTCGGCGAACGCCTGCATGGTCTCCTCGAGCGGCGTCGCGTCGTCGTACCGGTGGGCCTGGTAGAGGTCCACGTAGTCGGTGCGCAGGCGACGCAGGGAGGCGTCGATGGACTCCATGATGTGCTTGCGGGACAGGCCGGAGTCGTTGGGGCCCTTGTTGCCGGTCGGCCAGAAGACCTTCGTGGCGATCTCGATGTCGCGTCGCCCGACGCCCGCGAGGGCGGCGCCGAGGACCTCTTCCGCGGCCCCGTTCATGTAGACGTCCGCGGTGTCGAACGTCGTGATCCCCGCGTCGAGCGCGGCGTGCACGCACGCGGTGGCGGCGTCGGCCTCCACCTGCCCGCCGTGCGTGATCCAGTTGCCGTAGGCGATCTCCGAGAGCTGCAGCCCGCTGCTGCCGAGGAATCGATGCTTCATGCCCTCAGCCTACGCCCGATTCACGAATCGATTCGACCGAGGCGGCCGGTGTGCGTCCGGTCGGCCCGGCGCGCATCTCTCCGGGCCGGTGGGGGCCTTCGTCAGCGTGGCTCCTCGCCGCGCTCGACCTCCGGCCGGGGCAGGCGCGAACGCCTGCTCTGGAACGCCCGCATGACCGCGTAGAAGCCGATGCGGTCCGGCACCTTCGCGGCCCCGAACCTCTCGACCGCGAGGCGGTTGACCTTGCGCGCGTACAGCCACGAGCTGACGAACGCGTAGATCATCAGCACGTACAGCAGGATCGTGACCGCGACGTAGATGTACGGGTTGAACGTCACCGTGAACGTCAGGACCATCATCACGACCGCGACGGGAAGCATGTACTCACGCCACGTGCGCCGGGAGTCGACGTAGTCACGCGCCCAGCGGCGCACCGGACCCTGGTCGCGGTAGGGGTAGTTGCGCTCGTCGTTCGTCAGGAGCGCCTGGCGCTCCTTCTCGCGGAACTCGCGTGCCTTGGCGCGGTCGGCCTTCTTGTTCGTCCGCTTGTCCTGGACGATCGGACGGCGTCGAGCGGCCTCGGCCACCTTGCGCTTGGGGGTCGGACGTCCCTTGGAGCCGGGGCGGTTGGGCTGGGGGACCTCGCGGACCTGCGAGGGGCGGATACGGGGAGGCACCCGAACAGGGTAGTCGAGCGCACGGGTAGCGTTGACGGGTGACCACCGAGCCCCCCGCCACCGATCGAGCCACCTCCGAGCCCACCTCGGAGCCCACCTCGGAGCCCACTTCCGAGCCCACCTCCGAGCCCACCTCGGAGTCCGCGCTCCGCGAGCGCGTGCACGCCGGCTTCGACCGCGTCCGCGCCGACCTGGAGGCCCTGGTCCGCATCCCCGGGGTGTCCAGCCCGACGTTCGACCAGGCGCACGTCGCGCGGTCGGCCGAGGCTGTCGCGGCGCTGCTGCGCGAGGTGCTGCCCGAGGTACAGGTGCTCACCGCGACGCGGGCCGACGGCCAGGAGAGCCGCCCCGCCGTCGTCGGGCGGCGGCCCGCGCGCGACGGTGCGCCCACGGTCCTGCTCTACGCGCACCACGACGTCCAGCCGCCCGGCGCGCCGTCGGACTGGGCGACCGACCCGTTCGAGCCGACCGAGCGCGAGGGCCGCCTCTACGGGCGCGGCGCCGCGGACGACAAGGCGGGGATCGTCGCCCACCTGGGCGCGCTGCGCGCCGCCGGCGACAGCCCCGTGGGCGTCACCGTCTTCGTCGAGGGCGAGGAGGAGGTGGGCTCGCCGACGTTCGTGGACTTCCTCCGGGCGCACCGCGACCTCCTCGAGGCCGACCTGGTGATCCTGGCCGACTCGGTGAACTGGAAGATCGGGGTGCCGGCGTTCACCACGAGCCTGCGCGGCCTCGTCGACTGCGGCGTCGAGGTCTCCGTGCTCGAGCACGCCATCCACTCCGGCATGTACGGCGGCCCGGTCATCGACGCCGTCACGGTGCTCTGCCGCCTGGTCGCCACGCTGCACGACGACGCGGGCGACGTCGCGGTCCCGGGCCTCGTGTGCGCGCCGGACCCGACCGTCGACTACACCGAGGAGGACCTGCGCCGCGACGCGTCCGTGCTCCCCGGCGTCCGGCTCGCCGGCACCGGGCCGCTCACGGCGCGCCTGTGGACCAAGCCCGCGATCGCCGTCGTCGGCATGGACGTGACGAGCATCGCGGAGTCGTCCAACACGATCATCCCCTCGGCGCGGGCAAGGATCTCGATGCGGATCGCGCCCGGCCAGGACCCCGCGGCCGCGATGGCGGCCCTGCGCGCGCACCTCGAGGCAGCCGCGCCCTTCGGCGCGCACGTGACGGTGTACGAGGCTGACCTCGGCCGGCCCTGGGCCGGCGCGGCGGACTCGCCCGCGGCGCTCGTCGCGCGTCGCGCGTACTCCGACGCGTGGGGCACCGACGTCGTCGACGTCGGGCTCGGTGGTTCGATCCCGCTCGTCGCGGACCTCCTCGAGGTCTTCCCGGGCACGACCGTGCTCGTCACGGGCGTCGAGGACCCGGACTCGCGCGCGCACAGCGGCAACGAGTCCGTGCACCTGGGTGAGCTCGAGAAGGCGGTCCTCGCGGAGGCGCTGCTGCTCAGCCGACTCGGCTGACCGCCGGCGCATCGGAGCGGCCGGTCGCCCAGCGGGACTCGAGGACCGGCCGCTCCAGCCAGCGCCACGACGCCGAGGCGACGACGAACGTGAGGCCCACCACGACGCCCGAGAGCACCAGGTGCCGGCCGGGGTCGGCGACGCCGAAGTAGACGAGCTCCCCGTCGGTGGCCCGGGCGAGGCACTCGATGATGAGGTAGTGCCAGACGTAGATGCCGAACGAGATCCGCGCGACGTACCGGGCGGGGCGGTTGTCGACGAGGCGGCCCAGCACGCGTGAGTGGGCCAGGCCGACGAGCGCCAGCGCCGCCAGGCCCGCGACGACGGGCCACAGGTACGGCTGGCCCTGGACGTTGCCCGCGTTCTGCGGCTCGACGGGCTCCCGGTTGCACCAGACGACGACGGCGCCCAGCCCGAGCGCGACCGCCGCCACGGCGTCGAACCCCCAGTGGTGCCGGCCGTCGCGGCGCACCCGCCACCACGCGATCGCGCCAGCCGCGGCGATACCGAGGCAGAAGTGGGCGAAGAAGCCGACCGGGTTGTAGGCCGGCATCCACTCCTTCGCGCCCCCGAGGTCGCCGAACTGCCAGCCACGCCCTTCGTCGGAGGGGACCAGCGCGGTGATGATCCACTGGTTCACGGCGAGCACGACGCCGAGGACGGCCAGCCAGTACCCGACCGCGCGCCCGCTGCTTCGCCCCCGCCACGCGAACAGCCCGACCATCGCGAGCGGCATCAGCACGTAGCTGACGACCTCGAAGCCGATCGACCACAGGGGTCCGTTGAGCGGGACGGGGAAGAACGTCACCCAGTGGAAGCCCGACGTGAACGTCAGACCGGCGAGCAGGCGCTGGATGCGGTACTCGGCGTCGGGCACGAGCCACAGGCCGACCGCGAACGAGACGAGCAGGCTCAGGTAGAACCCGGGCACGATGCGCGCGACCCGACGGCGGACGTAGTGCCGCAGGCTCGGCAGAGCGGCGCCGGTCAGGTAAGCGTTCCAGAAGGGCAGGCTGAGCAGCGTCCCGGACAGGACGAAGAAGATGCTGACGCCGAACGGGCCCTTGAGCGCCAGCAGCTGCACATCCTGCAGCCACGGCTCCTGCGCCGGCAGGAGGAGGCGCTGGAACAGGTGCGAGGCCACCACCCAGAGCGCGGCGAACGCGCGTAGCCCGTCGGCCCCGGCGACGCGGCCGGCACCGGGGCGGGCGGAGGGCGGCAGCGCCGTCTGCTCAGGCGCCTCCGTGGTCACCGCTCAGGCCGCGTCAGGCGGAGGGCGAGGCGAGCGCCTCGGGCGTGACGAAGTGCTCCACGACGGGCGCCGGGTCGTAGAAGTGGTGCAGCA
>JAEYXM010000059.1 GCA_023428465.1 Actinomycetes bacterium
TCGAGCGCCTTGTAGGTGCCCTCCGGGTCGGGACCGGTGACGCGCGCGGAGCCGCGGACGGCGGGCAGCGCGGCCGTGAGCGCGTCGCGCGTGGCGCCGACGGCGGCGAGGGCCTGCGCGGCCGGCGACGAGCCCGCGGCGATTCCGAGGAGCAGGTGCTCGGCGGAGACGTAGTCGTCCCCGAGGGCGCGGGCCTGTGTGCCGGCCGCAGTGATGACGGCACTGGTCGACCGGGACACGGACGGCTCCGCGACGGAGCCACCCGAGACCTTCGGGAGGGTCGCGCGGATCGCGGCGGCGCGCTGCGCGAGGGCGGCGCGGTCGACTCCGACGGCGTCCAGCAGCCCGACGGCGATCCCGCCTGGCTGGGCGAGGAGCGCCTCGAGCAGGTGGACCGGCTCGAGCTGGGGGTTGCCTGCGGACGCGGCCGACTGCAGCGCCGCGGCGATCGCCTCGGACGACTTGGTGGTGAACTTCGGCTCCATGCGCGGACGCCTCCTGCGCGGGTCCTGACGACGGGAACAGACTTGAGTCTACGCCACTCAACTTCATCGGTGCGAGCGGGCGACCGGGGTTGCGGTCTCGCAACGAACCCCGTTCTCGACCGCCGGGAGCGGCACGCCCGCCCGGAGACTGTGGAATCGTCCACTCATGCGAACACGACGACTCACCCGCGCCGCGGCGCTGACCACTCTTGTCGTCGTCGGGCTCAGCGGCTGCATGAAGGTCGACATGGACATGCAGCTCCAGTCCGACGACACCGTCGACGGGACGATGATCTTCGCCGTCTCCCGCGACCTGGCCGAGATGGCTGGGGAGGACCCCGAGTCCCTCGCCGAGCAGATGGGCGCCGACGCGCTCCCGATGGATGAGGGCGAGGGCGAGTTCACCCAGAAGCCCTACGACGACGGCGACTTCATCGGCACCGAGGTCACCTTCTCCGACGTCCCCCTCAGCTCCTTCGCGGAGGAGGGCACGGAAGAGTCCCTGCGCTTCGTGCGCGAGGGCGACGAGTTCGTCGTCACCGGCAACATGGACATGACCGACAGCGGCGGCATGGAGGGGCTGGGCGCCGGCATGGCGAACAGCTTCGACGTCCAGATCTCCGTCACCTTCCCGGGCGCGGTCTCCGAGCACAACGGTGAGCTGAGCGGCCGGACCGTGACGTGGAAGCCGGTTGTCGGCGAGACGAACCCGATCAACGCGCGTGGTTCCGCGATCGACGGTGGCGGCGACGGCCTGAACATCGCCCTGATCGTCGGCATCGGCGCGGCTGCCCTGCTCCTCATCGGCCTGGTGCTCTTCTTCGTCCTGCGCGGACGCAAGAAGCCCGCCGCCCCGGCCGTGGCCGGCTACCCGACCGAGGGCTACGCCGGGTACGCCGCGCCGGCGCAGGGCTACGCGCCGCAGGCCCCGACCGCCCCCGAGGGCTACACCGGGTACGCCGCGCCGGCGCAGGGCTACGCCCCGCAGGCCCCGACCGCCCCCGAGGGCTACGCCGCACCGCCGGCACAGCCCGCCGAGGGCTACACGCAGCCGGCGCCCCCGGCACAGCCCGAGCCGCCGGCACCGACGGCCTGACACACACCTGACAGACACGAAGGCCCGGTGGTCGATGACCACCGGGCCTTCGTCATGTCCGGCCGAGCCGGACGTCAGCTCAGCGGCCGGCGCCCTTGAGGGAGCCCGTCGTCATGGAGCCGTCCATCTCGTAGATGTAGCAGACGATCTCGCGGTCGCCCTCGCCCCACGACTGGGCGCTCGGGGTGATCGCGTTGAAGTCCAGCTCGGACTCCATGTAGTCGAAGCCGACGAAGGTGTTGAACTCCGCCATGCAGTACTCGACGGTCTGGTCGCTGATGGCCGAGTCGCCCGGCCACGTGCCCTCGGGCAGGTCCTTCGTGGCGTAGATCTCGTCCTCGTGGGGCTCGGCGCAGTCGATCGTGGGCACCTCGGTCACCTCGACGCCGAGCTCGGAGCCGTTGAAGCAGTCGCCGACCTCGAGGTTGAAGACGCTGTCCTCGCTCCCGAAGAGGGAACAGCCGGACAGGGCGAGGCCCGCGGTGACGGCGAGCGCCGCGGCGGTGGCGGTACGGGAAGCGCGCATGAGATGTCCTTCACGATCGGCAGCTGGAGACGGCGCGGGATCCGCACCGCCGGGAGAACATCGCCGCCCCGTCCCGCCGTTCGGGAGGCGCGGCGCAGCGCTGGGTCGCAAGAAAGGCATCTCGCGAGAGACATGGTCCGCGCCCCGGCACCGGTGCGAGATGCTATCCGCCTGGACCCATGCCGCGGGAGCGATTCCACGGGCAATTCCGACATTGTGACCACGCCGTGACATTTCAGTTTCGACGGCGGTCGCTCAGGCGAGCACCGTCGATACCGAGGAGGGCAGCCTGTGTCTGACGCCGGCGTCGTCCGGAACCGGCTGCGGCGTCCGCACGAGCCGCTGCGGACCTTCCACCCCCGCACCAGCCCGCTCGGCGCCACGCGACGTCGGGCCCTGGAGACCCTGCTCCCACAGCTCGGGTTCTCCGTGCACGACGACGCCGTCCCGCCACCACTCGCGCCCGACGGAACGCTCGACGCGGAGGCGCTCTTCGGTCGTACGGCCCCCCTCGTCGTCGAGATCGGGTCGGGCATGGGCGAAGCCGTCCTCGCGATGGCGAGCGCGGACCCCGACCGTGACTACCTCGCGGTCGAGGCGCACGTCCCCGGCGTCGCAGCGCTGCTCGCGGCACTCGGCGACAGCGGGCCGACCAACGTCCGCGTCGCGCAGGGCGACGCGCTCGAGCTCCTGCGGGACCGTGTCCCGACGGCGTCCCTCGACGCCGTCCACGCGTTCTTCCCCGACCCGTGGCCCAAGGCCCGCCACCACAAGCGGCGCCTGATCCGGCCCGACGTCGTCGCGCTCCTGCGGGACCGGCTGCGGCCGGGCGGGGTGCTGCACTGCGCGACCGACTGGCCCGACTACGCCGCGCAGATGCTGGCCGTGCTGACCGCCGACCGGGGCCTGGTCAACACGTGTGACGGCTACGCCCCCCGGCCCCCGCACCGCCCGCACACGCGGTTCGAGGAGCGTGGCGTGACCGCCGGCCGACCGATCGCCGACCTGGTGTTCCGCCGGGCGCCCGCACCGCGCTGACCCGTGCCCCCGGTGCGGGCCCGGCATTTTCCGTCGCATCCCGCGGTTGAACCGGGAGTGGGCCCGCGCGTCCACCTGGTCCCGAACCCCGGCCGGGGGACGGCTCGACGAGAGGGAGTGGACGATGCCCGGCTCTTCGACCTCCGGCGCCGCGAGCGCCGGGACTGCTGCAGGGCTGGTTGACGCTCCATCTGTGGGACGAGGTCCCGCTGGAAGGATGTCGCTGTGCCCAAGAAGTTCCCGCCTGAGTTCAAGCGTGACGTCGTGCGGGTCGCCCGCCGCGGT
>JAEYXM010000207.1 GCA_023428465.1 Actinomycetes bacterium
GCCCGGGCCAGCGCGCCGTCGGCGTCGCCGGCGCGCGGGTCGATCCCGACGACCGGGACACCCAGGAGCTCGGCGAGGCGCGCCGTGTCCACCTCGCTGCCGCGGTCGCGCGCGACGTCGAGGAGGCTCACCGCGGCGACGACGGGGCGGTCGGCGCCCACCTGCGCGAGGAGGTACAGCGAGCGCGACAGGGCGGTCGCGTCGAGCACGACGACGGCCGTGGCGTCCGGCTGCGCGGCGAGCGCGTCCGTGACCACGCGCTCGTCGGGGCTGCGCGACACGAGGCTGTAGGTGCCCGGGAGGTCGACGAGCGTGCCGAGCCACGACCCGGTCCGCAGCTCGACGGTCGTCCCGGGCGCGTTCATGACCCGCTGCTTGGAGCCGGTCAGGCGGTTGAACAGGGTCGACTTGCCGACGTTCGGGTTGCCGACCAGCAGGACGGGGCGCTCGGCCGCGGCCAGCGCGTCGGGGGCCGGCGCCTCGTGGCAGGTGGTCACAGGGCCTCGACCTCGATCCGGGCGGCCGTGGCGGCGTCGAGCGCGAGGCGCGTCCCGCCGACGGCGACGACGCGACCGCCCGAGGGGCCGCGGTGGGTGACGTGCACGACCGCGCCCGCCTGCAGGCCGATCTCGTACATGCGCGCTCGCGACTCGGGCGGGAGTCCGACGTCGCGGACCATCACGTCACGGTCGAGGGCACAGTCACCGAGGTGCACATGACGACGGTAGAACCTAGGTTAGGCAAACCTCAGGGACGAAGGTCCAGACGTGGGGGTGACTTCCGTCGGGCGGGCGAGGCTGGAACGGCCCGGACGTGCGCGCGACGGCATCAGTACGGTGGGCCCCATGACGACCCCGATCGACGCGACGACGACCAGCGCCTGGGCCGAGCTCACCGCCCACCACGCCACCCTCGCCCCCGACCTGCGCGCGTGGTTCGCACAGGACCCGCAGCGCGCCGAGCGCCTCACCCGCACAGCCGGGGACCTGCACGTGGACCTGTCGAAGAACCTCGTGACGACCGAGACGCTCGCGCTCCTCGTGCGCCTCGCGGAGCAGGTCGACCTGGGCGGTCGCATCGAGGCGATGCTCACGGGCGAGCGCATCAACGTGACCGAGAACCGCTCGGTCCTGCACACCGCGCTGCGCCGGCCCGCGGGCGCCGAGCCGCGCCTCGTCGTCGACGGCCAGGACGTGGACGCCGACGTGCAGGAACAGCTCACGGCGATGCTCGCGTTCGCCGAGCGCGTCCGCAGCGGGGAGTGGACCGGCGTGACCGGCGCCCCCGTCCGCACGGTCGTCAACATCGGCATCGGCGGCTCGGACCTCGGCCCGGTCATGGCCTACGAGGCGCTCAAGCCCTACGTGCAGGACGGCCTCGAGGTCCGCTTCGTCTCGAACATCGACCCCACCGACGTCGCCGAGAAGACGAAGGACCTGGACCCCACGACGACGCTCGTCATCGTCGCGTCGAAGACGTTCACGACCCTCGAGACGCTCGTCAACGCGCGGCTCGCGCGCGAGTGGCTCTGGTCCGGCCTGGTCGCCGCCGGCGCCATCGAGGACACCGACGACGCGCGCCGGGCCGCCGTCGCGAAGCACTTCGTCGCCGTCTCCACCGCCAGGGACAAGGTTGCCGAGTTCGGCATCGACCCGACCAACGCCTTCGGGTTCTGGGACTGGGTCGGCGGTCGCTACTCCGTCGACTCCGTGATCGGCGCGTCGCTCGCCATCGCGATCGGTGCGGACGCGTTCCGCGACTTCCTCGCCGGGTTCCACACGATCGACGAGCACCTGCGGCACACGCCGTTCGAGCAGAACGTCCCCGTGCTCATGGGGCTCCTGAACGTCTGGTACGTCAACTTCCTCGATGCGCACACGCACGCCGTCCTGCCCTACGCGCAGTACCTGCACCGGTTCCCTGCGTACCTGCAGCAGCTGACCATGGAGAGCAACGGCAAGAGCGTGCGCTGGGACGGCACACCCGTCACGACGGCGACGGGCGAGGTCTTCTGGGGCGAACCCGGCACGAACGGCCAGCACGCCTTCTACCAGCTCGTCCATCAGGGCACGCGCCTGGTCCCGGCGGACTTCATCGCCGTCGCCACGCCGGCGCACCCGCTGCGTGACGGCGCCTCCGACGTCCACGAGCTGTTCCTCGCGAACTTCTTCGCCCAGACCAAGGCCCTCGCTTTCGGCAAGACGGCGGACGAGGTGCGCGCGGAGGGTACGGCCGAGGCGCTCGTCCCGGCGCGCGTCTTCTCCGGCAACCGCCCGACGACGTCGATCATGGCGCCGGCCCTCACCCCGGCGGTGCTGGGCCAGCTCATCGCGCTGTACGAGCACATCACCTTCGTCCAGGGCGTCGTGTGGGGCATCGACTCCTTCGACCAGTGGGGCGTCGAGCTCGGCAAGAAGCTCGCGATGGAGGTCACCCCGGCGGTCGCCGGCGACGCCGACGCCCTCGCGGCGCAGGACGCCTCCACCGCGGCGCTCATCCGGTACTACCGGGCGCACCGCGCCTGACGTCGGCGAGACTGGGCGCGTGGACCGCGCACGTGTCGATGCCTGGGCGTGGGGCGTGCGCCTGTTCACGACCCGCTCCCAGGCGGCCGCGGCATGCCGTGCCGGGCACGTGCGGGTGAACGGTGACCGCGCGAAGCCCGCGACGCTCGTCGGGGTCGGTGACGAGGTCGCCGTGCAGCTCGGCGAGCGCCAGCGCGTCTACGAGGTCACCGGCATCCTCACCAAGCGCGCGTCGGCGGTCGTCGCGGCCACGTGCTACATCGACCGGTCGCCGCCGCCGCCCCCGCGGCAGTTCATCGCGCCCGTGGCGCAGCGGCTGCGGGGGGCCGGCCGGCCCACCAAGCGCGAGCGGCGCGACATCGAGCGCTTCCGCGGGCGCTGAGGTCGGGACCGGGCGGGCCGAGGGCCGGGGCTACCGGCCGGCGACGGCCTCGTCGAGGCGGTCATCCGCCGTGCCGGCCTCGTGCTGGAGGATCTCGTCCGCGGCGGCGACGACGTCGCGCTGACCGAGCCACGCGAGGACCGGCACGGTGATCCAGACCACGCCGCCGATGAGCTTCGCACCGTCCTCGAGGAGGAACGCGGCCGAGGTCTCGATGTTGAACGCATCGACGAGGACCGAGAGCGCGAGGAACGCGCCGCCGAGCAGGTATGCCACGCCGGAGCCGCGGCGCAGGTCTGTGCGCAGCGTCCAGGTCAGCAGGCCGGCGAGGACGGCGTAGACCGCGTACCAGGCCTCGTCGGGGATGCCGATGCGCGGCCCGACGCTCTCGTGGAGCATCAGGGCGTCGTCGGCGAGGAGGATCGCCGCCAGGGCGGCCAGGAGGCCCAGGGGCATGCGCAGACGGGGCGAGCCCGCCCAGGCGACGAACGCGGCGAGCGCGCAGACGACACCCCAGACGACGGCGGAGAGGAGTGACACCGAGCCCCCGTACCAGGGCAGGCCCGGGGCGAGCGCGGCAGGGTCGCGGGTGAACGTCTCGGCGGGCACATCGACGACCGCGGACGCGACGACGATGGCTGCGATCACGAGCAGGCCGACGCCCACGGCTGCGGCGAGGACCCGGGCTGTCATCGCCCGATCGTAGATGTTCATGGGATGTTCACACTGCCTATACCGGATAAATCACCCGATCGAAGGAGGCCGGCCGGCGCTCGCCGGGCGGCATCGGGCAGTGCGGGCGCAGGGATGTAGCCGGGCAGTGCGGGCGCCAGCCGCAGCCGGGCAGCAGAACGGCCCGCCCCCGAACCGGGGACGGGCCGTTGAGAGCCTGCGTCAGAGCGGGCGGATGTTCGAGGCCTGGGGGCCCTTGGCGCCCTGCGTCACCTCGAACTCGACCTTCTGGTTCTCCTCGAGGGAGCGGTAGCCGCGCCCGTCGATGGCGGAGTAGTGGGCGAAGACGTCAGCGCCACCCTCGTCGGGGGCGATGAAGCCGAAGCCCTTCTCGGCGTTGAACCACTTCACGGTTCCAGTAGCCATGGATAGCTCCTTCCAGAGCAGTCAACCCAGCCCCGCGGATCGGTGCTGGCGGTGAGGGGTTTCTGCTCGGTACTGCAACCGCGGCATTCACTCCTACAACGTGGCCACAAGCGTACCGCAGAGGGCGGATTTTTCCACGGTAGCGACGCGATCCGATGCCGTGGGTTACGCTCGGGGCCCCTCGACGTGCCAGGCGTACGTCGCCCGCATGACGCAGTGGAGCGTGTACATGACCGCAAGCACCTCGATCCTCCGCCCGGCTCACGGCCCGGGCGACGGTCCGGGCGGGGTGCAGCGCGAGCGCGTGCGGCAGGTCAGCGAGTTCGCCGACCTGTCCCGGCTCGTCACGGAGGCGGGGCTCATGCGCCGTCGCCACGGGTACTACTGGACGCTGTTCGTCGGGCTCACCCTCGCGCTGGTCGGGCTCGTCGCGGCACTCGTCCTGCTCCCGCACACGTGGTGGCAGCTCGGGATCGCCGCCCTGCTCGCCCTCGTCCTCGGTCAGGTCATGTTCCTGGGGCACGACGCGGCGCACCGGCAGATCTTCGCCTCCGGGCGCTGGAACGACTGGGCCAGCCTCGTCATCGCGAACCTCTACGCGGGCATGAGCTACGGCTGGTGGACGCACAAGCACAGCCGCCACCACGCCAAGCCCAACCAGGTCGACGCCGACCCCGACGTCCAGACCGGGGTGCTCGTCTTCCACAACGAGGGCGAGGGCGCCCGCCCCCGCACCGGGTTCCGCGCGTGGTTCGCCGCTCGCCAGGGCTGGCTCTTCTTCCCCCTGCTGCTGCTCGAGGGCCTGAACCTGCACGTGTCCGGCGTGAAGACGATCTTCGGCCGCGGCCCGGTCAAGCGGCGTCCGGTCGAGATCGCCTTCGTCACGCTCCGGCTCGGGGGCTACCTCGCGCTCGTGTTCTGGGCTCTTCCGGTCGGGATGGCCTTCGCATTCCTGGGTGTTCAGCTCGGCCTCTTCGGGCTGTACATGGGCGCGGTGTTCGCGCCCAACCACAAGGGCATGCCGATCGTCCCGAAGGACGCCCGGATCGACTTCCTGCGCCGGCAGGTGCTCATGAGCCGCAACGTCACCGGGACGCGATTCGTGGACTGGTTCACCGGCGGGCTCAACCACCAGGTCGAGCACCACCTGTTCCCGAGCATGCCGCGCCCGCACCTGCGCCGCGCCCGGCCGATCGTGCGCGACTTCTGCGCCCAGCGCGGCATCAGCTACACGGAGACGACGCTGTTCGGCTCCTACCGGATCGTCGTCCGCTACCTCAACGAGGTCGGCCTCGCGGCCCGCGACCCGTTCCAGTGCCCGATCACCGCTGAGCTGCGCTCCGCTCGCTGACGCACCGCCGCCGGGCGCCGGGCGGGCACGGCCTGACCGCCGTCACGCACCGGACGTGCCAGGCTGGGGTCACCGACCCCGAGGAGCGCCCATGCACACGCCCGCGACGTCCCGTTACGACCGGATGACGTACCGCACGACCGGCCGCAGCGGCCTGGACCTGCCGGCGCTGTCCCTCGGCCTGTGGCAGAACTTCGGCGACGACCGCCCTCTGGCGACGCAGCGCGCCGTCATCCGGCGGGCGTTCGACCTGGGCATCACGCACCTCGACCTCGCCAACAACTACGGCCCGCCGAACGGCGCGGCGGAGCGCAACGTCGGACGCATCCTGCGCGAGGACCTGGCCGCCCACCGTGACGAGCTGATCATCTCGACGAAGGCCGGCTACGACATGTGGCCCGGTCCGTACGGCCAGGGCGGCGGGTCGCGCAAGTACCTGCTCGCGAGCCTCGACCAGTCGCTCGCCCGCATGGGCCTGGACTACGTGGACATCTTCTATTCCCACCGCTTCGACGCGGCGACGCCGCTCGAGGAGACGATGGGTGCGCTCGACACCGCGGTCCGGTCGGGGCGCGCGCTCTACGCGGGGATCTCCTCCTACAGCCCCGAGGACACCCGGCGCGCCGCGGCGATCCTCGCCGACCTGGGCACGCCGCTGCTGATCCACCAGCCGTCCTACTCGATGCTGAACCGGTGGATCGAGGAGTCGCTCCTCGACGTGCTCGACGAGGTGGGCGCGGGCTGCATCGCGTTCAGCCCGCTCGCGCAGGGCATGCTCACGGACAAGTACCTCGCGGGTGTGCCGGAGGGCTCGCGGGCGAGCCGTGACGCGTCGCTCGACCCGGCGTGGCTGCGCCCGGAGACCGTGGAGCACCTGCGCGCCCTCGGCGCCGTCGCGAAGGACCGCGGGCAGACCCTCGCGCAGCTGGCGCTCGCGTGGGCGCTGCGCGACCACCGCGTGACGTCGCTGGTGGCGGGCGCGAGCTCGGTCGCCCAGCTCGAGGAGAACGTCGCCGCGCTCGACCGCCTGGACCTCACCGACGACGAGCTCGCGGCGATCGACCGGCACGCGGTCGACGCGGGCATCGACATCTGGGCCGCGTCGCGTGGCGCGGTGGGGCCGCCCCGGCGCAAGAAGTCCTGACCGACGGGACTTCCCGCGCGTCGGCGGGCACCCCGACCGGCCCGCGCGTCAGGCGCGCAGGCGCTGGGCCGCGAGGTACATCTCGCAGCCCAGGCAGAAGCCGAACGCGGCGTTGAGGAAGGCTGCGACGAGCGCGACCGCCGCAGCGGCCGGCACGGCGACCGCCACCGCGGGGGACAGCGCCAGCCCCACGAGCGTCACGGCGAGCCCCACGGCCTGGGCGAAGCGCGGCGGGGCGGCGTCCTCCAGGTGCGTGGGCGGCGTCAGACGCGGGCGCACCCAGCGGCGGAACACCCAGCCCTGGAGCGTGCCCTGCGGCCCGCGCAGGGCGCCGACGGCGAAGAGTGCTGCCGCGACCGCGAGCAGGACGGTGCCGGCCGGGCCCGGGCCCAGCAGGACCGTGACGGCGAGGAGGACCGCGCTGATCGCGGCGCCGAACCGCGGCCCGCGGGGGTCGATCTGCACGCTCGTCCGGGTGTCAGGCACTCGGGACCACCCCCGCGGCGACGAGCGCGGCACGCGCCTGACCGGCGTCGAGCGGCCCGGCGGTGCGCGACGCGACGGTGCCGTCCGGTCCCAGCAGCAGGACGGTCGGTGTGCGCAGGACGCCGTGCCGGCGGACGAGGTCGAGCCGCTCGTGGGCGGGGACCTCGACGTGCCGCACGCCCGCGACGCGTGCGGCTTCGGTGCTCAGCACCCGGCTGACCTGCGGGCACGTCGCGCACGTCGGCGCCGAGAACTGCACGAAGGTCGCGCGGGCGCCGAGCTCGGCGCCCAGCTCCGCGGCGGCGATGCGCGCGGCCGACGTCGGTCCGGCGGCGACGGCCACGAAGGCACCGTCGCTGCGGCGTCGGGCGAGCCAGAGGGCGCTCGCGGCGGTCAGGAGGAGGACCAGCAGCAGGAGCCTGCCGGTGAGGTCGTCGAGCACGGTGGGTCCCCAGGGGTGTCGGGCTGTGACGGCGCGAGCCGTCCGGGCGGCGTGGTCAGCCGCGACAACAGCACCGGGGCGCGCAGGAGCCGGTCGCGTGGCGACCGCTCGTCCTGCGCATGCCCCTCCTCCGGCTCGGGGTCGCCAACTTAGGTCAGCCCCGCGGACGTGTCAATGGAGCGGTCAGTCGGTGATCATCCGCGACCGGGCCGTCGATGCGTCGTCCGTCAGTCGTCGGTGCGCAGCCGCGAGAACATGACGGCGTCGCGCCGCGCGCCTGCCCGGAAGCGCGCGCCACGCAGCACGCCCTCCTCGGTGAAGCCGGCCGCGAGGAGCGCGCGCCGCTCGGCGACGTTGTCGACGTCGGTGTCGGCCTCGACGCGGAAGACGTCGCTGTCGGCGAACAGCACGTCCGCGAGCAGCCGCTGCGCGCGCGAGCCGATGCCGCGGCCGCGGTACTCGGGCAGCACGGTCACGCCGATGCGCCACACGGTGCTGCGCCGGTTCGGCCCGTAGGCGACCTGATGGAAGGTGAGGCGCCCGACGACGGTCCCGTCGGCCGCCGAGATGACGCGCGAGCCCCAGCGGAAGCGTCCCTGGTGGCGGTCCGTGAGGTCGTCCTCGTCGTAGAAGTCGTGCGGGCCGCGGATCGCCGCGTCGCCGAAGGTGTCCAGCACGGGGGTGTCCCGCTCGACCGCCTCGCGCAGGTGGATCGTGTCGGGCGTGACGGAGGTCATGCGCAGAGCATCCCAGGACGCGCTTGCGGCGTCCGCGGATTTCCCGCTCCGGTTGCGGGGTCGGGTGGCCGGCCGTCCAATCGAAGCGACCCTCCGCCGCCCAGCACGTAGGAGCTCCCGTGGAACCGTTCGTGATCTGGACCATCGCCGCCGTGGCCGTCATCGCCGTCGTCGTCGTCGTGGTGCTCGCGCTGCGTGCCTCCGCGCGCCGCCGCGCCGAGGCGGACCGCGCCCGCGCCCAGCAACTGCGCGAGGAGGCCGTGGCCGAGCAGGTCGAGGTGCAGCGGCGCGAGGCGCACGCGGCGAAGCTCGAGGCCGAGGCGCGCCTCGCCGAGGCGGAGGCGGAGCTCAAGGCCGCCGATGCCGCACGCCTCGCTCAGGAGGCCAAGGAGCGCTCGGAGCATGCGAGCGCGGCCCGCGAGGAGGTCGAGGCCCGGCTGCGGCGAGCGGACGAGCTCGACCCCGACGCGCGTCCCGGCGCACGCTCCGACGCGCCGCCCGACGGCCGGGCCGACGTGCGCGAGGTGCCGCAGCCGTAGACCATCGGCGCGCCGATGCCCGGGGCCCCGGGCATAAACGGCGCATCTACCGGTTTTATACCCTCGGCGGTGTCAGTCCCCTCCTCGAGACTGACGCGCGGACCGAGCGCGCCTCGCGCAGCGCTGCGCCGCCACCCGATCGACCGAGGGGCCCCGATGACCCAGCACCAGCCGTCCGACTCCGCCTTCGGCGCCGCCGGTCCCGCCGGCGCCACCCGGCCGCCCGCGCCGCGGCAGATGGCACCGGGCGACCGGCGCGCCGTCGGCCTCCTGCTCTTCTCCGCGTTCGTCGTCATCCTCAACGAGACGACGATGGGCGTCGCCGTCCCGCACCTGATGAGCGACCTCGACATCACCGCGTCGGCCGCACAGTGGGTGAGCTCGGCGTTCATGCTCACGATGGCGATCGTCATCCCCGTCACCGGGTTCGTGATCCAGCGGACGTCGACGCGGCAGACCTTCCTGACCGCGATGGGCCTGTTCAGCGCGGGCACGCTCGTCTGCGCGCTCGCGCCCGGGTTCGTCGTGCTGCTGGTCGGTCGCGTCGTCCAGGCGAGCGGCACCGCGATGATGATGCCGCTGCTCATGACCACCGTCATGACCGTCACGCCGCCCTCCTCGCGGGGCCGCGTGATGGGCAACATCTCCGTGGTGATCAGTGTGGCCCCGGCCCTCGGCCCGACGCTCTCGGGCGCCGTCCTCGGGGCGCTCAGCTGGCGGTGGCTGTTCGTCGTCGTCCTGCCCATCGCGCTCACCGCGCTCGTCCTGGGGGCGCTGCGCCTGGAGAACCTGACCGAGCCGCGCTACGCGAAGGTCGACGTCGCCTCGGTCGTGCTCGCGGCCGTCGGGTTCGGTGGGATCGTGTTCGGGCTCAGCCGGTTCGGCGAGGCCTCGCACACCGGCGTGGTCGCAGCCTGGTCGCCGATCGTCCTCGGCGCGGCGGCGCTGTCCCTGTTCGTCGCGCGGCAGATCTGGCTGCAGCGCACCGACGCTGCGCTCCTCGACCTGCGCACGCTCACGGTCCCGGCGTTCTCGCTCGGGGTCTCGCTCATGGCCGCCGCGATGGTCGCCCTGTTCGGTACGATCATCGTCCTGCCGATCTACGCCCAGACGGTCCTGGGCATGGAGGCGCTCGGCGTGGGGCTGCTGCTCCTGCCCGGTGGCCTCCTCATGGGCCTGCTCGCCCCGGTGGTGGGTCGCGCGTTCGACCGCGTCGGTCCCCGGCCACTCCTGCTCCCGGGCACCGTGCTCGTCAGTACGGCGTTGTGGCTGCTGACGCGCCTGGGCGAGGCGAGCCAGTGGTGGCACCTGCTCGTGGCGCACCTCATCCTGTCCGCCGGGCTGGCGCAGATCTTCACGCCGCTGTTCACGTCGTCGCTCGGGTCCCTGCCGCGACGGCTGTACGCGCACGGCAGCGCCGTCATCGGGACCGTGCAGCAGGTTGCCGGCGCCGCGGGCACCGCGCTCTTCGTGACGATCATGACGGCGCGCCAGCTCGCCGAGTCCGACCGGGGCGCGACGGACGTCGCCGCGGCGGCGTCGGGCGTGCACTCGGCCTTCCTCGTGGGCGCCGTCGTCTCGCTCTTCGCCATCCCTGCGGCCCTCCTGGTGCGGCGCGCACCCGTCGGCGGGCACGACGGCGAGGAGGACGACGGCGGTGGGCACGCTGGGCACGGTGGGCACGGTGGGCACGGTGGGCACGGTGGGCGCGGCCGGCACGATGGTTACGGCCGGCACGGTGGTGGGCACGGCGAGGTCGCGGAGGTGCGCGAGGGCGACGTCGTCGCCTCCGTGCACTGACGCGGGCGCGACCGCTCAGCCCGCGGCGCCGTCCCGCGCGTCGGACGGCGCCGGGTCCTGCGGTGCCTAGGGTGGTGTCGTGCCTCCCGAGGACCGTCCACCGCCGCTGCGCCGGCTGCCCGACGGCACGGTCAAGCAGGTGAACCCGATCACGGGCACGGTCGTGTGGACGGTCCCGGGCCGGGCGCACCGGCCCCTCACGGCGCCCGCGCACGAGCCCCGGCCGATCGACCACGCCGCCGACGGCGCCCACTGCGCCTTCTGCCCCGACCGCTACCTCGAGACCCCGCCGGAGAAGTCCCGCCTCGTGGCGGGACCGGACGGCGCGCGGGTGCTCGACGACCTCCGGGCCGAACGACTCTTCGACACGGTCGCCGAGCTACGACGCATCCCGAACCTCTTCGAGATCCTCTCGGTCGACTACTGGCGCTCGAACCACGGCTACGAGGTCCCGGCGGACGTGCAGGCGCTCGCAGACGCGTACGTCGCCGGGCCGTTCGGGCGGGAGCACGTCCTGTCGATCCTGCGTCGACGGATGGCGTCGCAGGGCGTCTCGGAGGAGGAGTGGGCCGCGGTGCCGGCCGATGCTTGGCTCACGCACACGGTCGGGCTCTTCGCCGGCACGCATGACGTGATCGTCGCGCGGCGCCACTTCGTCGACGGCGCCACGCGGGAGGACCAGCTCGCCGGCTCCGGCACGCTCACCCCCGACGAGCACCACCACTACCTCGCCTTCACGGTCGAGGCGATGCGCCGCCTGTACGAGGCGCAGCCCGCGGCCCGTTACGTCGCAGCCTTCCAGAACTGGCTCCGGCCGGCGGGTGCGTCCTTCGACCACCTGCACAAGCAGGTCGTCGCGATCGACGAGCACGGCCCGAAGACCGAGCGCATGCTCGCCCGGCTGCGCGAGGACCCCCGCGCGTTCTCCCGGGTCGTCGACCACGCGGCCGTGAACCGGCTCGTCATCGCGGAGAACGAGCACGCGGTCGCGGTCGCCGGGGTCGCCCACCGGTACCCGTCCGTCGAGGTCTACGCGACCGGCGCGCAGCACCTGCCCTGGGAGCACGCCCCGGAGGAGGTCCGCGCACTGAGCGACCTGCTGCACGCCGTGCACGCCGCGACCGGCACCTCGGTCCCCACGAACGAGGAGTGGCACCACCGCCCGCCCGCCTCCGCCGAGCCCATGCCCTGGCACATGGTCCTCAAGTGGCGCGTCTCGGTGCTCGCGGGCTTCGAGGGCGGCACGAAGATCAACGTGAACACCCTCGAGCCCGCGGCCGTGCGCGAGCGCGTCGTCGCCGAGCTCCACCGGCTGCGCGCCGCCGGGACGATCGCGCGGCTGCGCATCGGCGACGAGTGCTCGCACGCACCCGGCCGGCTCCGCTACGTGGGCTGAGGCGCGTCACGCGGACCTGCGCTACGCAGGCCGACCCGTCAGGTCGAGGACGGGCCCCTTCGCGGGGTCCGCCGCCGCGCCGAGGAACCGGTGCGGGCGCTCGTCGTCGGCCCGTGTGTCGGCGCCCTGCGCCGCGGTCTCGTCCCGCTCGTCGGCGGGCTCGCCGGCGACGACGTCCGCGACCGCGACCGTGACGTTGTCGTGGGAGTCGGCGTCTTCCGCGAGCCGCAGGAGCGCGTCCGCGGCCTCCTCGGCCGTCCCCGCGGCGGCGAGCTCCGCCAGCAGCTCGCCCTCGTCGACGTAGTCGGTGAGCCCGTCGCTGCACAGGAGCCACCGGTCGCCGACCTGCGCCGGGACCGAGGTCACGGTGAGGGCGGCGGCGTCCTCACCGTCACCGCCGAGGGAGTGCAGGATGATGTTGCGGTGCGGGTGGTACGGCGCCGCGGCCTCGTCGATCGTGCCGGAGTCGAGGAGCATCTGGACGAGCGAGTCGTCGCGGGTCATCCGCCGGCCCTCGCCGTCGCGCACCAGGTATGCGCGGGAGTCGCCGATGTGCACGATGCGTACAGCGTCGTCGGCGCAGAAGATCCCGGTGAGCGTCGTGGACATCCCGGCGACGGCGGGGTCCCGGTCGCCGCGCAGGCGCAGCTCGGCGTTGGCGAGGGCGACCATGGTGCGCAGGTCCGACTCGCCGAGCCGGCGTGCCGCGAGCGGGGCGAGGCCGGCGATGAGGCGGTGCGTCACGGTCCACGACGCGACGTCGCCGCCCACGTGGCCGCCGACGCCGTCGGCGACGAAGACGTAGTCCGTGGAGCAGGCGACCGAGTCCTGGTTGTCCGACCGGTGCGGGCCCGTGACGGAGCGCATCGCCGTGACCAGGGCCAGCTGCACGGGGGTCTCCTTCCGGCCGGCGGGGCGCCGTCGCCGACCACCTCGGGGGAACCACCGTAACCCCACGCGGGCTCTCGTCGGGTCCGCACAAGGTCCCTCCTGCGTGCCCGGGGCGAGCGGCGCCGTCGGCTCGGCGCACCGAGGTGCGGCTACGCCCGGCGGCGTCCGACGACGACGGTCGCGTCGCGCTCGTCGTCGGACGCCGTGCGTACGTCCAGGCCGGCGGCGCGGACGGCCGCCGCGGTCGCGGGTGTCTGCGGCCGGCTCGTCTCGAGCAGGAGGTGACCGCCCGGTGCCAGCCATCGCGCGGCGTCGGCGGCCACGCGGCGGTGCAGGTCCAGGCCGTCGGTGCCGCCGTCGAGGGCGACGGGCGGCTCGTGCTGGCGCGCCTCGCGGGGCATGTCGCGGATCGCCGCCGTCGGCACGTAGGGGGCGTTGACCAGGAGCAGGGTGACGCCGCCCTGCAGCGCCTCGGGGAGCGCGGCGTACAGGTCGCCCGCGTGCACCGTGCCCACCCCGGCGAGGTTGCGGCGCGCGCACCGCACGGCTGCGGGGTCCACGTCGCACGCGTGCAGCTCGACGTCCCGGGCGGCGGCGACCGCGGCCCCGATGGCGCCCGTCCCGCAGCACAGGTCCACCACGACGGGCCGTGGCGGGCCCGCCGCGCAGGTGCCCGACGGCGTGGGCGGGAGCAGGCCGAGCGCAGCCTCGACGAGCGCCTCGGTGCGGCGCCGCGGGACGAAGACGCCGGGCTCGACCCGGACGCGCAGGCCCGCGAACTCCGCCCAGCCGAGCACCTGCTCGAGCGGCTCACCACCCACGCGCCGGGCCACGAGGGCCGTGAGCTGCGCCGCATCGTGTGCGGCGGCGACCAGCAGCACCGCCTCGTCCTCGGCGAAGACGCACCCCGCGGTGCGCAGCGCGGCGACGACGTCGGGCGGGGGCCCGGCACCAGGGCTCACCGGGCCGCGCCGGCCGGCCAGGCCCACTGCTCGGGCACGAGGCGGCCGATGCCGCGCTCCGAGAGCACGCCGGCGAGGATCTCGACCGCCGCGGTCCGCTCCTCGCGATCGAAGTGCTCGGTGTCGAGCACCCGGTCGGCGAAGCCGACGACGTCCTCCAGCGCGCGCAGGCACGCGTGCAGCCAGAGCGAGTCGGGGTCGACGTCCAGCGGGCCGTAGCCCTCGGCGAACCAGGTGGTCTGCTCGGGCGTGACGGCCCAGGAGCTCAGCACCCCGCCGACGACGAGGATGAGGTCCCGCTCCCGCGCCCCGAGCACGGCGTCGTCCCAGTCGACGAGCCACACCATGTCCGCTCCGAGCAGCACGTTCCCGAGGTGCGGGTCGCCGTGGCACAGCACGGGTTCGCGCTCCGGCACCTGCCCGGCCAGGCGCTCGGCGGTGTCCGCGACGGCGCTCAGGGCGTCGACAGCTCCCGCGAGCCGGCCGGCGAGGGCGCTCGTGACGCCGTCGGCGCGGGGGTGCCGGACGATCGTCCAGGGCAGGTCGCGCGCGCGGCGCACCCAGTCGGTGGGGTCGGTGACCGCCCGGGGGACGGGCCCCAGGGCGTCGGTGACGGGGTGGGCGTGCACGCGCGCGAGGAGGCGGCCGAGCGCGCGCCAGTGCTCCGGCGTCATGCGGTCGGGGTCTGCCGGCCGGTCGGAGACCCAGGTGGACACGGACAGGCGCTGGTGGCCGGACTGGCTCCACATGCGGCCGTCGAGCGTCCGCCACGGCATCGGGACGCCGGGGATGCCGTCCAGTGCGAGCGCCGACGCGAGCCACACCCCGACCGCGCGCGCGGAGCTGACGCGGACCGCCACGCGGGCACCTTCGCGCGTGGTGGCGCGCCACGTGCGCGCGGCCTCGTCGGTCCCGCCGCCGACGGGCTTCGCGCCGATGAGGTCGATGCCGAAGTCACGCCGGACCCAGGTCACGAGCTCGCGCTCGGTGACCGAGGGTCGTTGCGTCACGTCGGGCCTCCTCCTCGTCCCGGGCAAGTCTGCCCCCTCGCGCCGTAGGCCGGGAGCACGGGGCTGCGGGCCGGGCTGCACGGCGTCGGGCGGGACAAAGACCGGCCCTGGCGATTCCCATGAAGAAGTCAAGATTTCTTCCGGGATGGGGGTCACAATGGGGCCTTTCAGCCCTACTCTGCGGTGTGGACGTGGCCGGGAGCCCCGGCCAGCGAAGTGAAGGGACCCCGTCAATGACGACGTTGCACACCCGACCTGTCGAGGACACCACGACGGCGCCGACCCAGCATGCCCGCTTGGTCGCCTGGGTCGCGGACGTGGCGAGGCTGACCCAGCCCGACGAGGTCGTGTGGTGCGACGGGAGCCGGGCCGAGTACGAGCGGATGTGCGCCCTGCTCGTCGCCAAGGGTGTCTTCACCAAGCTCAACCCCATGAAGCGGCCCCGCAGCTACCTCGCGAGGTCCAACCCCGACGACGTCGCGCGCGTCGAGAGCCGGACCTTCATCTGCTCGAAGGACCCCGCCGACGCCGGCCCCACGAACAACTGGCGCGACCCCGACGAGATGCGTGCCGAGCTCACCCAGGTGTTCACCGGCTCGATGCGCGGCCGCACGATGTACGTCATCCCGTTCTCGATGGGCCCCGTCGGCTCACCGCTCGCCCAGTACGGCGTGCAGGTCACCGACTCGGCCTACGTCGTCGTGAACATGCACATCATGACCAGGGTGGGCACGGCGGTGCTCGACCAGCTCGGCACGGACGGGTTCTTCGTGCCCGCGCTGCACTCGGTCGGCATGCCCCTCGTCGACGACGACGGCGTGCAGTCCGCCGACGTGCCCTGGCCGTGCAACCCGACCAAGTACATCTCGCACTTCCCCGAGACCCGCGAGATCTGGTCCTACGGTTCCGGCTACGGCGGCAACGCGCTGCTCGGCAAGAAGTGCTTCGCACTGCGGATCGCCTCGGTCCTCGGGCGTGACGAGGGCTGGCTCGCCGAGCACATGCTCCTCCTGCGCCTGACGTCGCCGCAGGGCAAGGTCCTGCACGTCGCGGCCGCCTTCCCGTCCGCGTGCGGCAAGACCAACCTCGCGATGATCCAGCCGACCCTGCCGGGATGGAAGGCCGAGACCATCGGCGACGACATCGCCTGGATGCGCCCGGTCGACGGACGCCTGCGCGCCATCAACCCCGAGGCCGGATTCTTCGGCGTCGCGCCCGGCACGAGCGAGACCACCAACCCCACGGCCCTGGCCATGGTGGCCTCCGACACGATCTTCACGAACGTCGCCCTCACCGACGACGGCGACGTGTGGTGGGAGGGCATGGGCCCCGCCCCGGCGCACCTGATCGACTGGACCGGCCAGGACTGGACACCCGACTGCGGCCGCGTCGCCGCGCACCCGAACTCCCGGTTCACCGTCGCCGCGAAGCAGTGCGCGATGATCTCCGACGTCTGGGAGGACCCGGACGGCGTCCCCGTCGACGCGATCCTCTTCGGCGGACGGCGGGCCACCAACGTCCCGCTCGTCACGCAGGCCACATCCTGGGCGCACGGGGTGTTCATGGGCGCGACGATCAGCTCCGAGCAGACCGCTGCCGCGGAGGGCACGGTCGGCCAGCTGCGGCGGGACCCGTTCGCGATGCTCCCGTTCTGCGGCTACCACATGGCCGACCACTGGGCGCACTGGCTGCGTGTGGGCGAGCAGCTCGGCGACGGTGCCCCAGCGGTCTTCTGCGTGAACTGGTTCCGCAAGGGCGCCGACGGCCGCTTCCTGTGGCCCGGCTTCCGCGAGAACTCCCGGGTGCTCGACTGGGTGCTGCGGCGCGTGGCCGGTGAGGCCGAGGCCGTCCCGACTCCGGTCGGCCTCGTCCCCGCACCGGGCGCGCTCGACGTCTCCGGGACCGACGTGACCGACGAGGACCTCGCGGAGCTCTTCGAGGTCGACGCCACCGCCTGGCAGCGTGAAGCCGACCTCGCTGCCGAGTGGTTCGACCGGTTCGGCGACCGACTGCCGGACGCGTTGGCCGCCGAGCTCGCGGACCTGCGCGCGCGCCTGGCTTAGCCCCCGGGCGTCTCGCCGACGCGGAGCACCTCGCTGAGCTTGTCGCGCCGGTGCGCCACCACGTCGACGGCGACCGCCACCAGGAGCAGCCCGACGGCCGCCGCGCCCACCCAGGCGAGGGCCGTGGGGTCCACCGACACCGCGGGGAGGGTCGGGCCGCCGACGAGCACGTCCAGCCCGAGCGCCCCGCCGAGCACGCCGACCACGGTGGCACCCGCGAGCGCCCCGGCGCCGACCGCGGCGAGCACGACGGGCGCGAGCTCGGCCAGCGCGAGCCACCAGCCCAGCCGGGCGCGCATGCCCAGCGTGCGCAGGAGGGCGAGGGTCCGACCGCGCTCGCGGGAACCCGCGAGCGCGGTCGCGGTCATCCCGACGGCCGCGACGAACGCCGCGACACCCGCACCCAGGACGAGGGCCCGCTCGACGCCGCCCACGAGGGATGACGAACGCCGCGCGTCGAGCCACTCGAGCCGGGCCTGCGCGACCGTGACGGCCTCGGCGGCGGCCCTTCGGGACCGGGAGCTCGAGGCCTGCTCGGCGGCCTCGGCCTCCGCCTGCGCGGCGTCGGCGACGATCGCGCGTGCGGCATCGGCGGCGCCCGGTCCGTACGCCCAGGCGATGGTCGGCGCGAGGCGCTCGCCGTCGTCGTCGACCACTGCGGCCAGCGGCACGTAGACGAACGGGCCCTCGGCAAGGCCGATCGGGCGGTGCCTGGTGGTACCGATCACCTCGACGTCGTACCAGGTGCCGTCCACGGCGACCATGACGGGCCGGTCGCCGATGCGGCGGGCCAGGCGCGTGTCCACGACCACCGGGAGCCGCCCGTCGGTCATCGTCGCGCCGGTCAGCAGCGGGATGTCCCCGAGGTCCCCGGTGCCGGGAACGCCCGTCATCGCGGTGGCGTACGCGTCGTCGATCGCGAGCACCGACACCTCGGTGGTGCGGTTCCCGAGGTCGGCGCGCGCCTCGGGCGTGATGTCGGCCGTCACGACGCGCGTGACACCGGGGGCGTCGGCGAGCTGCTCGGCGACCTCCGGGACGTCCGGCCCGGTCACGGCGACGTCGCCCGGGATCATCTGCCAGGACGCGACCTCCTGGCCGTCGCGCACCGTCGAGACGAGCACGAGCCCCGAGACGCCCACCGACGCCGCGAGGGTCAGTGCCAGCAGCGGCAGGGGCGCGAGAGCGCGGTGCGCGCGGGTCGCCCCGACGATGCCGAGCGCCCCGGGGGAGCGGCGGGCGAGGGCCGCCACCGCACGGACCGGCCAGGGGTACAGGCGCAGCACGACGAGCGTGGCGGCGACGGCGATGAGCATCGGCGCGGCCGCCAGGAACGGGTCCGCGGACTCGGTGGAGGTCTGCAGCAGCCCACGTCCCCGCAGAGCGACAGCCGCGCCGTAGGCCAGCGCGACGACGGCGAGCTCCCCGACCATGCGCGCGACCGCGCGGCGGCGGGCGAGTCGTGCCCGGTCCCGACGGTTGGCGGGCTCGCGCACGCCCGACCATGCGCGCCGGGCGAGCAGCGCGCCCCAGGCGGGCGTCGCGAGGACGGCGGTGGCGACGACGACGGCGAGTGCGGGCACCGGCGTCGTGCCCGGCAGCCACCACGCGAGCAGGCGCAGGCCCAGCGCCGTCGCGACCGCGGCCACGACGAGCGACTCGAGCCCCAGTCGTAGGGCCACGGCCCCGACGGACGTGCCGCGGGCGCGCTCGAGCTCGATGACGGCGCGCCGGCGGTCGACGACGAGACGCGCGAGGAGGACGAGCACGACCGCTACCGCCCCGACGGCGCCGGCGGTGGGGACCGAGAGCTGCGCCGTCGCCGCGCGCGCCGTCGGCAGGTACGCCGCGACGAGGTCGCCGAGCTCGGTGGTCACCTTGGGCTGACGCAGCACGAAGTTCTGGGGAAGCAGCGGGTCGAGGCCCACCGCGAGCTGGTCGAGCTCCGGGCCGAGGTGCTGCATGGTCGCAGCCGAGAAGCGCTCCGGGTCGACGACCAGGCGTACGACCATGGTGCCCAGCCCGCCGAGGCGACGGTCGAGCGCATCGACCGACTCGGCGGGCATCAGCAGCGCGACCGCACCGTCCCTGCGGACATCCCAGAGGCCGTCCGAGTCGGCCCACGTCACGGCCTCGGGGTCGACCGGCGCCACGACGCCGACGACCTCCAGGAGGACGGGCGGCGGGGCGAGTCCCATGACGAGGCTGTTGGCCTGGGGGATGCCGATGACGTCGCCCACCTCCAGACCGGCGGCCTGCGCGTGGGCCTCGCTCACCGCGACCGGCAGGGGCGGAGGCGTCGGTGCGGGCGCGTCCGCGTCGGCCCCGTCGGACTCGGCGGACTCGGCGGAGTCCTCCTCGGCCTCGTCGGGCTCCGGTGGCGCCGCCGGCTCCGCCGGGCTGGGGAGCTCCCCCTCAACCACGGTGACGGTCGCAGGGTCGGCGAGCAGGGCGGGGGCGACCGTGAGGTCGTCCGCGTCGGTCGAGTCCGCATCGGCGCCGTTGAAGGTCTGGACGGGCGTCTCGGCGCCGGCCAGCGTGAGCACGGACTGCTCGAGGAGGCCGCTCAGGGTCGGGAGCTCGACCTCCTCGAGGGCGTGGTCGGCGTAGGACCGGACCGTGCTGAACCGGTGGTCGCCCAGACGCACGACGACGTCGGCACCCCGCCCGGCATCGCGTGCCACGTCGAGCGCGGCGTCGTCGAGCACCCCGGCGGCGAACCTCGGCGACCCGACCGCGACGAGCACCGCGGCCATGACGACGGCGCACCACGCCGCGAGCAGCGGCAGCTCCCGGCGTACCCCGCGCGCCAGGAGCAGGCG
>JAEYXM010000234.1 GCA_023428465.1 Actinomycetes bacterium
CAACGGCATCATCGAGCTGCACCGCCGCATCGCACGCGGCTACCGCAACCCCGACAACTACCGCCTACGCATGCTCCTCGTCGCCGGCGGCCTCGACATCACACCCCCACCGGAAGTCCGATGAGCCCGTGAACGGAGGTGCGCGACTCAGGAGCGTCACCGGACGGGCGCGCTGAGGGAGCGGAGTGGCGTCGCTGGAGCCGCGCCACTGCGGCGGCCCGCCGTTCGAGGAGCAGTACGGAGTCGAGCTGCTCCGCGGGTGTCAACTTCCCTCCAGTGCCTCCCGATACTCCTCGGCGAGGTCAGGCACCAGATGGCTTTCCAAACCGGTGGGGGCGTCCCCGGGGATGAACGCCACAGGGATGTCGCCAATGACTTCCCGCGCCAGCTCCCGGACTCTAGATTGCGCTTCGGGATCCTCGAGTAACGCCGTGCTACCAACGGTAATGCCTGATAGGCCCGGAGATGGGCCGACCGTGAGGACCTGAATCCCACGCTCCCCAAGGGCCGCGTTGAGTGCCGACGTGGCCTCCTCCAGCTCGGCGAGCCGGTAGGGCGCTGAAACGTACTCCACGATGATCCCCGCCCCCTCGGCTTCACTCAGGATGCTGGCGACCTCCGGCGGGACCGTGCCGTGCCAGGTGACCTCAATGATAAGCGGGGCGGTCCCGATCCCCAAGCCTCCGAAGTCCTCGTTGCCATCAGCCACCGCATGGACTCTCTCAGTGAACCCAAGAACCGTTTCCTGGGCGTGAAGCAGACTCTCCTCTTCAGCGGTGATGCACGCCCCGTCGCACTCCGAGGATCCTGGGACGCCTGCAGGTCCCATCTCGATGGGTGTCGCGACTGACCACGGTGAGGTGATCAGTACCGCAGCCGTGAAGGCAGCCACCGCCCCTCCGACGATGGCCCGGCGCCGCTTACGAGCCGCTCGACGGTGCCTAATCACACTCCAAACATCACTGGAGTCGAGCGGCAGAGGCGGTAGAGCGTCCGCATCGGCACGAATGCGCTCCTCAAGGCGCGTTTCCATTACCGTCTCCTCTAGTCTCTCGGATGGGGGTAGGCATCGGTGTCTGCAGTGGAGAGGTATCGCCGCAGTTGCGTCAAACCGCGGGACCCGGAGGACTTCACAGTTCCCAATGGAACACCGAGCGTCTCCGCGACCTCGGCTTCCGACAAGCCCTCGACGTACCGCAGGACGACAATCCGCCGACTCTTCTCGTTGAGTCCGCGAAGAGCAGTCACGAGGTCCTCGTGGCGCGGGGCGGGCGGCTCGGGCCGGACCCTCTCCAGCTCGGCTAGCCGGGTGGGATCAACGAGCACTTCACGCCGCCGTCGCCTCCAGGTGTCGATCTTCTGGTTCAGGAGCACGCGGCGTGCGTAGGTGAGCGGGTCTCCCGTCCGTGCCCTGGACCAGGCGAAGTACACGCGGACCATGGTCTCCTGCACCAGCTCCGACGCCCTGTGTTGGTCGCCGGTGACGAGGAACGCCAAGCGGCCCAGTGGCGCCATCGACTCCGCCATGAAGGACGCAAACTCGGCGTCGCGACTGACCGGAGGCACGAGGTGCACGTCCGCCCGCTCCGCGTCGGCGGGCTCTTCGCGGGAACCAGCGACCCTCGGCATGGCGGCTGCACCCAGGGCGGTCATACCCCTAACACGTTTGGACACGGACCAAAGGTTCCACAGGGTCACCCCGGCCGGCAGGCTCCAGGCCGGGGTGACCCCGGAGGCGTCACAACCAGGTCGCCTAGTCGATCACCCGTACATCATGCTTACGCTGCTCACACCGTGGCCGGTCAGTGCTGTCATGATCCGGTTGATCGGCGTGACGTGGACGTTTGCGTAACAATTCGGCGAAACGTCAGGGTTGGTGGTTGCCGGGCACGGTAGCCCTGCGGTCCCCCCTCGGATAATTCCGTACCCGTGGACCGTGCCGTCCGCCTTGACGCGGTAGACTGGCCCACCGCTATCTCCCCCAGCCACAATAGGCACAGTTGCTCCGTACGTGCTGTACGCACTGAACGCCCAGGTATTGCGACCGTCGAGATTGGACTCGAATACGGGGGCGCCGCTTCTCTTGATTTGGCAGACCGTTCCCATGGTGGCACCCGACATGCACCCAACCTCGCCGATGTCCATCGCGTACGCGCTTGAAACAACTACTGAGCTACTAGTCGAGTAGGTCCCGGTGAAGATGCGAGGTGTCGCAGTATCCGACGGCTGAAGACGCACCAGAATCGCGTCAAGGTTGTTGGTCTCCTCCAGGACACCAATCCATTTCGTCGTTCCGACGTATCTCGGCGCTGTGACACTACCGGTCGTGATGGTCCAGTCGTTGTGGTAGCCCGTACAGTGTCCTGCAGTAAGCAGATACTGGATGGCGTCCTGCGAAATCATTGAGAACCCCGTCGTGCATGCCTCGACGTCATCTGAGTACGGGTCTGGAATGTAGATTCGAGCACCCCCGCGGAACGGCGTGCCATAGACGTTGCGACTGAGGGGTTCAACAACCTCGGCGCCAAGAGCCGTGGTCACCGGCACGCCGGGGATAACCAATGAAGCGGCGGAAAGTGTTCGACCGCTGGCTGCGTTTGCCTCCGCCCCCTGGCCAACAAGCCCAACCTGTAGCCCTGAGTAGGTGAGATCGCTGCCGATGTACGACCAGGCGATGCCGTCTCTATCCAGGCGCTCCGCAAGCCGCTCGATGGACCTCTCCAGTGCAGCGCTTCCGTAGGCCGTTTCTACCCTCTCTACGATCACACCGTCGGACTCCCAGGCGTTTCTCGCGATCTGGTCGATGCTGTCAGGGAGGCCGCCGTGGAAGTACACTTGTACGGCTCGCCGGCTGAAATCGAGACCCACGTCGGCGAACCCAGGGTGCTCGCCCACGGCTTCCCGAACCTGCGTGGAGTACTCCTTCAGCGTGTCTTGCAGTTCTAGGCTCCAGCCTTCCGGTGCATCTGGAACTGGGACACATTCATCTGATAGGGGATCGGGGATACAGGCCTCCACACTGTCCGGCACCTGTGCCGCGCCGGACCCGGCAGAAGCGAGTGTTGCGGATAAGCCCAGGCAGAGTGCCGCTGCGAACATTCCTCGCGACCCAAGTTTCACAATCGACTCCTTTGTCAGTGGCCTCTGTCGGCGCCGGCGCGCCTAGAGTATTCGAGAGCAAGTTGCGCGTGCGGCGTTTTGCGTCCCCGACTTTGTTTCGGATGCGTTAAGGGGCTTGGTCGCTGCCGATCTTGGAGGCCCGACACCTACCTCCCCAGACCACCACGCACCTGTCCGCGGTCGCGCTGCTGCTGGGCGCCGTGACGCCCTCCCGGTGCCCTGGGTTGACGTGGATGAACGTCTCGAGCTCTGCCCCTGCGGTACTCGGGTCGCCGGGTCGCCGATAATTGATATTGATGTCAGATCACGCCAAAGATCCGGGAGACATCACTTGCCCGTCACGACCTTCACCCAGCGCTCCTCCATGCGGGACCGGTCGCGCGGTATCGGCATCCGCACGCCCGACGGCGCATACCCGAGCCGCTCGTACAGTCGCTGTGCGGCGTCGTCGCCGTCAGCCAACCAGGTCGACACCAGCGTCGCGCCATCCTGTCGCGCCTGCTCCTCGGCCGCGCCGATGAGCGCCGTCGCCGCACCTGCGCCCCGATGCTCCGGAGCCACCCAGCCGCCGATGAGGTGCCGCTCCTCCGGGGGTGCCCCCGGCTCGCTCGTCACGGACACGAGCCCGACGACGACATCGTCGGGCTGCCGCGCGACGAACCACGGCGTGCTCCTCAGGCGCATCCGCCAGTGGCTCTCCGTAAACCCGGTCTCGCGTTCCAGCGACGCCGCGTGCCACGCAGAGCCTTCGCGCAGCGCCCGCAGCCGGATGTCGCGCAGCTCCGCCCAGTGGTCCTCCGTCAGCCGTTCCACCCGCATGGCATCCATGCTCCCAGGCCACCGCTCCCCCGGGCCGACGAACCGCCGACGCTCCCCCGTCGAACACCCGTTCGACACCTCGGTGACGTGCCTCGCGAGGGCGCACCCCACCGAGGTATCAGGTGCAGAGCACCGTCTGCGTCTCGATGTCGGACCACACTTCCAAGCCGTCCGCGGCGACCACGTGGATGACGTCCGCCAGTTGCTCGGGTGCGGGAGCCAGGGTCTGGAGCAGGTTGGGCCGCTCGAGGAGCCGCTCGGGACGGAACCGCACCTCCCCCTCGCCGTCGGGCAGTGCGACGTAGAAGATGCCGGACTCCACGAGGTCCTGGAAGAAGTGGCTGCCGTAGGACAGCTCCGGCGAGAAACCCGCCTCCCGCATCGCCACCTCGCCGATGACCGCCATGTTGGCGAGCTCGGCGAAGCGCAGGGGCACCCCGAGCGCAGGCGTGGTGGTCCCCCACCGCCCCGGACCCAGGAGCATCACGCTCGACCCCTTGAGCGCCGCGTTCACGCGCCCGATGTGCCGCGCGACGGCGTACTTGTCCGGCTCGGAGAGCGCGAGGTACTCCAGCGGCCGGACGTAGACCACGCGGTCGAGTGGGATCCGTACGTTCCCGCCCATGAAGTTGCCGCGCCCGCGGAAGACGAAGTCGGGCGCCTCGGCGGGCAGCGGCACCGGCTTGCCGACACCACGCGTCTGCAGGGGCCGGCACTGCACCACGTTGATCCGGAGCTCGCCGGTGCGATCGAGGTTCCCCGTGAACTCCACGTCGACCGGGTGGTCGTAGGCCTTCTCGAGGATGTCGAGCACCCGTTGCATGACCCGCGGGAAGGGCGTGGTCGTCAACAGGCCCCGGAAGTCGACGATCTTCGCCTGGGGCGCGGGTCGGCCCGCCTCACGTGCCCGGCGCACCGCCTCCTGGTCCGGGCTCACGAACAGCGTCTCGTCGGCCTTGAGCTCACCCAGGGCCTCCTCGAAGCGCCGGCTGCGCCACATGTTCTCCCGCAGCGACAGCACGTCCACCCCGCGCTGGGAGTACTTCTTCTCCTCACCTCGCGACGTCGGCGGTGGCCGCAGCGGGTCGTCCAGGCACACCAGGCGCGCGTAGTCCCCCACCGTCCGGTCGACCGCGCGCGTCCCGAGCCCCAGGACCAGGCGCAGCATGCCGGCGTCGGCGTCCATGTCCCGGTCCCAGATGTAGAGGTTCTCGGAGTTCCCGACGCCCGCGAGGTGCGGGAAGTAGTCCTCGCCGTGCTGATCCCCCGACACGCGCTGGACCAGGATCGCCATCTGCTCGTCGCGGTCGACGAGGCCGCGGTTGACCCGGTAGTCCAGGGCCTCCTCGCTCATGGTGCTCGCGTACACCTCGCGGACCGCGTGCTCGAAGGCCTCGAGCCGCTCCTCCGGGGTGCCCTGGTTGACGCAGAAGACGCTGTCGTACTTGCCGGCAAAGGCGTTGCCGAAGTCGTCCTCGAGCAGAGAGCTCGAGCGCACGATGATCGGCGACTGCCCGAAGTACTCGAGCATCTCGACGAACTGCTCGCGTACGCGCGCCGGGAAGACCCCGCCGAGCATCTTGCGGCGCAGCTCCTCGGCCTGGGCGTAGTAGCCCTCCGACGTCCGCTGCCGTGCCCGCAAGTGCCACCAGCCGTTCTGCACCACGTACGTGTAGAAGACGTCCGTGCCGATGTAGTACGAGTCGTGCGGCTCGAGGCGACCCACGAGCTCGGCGTCGGCGGAGTGCTCGAGGATCTTGCGGGCGAGCAGCATGCCGACGCTCTTGCCCCCGATCCGCCCACTGCCGACCTCGCGCGAGGCGATCGCCAGCACGTCCGCGAGCGTGAAGTACCGCAGGCACAGCTCGGCCATCCGCCCGCCCGCGGCCATGAGCATCTCGACGAGATGCCGTTTGATGGGCTCCTGCACCTCGACGGGCTGGTCGAGGGCGTCCGCGGCGCGCGCGAACGCGACCGTCCAGTGGTCGAGGCGGTCGCCCTGCCGCTGCACGGACGAGAACAGGTCCGCCACCTGCGAGCTCGCAGTGATCGACTCGGCCTCGTCGCCCTTGATCAGGTGCGGGAAGAACATCGTCGGCGAGTACCGCTGCCACGCCTTGAGCGGGTGGATGTAGAGGCTCCCGGAGACCTGGTACAGGTCGAGCAGCACCTGCGTCGTGTCCCGGATCGTGGCGATCGTGCCGTAGGTGTGCGCACCGCGGACCAGGGCGAAGTAGGCGACCGTGTCGAGCTCGTACAGGTAGGGGCACGTGATCTTGAAGAAGTTCCCGATCATCAGGTCGGAGTGCCAGTGCTCGAGCAGGTCGGTGAGCGAGTCGAACACGTAGAACGCGTGCAGGCCCTCGCGCTCGGCGAGCTGGTGCACCTCCATCGCGAAGGACTCGAAGCCCTGCGTGGGGTCCACGTGGTACGTCACCGTGTTCGGCCCGTCCGACACCAACGGTGCGTGGTCGCCGAAGCGGACGTAGACGAGGCGGCGCCCGTCGGCCCGTGACCGCTCGACGAAAGCGTCGACCATGCGGCGGTACCCCTCGACGGTGTCCACCTGCCACACGACGTTGTCGCCCATGCGCAGCCCGTCGATCACATGGTCGAAGCCGGCCGAGCCGGTGCTGACGCGGTTGTGCCCGCTCACAGTTCCCTCCCCCGGCGGCTCACTGGCGCGCCGGGGGCCAGTCTGCCGCGTCGCGCGCCGTCGTCGCGGCACGTCCCGGCATGGCAGGGTAGATCCATGGCAGACCGCTCCCCCGAACCCGACGACGACCTCACCGGCGAGGACGAGGAGACGCCGAACCCGTCGCTCTTCGAGCGCTGGTGGTGGCAGGCGTTCATGGTCGCAGCCATCGGCCTCGTGGTCATCGGCTTCCAGTGGCAGGTCATCAGCAAGGGCGAGGCGATCCTCGCCAACTGGCTGATGGTCGGCCTGGGTGCCGCGGCCGTGGTGGTCGGCGCGGTCCTGTACCGCAAGGACCGCCCCCAGGAGCCCGGCGACGACGCCTGAGGGCGCCTGACGACCTCCGGTCGCAGCCTCAGGCGATGACCATCACCAGGTCGCCGCCCTCGAGCTGCTGCACCGCCCCGATCGCCACGCGCCGCACGGTCCCGCCGACGGGCGTGGTGATGGAGGCCTCCATCTTCATCGCCTCGATCGTGGCGACCACCTGGCCGGCCTGGACCTTCTGGCCCTCCTGGACGACCGGGGTGACGGCACCGGCGAACGGCGCGGCGATCTGGCCCGGCGTGCCCGGGTCGGCCTTCTCGGCGGCCGCCTGGTCGACCTCGACGCCGCGGTCCCGGACCTGCACGGGGCGCAGCTGGCCGTTCAGCGTGAACATGACGGTCCGCATGCCGCGCGCGTCGGGCTCCCCGACCGCCTCGAGGCCGATGAGCAGACGGACACCCCGGTCGAGGTGCACCTCGACCTCAGTCGCCGGCGCCATGCCGTACAGGTACCGCTCGGTGTCGAGCACGCTCACGTCGCCGAAGGTGGCCCGCACCTGCTGGAAGTCCTTCGTGGGGCCGGGGAACAGCAGGTGGTTGAGCCGGTCGCGGCGCGTCGTGGAGTCGCCGTCGAGGTCGGCGCGGTCCTGGTCGGTGAGCGACACCTGCTCGCGGCGCGGCGGGCGCCCCTGCAGGGCCTTCGACCGGAAGGGCTCGGGCCAGCCGCCGGGCGGGTCGCCCAGCTCGCCGCCGAGGAACCCGATGACCGAGTCCGGCACGTCGTACTCGTCGGGGTGCTCCGCGAAGTGGTCGGGCTCCGCGCCGCGAGCCACCAGGTGCAGCGCGAGGTCGCCCACGACCTTCGACGACGGCGTGACCTTGACGAGGCGGCCGAGGATGCGGTCCGCCGCGGCGTACATGGCCTCGATCTGCTCGAACCGGTTCCCGAGGCCCAGCGCGATGGCCTGCTGGCGCAGGTTCGACAGCTGGCCGCCGGGGATCTCGTGGTCGTAGACGCGGCCGGTGGGCCCGGGCAGACCGGACTCGAACGGCCGGTAGATGCGCCGCACGGCCTCCCAGTACGGCTCGAGGTCGCACACCGCGCGCAAGCTCAGGCCCGTGTCACGCTCGGTGTGCTCGAGCGCCGCGACGAGCGCCGACATCGGCGGCTGGCTGGTCGTGCCGGCCATCGACGCGGCGGCCACGTCGACCGCGTCCACCCCGGCGTCGACCGCCGCGAGGAGAGTAGCGAGCTGGCCGCCCGCCGTGTCGTGCGTGTGCAGGTGCACGGGCAGGTCGAACCGCTCCCGCAGGGCCGTCACCAGCGTGCGGGCCGCAGGCGGGCGCAGCAGGCCCGCCATGTCCTTGATGGCGAGGACGTGCGCGCCGGCCTCGACGATCTGCTCGGCGAGCCTCAGGTAGTAGTCGAGCGTGTAGAGGCGCTCGGCCGGGTTCGTGAGGTCAGCCGTGTAGCAGAGCGCGACCTCGGCGATGGAGACGCCGGTCTCGCGGACGGCGTCGATCGCAGGCCGCATCTGGTCGACGTCGTTCAGCGAGTCGAAGATGCGGAAGATGTCCATGCCCGTCGCGGACGCCTCGCGCACGAAGGCGCTCGTCACCTCGGTCGGATACGGCGTGTACCCCACGGTGTTGCGCCCGCGCAGGAGCATCTGCAGAGCGACGTTCGGCAGTGCCTCGCGCACGGCCGCGAGCCGCTCCCAGGGGTCCTCACCGAGGAACCGGAGCGCCACGTCGTAGGTGGCGCCGCCCCAGGCCTCCATGCTCAGCAGCCCACCGGTCAGGCGTGCGACGTGCGGCGCCACGGCCACCAGGTCGTAGGTGCGCACGCGCGTCGCGAGGAGCGACTGGTGCGCGTCCCGGAACGTCGTGTCCGTGACGGCCACGGCCGTCTGCTGGCGCAGCGCGCTGCTGAAGGCCTCGGGCCCGAGCTCGAGCAGGCGCTGGCGGCTGCCGACAGGCGGCTCGGCCGACAGGTCGATGGCAGGGAGCTTGGCCGACGGGTCCGGCAGACCGCCGGGCGGACCGTACGGGCGGTTGACCGTCACGTCGCCCAGGTAGGCCAGGAGCCGCGTGCCGCGGTCGCTGCTGCGCTTGGCGACGAGCAGCTCGGGGCGCTCCTCGATGAACGACGTCGACAGGTCGCCGTCGACGAACTCCGGCGCGGCCAGCACGGCCTGCAGGAACGGGATGTTGGAGCGGATGCCGCGGATCCGGAACTCCGCGAGGGCCCGACGCGCGCGGTGCACCGCCGTCGGGAAGTCGCGACCGCGGCACGTGAGCTTGACGAGCATCGAGTCGAAGTGGCCGGTCACCTCTGCGCCCGCGCTGGCGGTCGCGCCATCGAGTCGCACGCCGGCGCCACCGGGCGACCGGTAGGCCGCGATGCGACCGGTGTCGGGGCGGAAGCCGTTCGCGGGGTCCTCGGTGGTGATGCGGCACTGCAGCGCGGCGCCGTTGACGCGGACCGAGTCCTGGTTGATCCCCAGGTCCGCCAGGGTCTCCCCCGCCGCGATGCGCAGCTGGGACTGCACGAGGTCGATGTCGGTGACCTCCTCGGTCACCGTGTGCTCGACCTGGATGCGCGGGTTCATCTCGATGAACACGTGCTGGCCCGCGCGCTCCCCCACCGTGTCGACGAGGAACTCGACGGTGCCCGCGTTGACGTAGCCGATGCTGCGTGCGAACGCGACGGCGTCGCGGCACAGCGCGTCCCGGATGGCCGGGTCGAGGTTGGGGGCGGGCGCGATCTCGATGACCTTCTGGTGACGCCGCTGCACCGAGCAGTCCCGCTCGAAGAGGTGCACGACCTCGCCCGACGCGTCCGCGAGGATCTGGACCTCGATGTGCCGGGGGCGCAGGACGGCGCGCTCGAGGAAGACGGTCGGGTCGCCGAACGCGCCGTCGGCCTCGCGCATCGCGGCGCGCAGGGACGCCTCGAGCTCGCCGGCGCTCTCGACGCGCCGCATGCCGCGGCCGCCGCCGCCGGCGACGGCCTTGACGAAGAGGGGGAAGCCGACCTCGTCGGCCGCCGCGAGGAGCTCTGCGACGTCTGCGGAGGGGGCGCTGGAGGGCAGGACCGGGATGCCTGCCTCGCGCGCGGCCTTCAACGCGGCGACCTTGTTGCCCGCCATCTCGAGCACGTCCGGCGGCGGGCCGACGAAGGTGATGCCGGCGGCGGCGCACGCCCGCGCGAGATCGGGGTTCTCCGACAGGAATCCGTAGCCCGGGTACACCGCGTCCGCCCCGGACTCGCGGGCTACCCGGATGATCTCCTCGATGTCGAGGTATGCCCGGACCGGGTGGCCGGCCTCGCCGATCGGGTAAGCCTCGTCGGCCTTCAGCCGGTGCTCGGAATTGCGGTCCTCGTAGGGGAAGACGGCAACCGTGCGGGCGCCGAGCTCGTAGGCGGCGCGGAATCCGCGCACGGCGATCTCGGCTCGGTTGGCGACGAGCACTTTGGCGAACACAGCACCTCTCAACGTCGGCTCAGCCGGGCACCAGAACGGTAGCCGGATTTGCACGGTGGACCACAGGCGTCCGTCGTCCGGACGCCCGCGGAGCAGAGTTCACCACGGCTCGACCCGCGGCGCACGGTGACAGGGACAGTCAACCTCACCGTGAGCACCCGACGGTGAGCCGTACCGGCACCTACCCTGCCGGACTGTGGCGCGCTCAGCCTGCGCTACGGGCCCGACGACGCACCGAGAGCTCGTCCGTGCCGTCCACGAGGGGCGTCTCCTCGTCGACACGCTCGGTCGGCAGTGAGGCGAGGCTGCCCTCGACCTCGCGCCAGACGCGCCCGACGGCGATACCGAACACGCCCTGGCCGCCCTGCACCAGGTCCACGACCTCGTCGGCGGACGTGCACTCGTACACCGAGGCGCCGTCGCTCATGAGGGTGATCTGGGCGAGGTCGTCGACACCTCGCTCGCGCAGGTGGCCGACCGCGGTGCGGATCTGCTGGAGCGAGACGCCCGTGTCGAGGAGTCGCTTGACGACCTTGAGCACGAGGATGTCGCGGAAGCTGTAGAGGCGCTGGGTGCCCGAGCCTGTGGCGGGGCGCACCGACGGCTCGACCAGGCCGGTACGGGCCCAGTAGTCGAGCTGGCGGTACGTGATGCCGGCGGCTCGGCACGCGGTCGGACCGCGGTAGCCGGTGGTGGTGTCCAGGTCTGGCAGGTCGTCGCCGAACAGCAGGCCCTGGGCGCGCTGCGGGATGGCGACCGACTCGTGCATCGGTTCTCCGGTGCCGCTCACGGGCGCGCTCCCCTCGTCCTGGCCGGCGGGTCCGCGGCCACACATCACGCTAGGGCCGCCCCCGGGGGCCGTCAACGACGCCACGCGGGACGGTGACGGCGTGTCGAAAAACCTGAGGTTCAACCTGATGGTGAAGGTCCGACATGCCCGTTTAGTCGCGATCGCGCGTGGTCATGACGGCTCGTCGCCGGCCTCCGGCTCGTCGCCAGCCTCCCGCTCGCCGCCGGCCTCCGGCTCGTCGGTCCCGACGAAATCGTCCGGGCTCACCGTGTCGAGGAACGCCCGGAACTGCGCGACCTCCTCGTCCTCGTCCGCGTCGTCCTGCACCTCGAGCGCGGACTCGTCGAGGATCCCCGTGTCGCACAGCACCGGGCAGCCCACGCGAACGGCCACCGCGATCGCGTCCGAGGCCCGCGAGTCGATCCGGCGACCGTCGGAGAGCACCAGCGCCGCGTGGAAGACGCCGTCGAGGAGCGCGACGATCTCGATCCGCTCCAGCACCGCGCCGCACGCGTCCAGGACCGACACGAGCAGGTCGTGGGTCATCGGCCGCGGGGGCGCCACCCCCGCCTGCCCCGCCGCGATCGCCTGGCCCTCGTTCAGGCCCACCACGATCGGCAGGACGCGGCCTCCCGCGGCGTCGAGCAGCAGCACGACGACCTGGTCCAGGGGCACCTGACGCCTGACCCCCAGCACCTGCATCTCGACCTGACCGTCCGACATGACGTCACGCTACGTCGCCGGGGCGCCAGGAGCACACATCGGCACGTCGCAATCCGGTTACGCGTGCGGCGGCGTCGCCGACGTCACAGGGGCAGGTCGGCGACTCCGGCGCGCACGAGCGCCGTGTGCAGTCTGCCGCACAGCTCGCCCACCTCCGCCGCGACGCTCGCGGCGTGCGCCTGGGCCGACGTGGCCCGCTGGCTGCGCAGAGGGGCCACGATCTGCTCGACCATCCCGACCTGGCGGTCCGCGGCCGACCGGAACGCCCGCAGGTGCCGCGGCTCGACGCCGTGCTCGGCCAACGCCGCCGCGAGCACGACGACGTCGCGCGCCCACGTCTCGAGGTGACCCGCGGCGTCGGGCGTGAGCACACCGGCCGCGACCAGGCCCTCCACGAGAGCCAGGTCCGTACCGGTCTCCGCTGCGAGCGACTCGGGCGTGCACCGGCCGGGCCGCGTGGCCCGCTCGCCGTCGGACGTCGCGAGCCGCGGCGCGACCGCCGACGACGTCGCCCCCGCGTCGAGCGCGTCGAGCTGCTCGCGGATCACGCGCAGCGGAAGGTAGCGGTCGCGCTGCTGGCGCAGGACGAACCGGAGACGCTCCAGGTCCGCCGGGCTGTACTGGCGGTACCCGCCGGCGGTGCGGCGCGGCTCCACGAGGCCCTGCTCCTCCAGGAAGCGCAGCTTGGAGGGGGTCAGCGTCGGGAAGTCCCCGCCGAGGTCGGCGAGCACGTCCGAGATCCGCATGGTCGCCTCGCGCGAGACCCCCTGCGGCCAGGGCTCGACGAGCCGCGGGCCGGTGCCCGCGAGGGCCTCCGCCCGTTCCTCGTCGCCCGCAGCCTGTGCCACCGTCCGTACCTGTGGTGCAGGGGTCACGCGCCGGGGTCCGCGTGCTTCTCGGCGCGGGCCGGGCTCGGGTGGAACGTCATGCGGAACTTGCCGATCTGCACCTCGTCACCGGCCTTGAGCTGGACCCGCTCGATGCGGTCCCGGTTCACGTAGGTCCCGTTCAGCGAGCCGACGTCACGCACGACGAAGCCGTCCCCCTCGAGCACGAACTCCACGTGCTTGCGCGAGACCGTCACGTCGTCGAGGAAGATGTCCGCGTCCGGGCTACGGCCGGCGACGGTGCGCTCGGCGTCGAGCAGGAAGCGCGCGCCGGCGCTCGGCCCGCGCTGGACGATGAGGAGCGCGGACGTCGGCGGCAGTGCCGCGACCGCCGCCTGGTCCTCCGGGCTCAGGCCCACGGGCGCGTCGTACTCGACCGGCACCAGTCCCTCGCCGAAGCTGATGGTGGTGTCGGCCGCGTTCCAGCGGCCCTCGGTCCCCTCGAGCTCGGTCACGTGCCCTCCCCGACGTCGATGTGGTGCTGACAGCCTAAGCCGACCCCGCCCGGCCCGGCAGCCCCCGAGGGGACGGAACCGTCATTCTTCCTCGACGGGGGCGGGTGTCGCGAACTCAGGTCGCGGAACCTCGCGGATCGCCGTGACCTGGACGAGGTCCCGCGTCTGCAGGTCGGTCGTGCCGCCCGCGTTGCGGACGCCGGCGAGCGCTCCGCCGGGGATGCTCAGCGCGGTGACGATCGTGTCGGGGTCGCCGATGGCGATCCAGCGGTACGGCTCCTTGAGCACCACCCCGTCGACCTCCACGCCGTCCGGGGTGTCCACGAAGTACGACGACGCGGTGATGCGCTGGTCGCCGACTTGCACGGCCTCCGCGCCGGCGTTGCGCAGCTCCTCGAGCACGTTGTAGAGCACGGGCGCCGGGATCGCGCCGCCGTCGGCGCGGATCACGAGCTCGATGCCCGGGCCCTGGGCGGGTAGCTGCCCGGCGAGGATGCCCTCGACCCGGGCGCGCTCGGCGGCGGCCTCGCGGGCCGCACGCTCACGGTCGGAGCCGGTGAGCAGCTCGGTGCGCTGGGCCCGCAGCGCCGCCATCTGCTCCTCGAGCTCCTCGCTGCGGCGGGTCACGTCGTCGAGGATCCGGACGAGCTCGTCCTGGCGCAGGCTCGTGAGCGCGTCGTCATGGTTCGAGCGCACCTGTACGACGAGCGCGAAGCCCAGCACGGCGCAGAGCAGGCCGACGGTGACCTGCGCGCGGGTCGCGCGCGGTGCCATCCCCTGGGCGAGCGTGCGCCACGCCGAGGCCGGCCTGGGCGCCCGCGGTCCGGCGTGCTCGGGACCGTCGACGCGCTCGGGCGTCTCGGCGCGCTCGGGCGTCTCGGGGGGCTCGGGGGGCTCGGGGGGCTCGGGACGATCGGTCATCGTCATGCCTTGAGCAGGTGCCGGCGGATGGCCGCGGCGTTGGAGAAGATCCGGATGCCGAGGACGACGACGACGCCGGTCGACAGCTGCGTACCGACGCCGAGCTGGTCGCCCAGGTAGACGATGAAGGCCGCGACCACGACGTTCGACAGGAACGACACGACGAAAACACGGTCGTCGAAGACGCCGTCGAGCAGCGCGCGCAGGCCGCCGAAGAGCGCGTCGAGCGCCGCGACGACGGCGATGGGCAGGTACGGCTGGAGAGCCAGCGGCACCGTCGGCTCCAGGAAGAGCCCGGCCACCGCGCCGACGAGCAGACCGATGAGCGCGATCATGGCGACGTCTTCTCCTCTACCTCAGCGGACGACGATGCCACATCGATCGGCACCGCGTGGCGCAACGTCCGGTTACCGACGCCCGGCAGGACGAGCGACTCGGACGCCGAGGTCGAGACGGTGATCCCGTACGTCCCCGACAGGAACGCGAGGTGGTTCGCGGCCGACGAGCGCGCGAACGCCGTCTGCATCGCCTGCGGGTCACCGACGACCTCGATGCGGTACGGGGCGATGAGCGGCTCCAGGTCGACCTGGATCGCCTGGCCTGCGCTGCGGATCGCGCTGAGCGCGGTCAGGCGCTTGCCGTTGATGGCGATCGCCTCGGCGCCCGCCGCCCACAGCCCGTTCGTGACGATCTGCAGGTCGACGTCCTGGATACGGGCCGCCTCGTCGTCGGGGTCCACGTTCGCGTCGTCCACGACCAGCACGAGACCCTTGCCCGTGACGGCGACCGCGCCGGACGCGAGCTCGTAGGCCTCGAGCCGCTGGAACAGCTCGGGGTCCACCGACTCCACCGCGGCCGCCTGGATCTGGGCGATCTCGGCGCTCGTGCCCTCCACCAGGTCCGCCAGTTCCTCGGCCTGCTGCGTGCGCTGCTCGATCTCCCGCTCCAGGAGGTCCCGCGGGTCCGGCCCGGACAGGGTCGGCGACCGCAGCTGGGTGACGGCCACGACCGTGACGAGGCCGAGCACGATCGCCAGGACGACGTGCACCGCCGTGCGCACCGCGGTGCCGACCGGAGTCTGCGGGGTGCGCGTACGGGCCGCCGCCTCGGCGTAGCCGGGGTCGAGCGCGTTGTTGATCACGTCGGTGAGCAGACCCATCGACGCGTCGACGCGCTGCCCGGGACGCTTCGGGTTCCGGGGCCGCACCGGCGCGGGGGCCGTCATCGGCGCCGCTCCAGCAGGACGCCGGTCGCCTGGCGCACGTACAGCGCCCCGGCGAGCCAGTACAGGCCGATACCCCACACGGCGAATGCCCACCCGGCGACGTCGGCGATCAGCCCGAGCACGCCGCCGTAGCTCGCGAGCAGGAGCAGCGGCAGCGCGTACAGCAGCGCGAACGTCCCGGCCTTGCCCACGAAGTGCACCGGCAGGGGCCCCGCCTTGACGGCCATGAGGACGGCGAGCACGACGGCGAGCAGGACGTCGCGCGCGACGATCACGACGACGAGCCACACCGGCACCATGTCCCGGACGGCGAGCACGACGAGCGTCACGAAGATGAACAGCCGGTCGGCGGCCGGGTCGAGGAGCTCGCCCAGCCGCGAGTACTGGTTGAGCACCCGGGCGAGGCGCCCGTCGAGCCAGTCGGACGCGGAGGCCGCGGCGAGGACGCCGAACGCGGCCAGGTCGCGCTCGTTCAGCGCGAGCCAGGCGAACAGCGGGACGAGCCCGAGTCGCAGCACGCTGATGAGGTTGGGGACCGTGAGGACAGCTGACGCGCGACGTTCCGCGACTGTCCCGTCCTGCACGATCGTCCTCCCCGTCCCGGCCGGGCCGTACTGCGGCCGTGGGCCGATCCTAGGGGGCCTCGGGCGGCTCGGGGCCCAGGTCGGACGTGAGGACGACCTGCCTCTCCTGCGGGTCCGCGCGGACCAGGCGGACGCGCACTGCGCGCCCTGCGGGGAGGTCGTCCTCGACCGTCCGCGCCACCACGGCGGGGTGGGTGAGCTGAACGGTCCGCCCGTCGAGCGCCACGCCGTCGAACTCCTCGCCGATGTGCGGGGCGAGCACTGCGGCCTCCACGAGGTCCGTGCACGCGCGGTCGACCGCAGACGCCCGGCGGTTCCCCTCGGCCATGACCCGGCCCAGGTCCTCCAGGCCCGCGAGCACCCACTCCGGCGGCTCCTGGCCCTCCTGCGCCGCGAGGCACACCTCCGTGCCGTACCGGTCGACGAGTCGGCGCAGCGGCGCGGTGACCTGCGCGTACGGCGCGGCGACGGCGCCGTGCACGACGTCGTCGGGCGGCGTCCCCACGAAGGGCTCCCACGCGGCACCGCGGAAGAGCGACACCGCAGCATCGAGGAACGCCGCCGTGGCGGGCAGGGACCGGTCCAGGGACGCCAGGACGTCCCCGTACGACATTCCCTTCGGCCACGGCACACCCAGCGCGAGGCCACGCAGACGCAGCCGCCGGACGGCCTCGGGCGGGGCCGCGGGCATGGTCCGCAGAACCCCGACGCCGGCTTCGAGCATCATCGCGGCAGCGGTCATGCCGGTCAGGAGCGAGATCTGTGCGTTGTGGTCCTCGACCGGCCGTGGCGCGCGGAACTCGAGGTCCCAGCCCCCGCCGGGGGCGTCGACGACCTCCTGCTCGGGCTTGCCGAGGGACACCCCGCCCCGCGCCCGCTCGATGCGCGCCCGGGCGGCACCCACCTCGGTCAGGAGCTCGATCATCGGGTCCGCGCGGCCCTCGTCGAGCGCGCGCTGCTGGGTGGGGTAGTCGAGCTGGGCGCGGCTGCGCACGACGGCGCGCCCCACGTCCGCCGAGAGCACCTCGCCGTCGGCGTCGAGGCGCACGTCCCACACGACCGCCGGGCGCGTCTGCCCGGGGAGTAGGGATGCCGCGCCCTCGCTCAGGACCTCGGGGTGCAGGCCCACCCGCCGGTCGGGGCAGTACACGGTCAACGCGCGGTCCCGGACCGCCAGGTCGAGCGCACCCCCGGGCGTCACGAACGCCGCGACGTCGGCGATCGCGTACCGGACGCGGTAGCCCGCGCCGTCCCGCGACAGGTGCATCGCCTGGTCGAGGTCCCGGGAGCCCGGCGGGTCGATCGTGACGAAGGGCAGGTCGGTGAGGTCCGTGCGCCGGCCCGTGCCGGCGACCCGTCCCCCGTCCGCGGCGGCCTGCTCGGCCTCCGCGGCGGCGTCGGGCGGGAACTCGACAGGGACCTCGTACTCGGTGCGGATGGCCGCGAAGCCCTCCCGCAGCTCGTGGGCATCGGTACGGACTCGGCGTCGGGGGGCAGTCACGGGGACACCCTAGGTGGACGGCGGGCCGGGACACACGGACGCCGTCCGGGTCCCGACCCACGGGTCGTCACACGAGCATGCGCGTGTCGGCGTCCACGAGCCGTAGCCACCGGTAGCCGTAGCCCTCGAGGACCACCTCCGCGCGCCCGTCCTGCCCGACGTCGCACCCGCCCGCCTCCAGCAGGTCCACGAGCCGGCGCTCGGCGTCGGCCGGGTCGAGCCGGATCGGGACGGTGCGTGCCTCGGGGCCCAGGTTGTGCAACGTGACGACCGTCCCCTCGCCGACCGCGCCGTCGTCCACCGTGCTGCACAGGGCGAGCACCTCCAGGTGCGGCTGGTCGAGGACGCGCACGCCGGACCAGCCGAGCTCGGGGCACTCGCGGTACCTGCGTGCCAGGAGCGTGACGAACCGCAGGAGCGAGTCCGGGTCCTGGCGCTGGGCGCTCACGTTGACGAACTCGGGTCCGAAACCGCCCGTCGTCACCGGCCCGGGCAGGCGAGAGGGCCTGGCCGAGGAGAACCCTCCGTTGCGCTCGGGCGTCCACTGCATCGGCGTGCGCACCGCGAGCCGGCCCGGTGCGTCGAGGTTCTCCGCCATGCCGATCTCCTCGCCGTAGAACAGGGTCGGCGTGCCCGGCAGGGCGAACAGCAGCGAGTAGACCATCCGGATGCGGCGCGGGTCGCCGTCGAGCATGGACGGCAGTCGCCGCCGCAGGCCTCGGCCGAAGAGCTGCATGTCCTCCTCGGGGCCGAAGGCCGCGAAGACCTCCGCGCGCTCGTCGTCGGTGAGCTTGTCCAGGGTCAGCTCGTCGTGGTTGCGCACGAAGGTGGCCCACTGGCAGTCCGGCGGGATCGGTGGGCGCGACCGCAGAGCCTCGGCGAGCGGGCGGGCGTCCGCGCGGGCGAGCGAGAGGTACATCTGCTGCATCGCCACGAAGTCGAAGACCATCGTCAGCTCGTCCCCGTGGCCGTCGCCGAAGTACAGCAGCTGCTCCTCGTACGGCAGGTTCACCTCGCCCAGCAGGATCGCCGACCCCGAGCGCCGGGACAGGAACGTGCGAAGGGACCGTAGGTAGTCGTGCGGGTCGCCGAGGTCCTCGGAGGCCTTCGCCGACAGGCCGTCCGTCTCGAGCAGGAACGGCACGGCATCGACCCGGAAGCCGTCGATACCCAGCTCGAGCCAGAAGCCGATGACCTTCGCGATCTCGTCCCGCACCCGGGGGTTGCCGACGTTGAGGTCGGGCTGGTGCGGGTAGAAGCGGTGCAGGTAGTACTCCCCCGTCTTCTCGTCGAGGTTCCAGATGCCCGTCTGCTCGCCCGGGAACACCACCTGGTCGGATGTGTCGGGCGGCGGGTCCGCGCGCCACACGTAGTAGTCGCGGTACGGGCTGTCCTTGCTGGAGCGCGCGGCACGGAACCACGGGTGGCGGTCCGAGGTGTGGTTCACGACGAGGTCGACGATGACCCGCATGCCCCGGTCGTGCGCGGTCCGCACCAGCTCGACGAAGTCCCCGTGCGTGCCGAGCCGCGGGTCGACGCCGTAGTAGTCCGTGACGTCGTAGCCGTCGTCGCGGTCAGCGGTCGGGTAGAACGGCATGAGCCACAGGCACGTCACGCCCAGCTCGGCGAGGTGGTCGATGCGCTGGCACAGGCCCTGGAGATCGCCGGTCCCGTCGCCGTCCCAGTCCATGAACGTCTCCACGTCCAGGCAGTACACGACGGCGTTCTTCCACCACAGGTCGGAGGTGTCGGTGATCCTCATCGGCCACCCCGCACCTGCGGCAGGACGTGCGCGCCGAACTCGTCGATGAAGGGGACCTGCTCCTGGCCGACGTGGTGGACGTAGATCTCGTCGAAACCCAGCGCGGCGTACTCCGCCAACCAGGCGGCGTGCCGGCCCAGGTCGGCGGAGATCCGCACCGCCTGCGCGACGTCGTCGGGCCGCACGTGGCGCGAGGCGACGTCGAAGTGCTCGGGCGTGGCGAGGTCCCAGCACACGGGCGGAGGGAAGACGTTCGAGCGCCACTGGTCGACGGCGATCGCCTCGGCCTCGCCCTGGGTGGGCGCCCAGGACACGTGCACCTGGAGCGCGAGGGGGCCGCGCCCACCGGCCTCGCGGTAGACGTGGATGATCTCGCGCAGCACGTCATGGTCCTGGTTGATCGTGATGAGGCCATCGGCCCAGCCAGCGGCGCGCCGCGCCGTCGCGACCGTCACAGCCGGACCGATGAGCGGCGGTGGCGTGTCCGGCAGCGTCCACACCCGGGCGCGGTCGACGGTGACCAGCCCGTGGTGGGTCACCTCCTCCCCCGCGTGCAGGCGGCGGATGACCTCCACCACCTCGAGCAGGCGCGCGTCCCGCACCTCCTTGATCGGCCACGGGTCGCCCGTCACGTGCTCGTTGGCGTTCTCCCCCGACCCCAGCGCGGCCCAGAACCGGCCCGGGAACATCTGGGCGAGCGTGGCCGACGCCTGGGCGATGATCGCAGGGTGGTAGCGCTGGCCCGGCGCGGACACGACACCGAGGCGCAGGCCCGTCGTGGCGAGCGCGGCGCCGAGCCAGGACCAGGCGAAGCCCGACTGACCCTGGCGTTCGCTCCAGGGCGCGAGGTGGTCGGAGCACATGGCCGCGTCGAAGCCGGCGGCCTCGGCGCGCTGGACGGCGGCAAGCAGCGTGGCGGGGTCCACCTGCTCGTGGGATGCGTGGAAGCCGATGATCGTCATCGGTCCTTACTACCGTCGGCCTGCGCGGAGCGCGCGGCGAGCCGTCGCCCGTGCCACCCCTCTCGGGGGCCGCGACGGCGGGTGCTTATGCTGGCGACGTACCTACGCGAGGAGTCCCGCATGGACAAGATGTCGCTCGTCGCCCTGGCCCGTACCGAGCTCGCAGCCGCCCGGCGGGCGCCGGCCGGGCGCAGCGCCAAGACCGTGCACGGCGGCCACGAGAAAGTGCTCCGGCAGACCGTCATCGCGCTCCTCGCGGGTCGTGCCACCGACCCGTACGAGAGCCCCGGCGAGGCCACCATCCACGTCCTGACCGGCCGGATCTCGCTGCGCACCAACGCGACGTCGTGGGAGGGCAGCCCGGGCGACCTCATCGTCCTGCCGGCCACCCGCTCGGCCATGGAAGCCCTCGAGGACTCCGTCGTCCTCCTCACGGTCGCGAAGGCCTGAACGGGCGGGCCCGGCTCCCCGATGCCAGACTGGTCGGCCGTGACGAGCACCCGCCCCCATCCCGCAGCCCGCCTCGAGGACCGGCTGAACGCGCTCGTCGGTGCGTGGCTGGGCCGACGCGGCTGGGTGCCGCGCGTCGAGCCCTACACCGGTTACGGGTCGGAGGGTTGGGTACGGGTCATGGCCCGCGCCGTCCTGGCGCCGCCCGGCACGCGTGCCGTCGAGGTGGCTGAGAAGGACTCCGCGTCCGGACGTCGCGCGGTGCGCGGCTGGCGCAGCTTCCTCACCGGCAAGGTGCCACGGGCCACGGTGCGCGTCCAGGTCGGGGACGCGGTGCACGACGTCGTGGCGGACCGCGGCGGTTACATCGACGCCGTCCTGCCCGCGGAGCTGGCGCCCGGCTGGCAGCGTGTCGTCCTCAGCGTGGGCGGGGACCCGGTCGACGCGCCGGTCCTCGTGGTCCCGCCCGGCCCGAACGTGGCCATGGTCAGCGACATCGACGACACCGTCATGGTCACCGCTCTCCCCCGCCCGCTCCTGGCGGCCTGGAACAGCTTCGTGCTGCACGAGCAGGCACGCCGCGCCGTGCCGGGCATGGCCGAGCTGTACCGCCGGTGGCAGGGCGCCAACCCGGACGCGCCGACGTTCTACCTCTCGACGGGTGCGTGGAACGTCGCACCGGCCGTACGCCGGTTCCTCGAGCGCCACGGCTACCCGGTGGGGCCGCTGCTGCTGACCGACTGGGGCCCGACCAACACCGGCTGGTTCCGCAGCGGGCGCGCACACAAGCTCGCGACGCTGCGCAGGCTGATCGGCGAGCTGCCCGGCACCCGGTTCGTCCTCGTCGGCGACGACGGCCAGCACGATCCCGCCATCTACGCCGAGATCGCGGCCGAGCACCCGGACCGGGTGGCGTTCGTCGCGATCCGGGAGCTCTCCGCCGCTCAGCAGATGCTCTCGCACGGCGCGCCCGGGCCGGGAGCAGGGGGCGAGCGCGAGGCTCAGGCCGCGATGCCGCCCGAGGTGCGCGGCGCGGACGGCAACGTCCTCGCGCTCCGCCTCATGGATGCAGGGCTGCTCTGACCGCTGTGACCAGGGCGTCGACGTCGCCCTCGGTGGTGTCGAACGCGCACATGAGCCGGACCAGGCCGGGCGTCCCGTCCCAGTCGTAGAAGTGGAACTCCTCGCGGACCGCGTCCGCCACGCCCGGCGGCAGGACCGCGAAGACGGCGTTCGCCTCCACCGGCAGCGCCAGGGACACGCCCGGCAGGTCCGCCAGCCCAGCCGCGAGGCGCGTGGCCATGGCGTTGGCGTGCCCCGCGGACCGGACCCACAGCCCGTCCTCGAGGAGTGCGAGGAGCTGCGCGGACAGGAACCGCATCTTCGAGGCGAGCTGCATGTCGATCTTGCGCAGGTACCGCACGCCCTCGACCGCGTCCGGGTCCAGCACGACGACGGCCTCCGCACCCATCGCGCCGTTCTTCGTGCCGCCCAGCGAGAGGACGTCGACGCCGACGTCCGCGGTGAACGCGCGCAGCGGGAGTCGAAGGCTCGCGGCGGCGTTCGCGATGCGCGCACCGTCCATGTGCACGCGAAGGCCCTCGGCGTGCGCGAGGTCGCAGATCGCGGCGATCTGGTCCGGGGTGTAGCAGGTGCCGAGCTCGGTCGTCTGGGTGATCGAGACGACGCCGGGCTGGGCGCGGTGCTCGTCGTCGCGGCCGCCGAGGCGTGACGCGACGTCGCCCGGCGTCAGGCGGCCGTCGGACGTCGCCGCGGTGAGGAGCTTGAGCCCGCCCACCCGCTCGGGCGCCGCGTTCTCGTCCGTGTTGATGTGCGCAGTCTCGGTGCAGATCACCGCGCCCCAGCGCGGCAGCATCGCCTGGAGGGCGACGACGTTCGCGGCCGTCCCGGTGAACACCGGGTAGACGTCCACGGGACGCCCGAGCTGGTCGGCGAGCACGTCGGTGAGGCGGGCCGTCCACGCGTCGGCCCCGTAGGAGACCTGGTGGCCCGTGTTCGCCGCGGCGAGCGCGGCCAGGACCTCGGGGTGGACGCCGGCGTAGTTGTCGGAGCCGAAGTACCGGCGGGCGTCGGGCGGCAGTGAGGTCGTCACGGGCGACCATCCTGCCAGTCAGCCGGAGAGCGAGTCCCGCCGCTCGGCGAGGAGCTTGCGCTCGGCCTCCAGGACGAAGGCGACGAGGACGTCACGGTCCCGCTCGGCGAGGCCGAGGAAGCGGCAGCCGTGCGCCGTCGCGCCCCGCACCTCCTCGTGGCGGAGCACCTCCGCGAGCACGGGAACGGGCCGACGCGCCGGGAACTCGGCGCGCAGCAACGCGCCCACCGCGATCGGGCGCTCGCACCGGAAGCGCATGCCGTCGGCCGATGCGTCGATGACGAGCGCCTGGAGCGGAGGGTCGAGCACGAGCTCCTCGCCGTCGGTGATGATCGCATCGAACGTGACGGGGACGGTCACCGGCACCCGGACCGCCGTCCGCCGCTGGACGACGTCGCGCAGCTGCAGACCGGCGAGCTCGATGACGCCCGGGGCACTCGCGGCGACGTAGGCGTCGAACGTGCACTCGCCGCGGACCGGGCTGTCCACCTCGAGCACGACCCAGTCGCCGGGTTCCAGCGCGTGGCCGGAGTACCGCGGTGCCGTCACGCTGAGCGTCGTGGCGTCGACGGCGCGCACGTGGCCGGCGGCGACCAGCTCGCCGCCTTCCCCGTGCACCCGGCACGGTGCCAGCTCGAGTGCCACGACCTGCTCCTACGCCTCGTGGTCCCCGACGGGGACGCCACCAACGGGAGCGTAGGCGGTCCCGCTCCTGGGTGGCGCCTCAGTCATGGCTGGCGGGCTCAGGTTCACCCGCGGCGTCACGCGCGAGGACGAAGAGCAGGTCGGACAGTCGGTTGAGGTAGCGCAGGCACTCCTCGGTGACGACGGCGCCGGCATCCCGCAGCGCCACGACGGCGCGCTCGGCCCGGCGCACCACCGCCCGCGCGTGGTCGAGGTGGGCCGATGCCGCGTTGGCGCCGGGCACGAGGAAGACCGGGCGCAGCGGGCGCAGCGCGACCCGCTCGTCGATGACCTGTTCCAGGTGGGTCACCATCTCCTCGGTGGCCAGGGAGACACCCGGCTGGAGCCGGTTGCGGTGCGCGGGGTTCGTGGCCAGGTCCGCCGCGACGACGAAGAGGTCCCGCTGGCGGCCCAGGACCTCCTCCGCGAGGGCCGCGGCATCGGTGTCGTCGAGCGCGCCGAGAGCGGCGCGGGCGAGACCCAGCACCGCGACGGCCTCGTCGATGTCCCCGCATGCGCTCATGAGCGCGTCCGACTTCGACACCCGGCCCCCGAGGAACAGGCCCGTCGTGCCGTCATCTCCCGCCCGCGTGTAGATCCGCACGGGGCCTCCTCTCGACTCGGGAACCCTCACCCACCGCGCACGTCCGGGGCAAGTCCCGCGCCCGGCGCGTCGCCCGGGGTTCCCCGGTGGCCTGCCCGTGCGGACGCCACGGGACGAAGCCGCGCGGACGGCGGGCGGCCGGCGGCCGGGCGCGGACGGCGGGCCGGGGGTCCCGCGCGAAGGGGTAGCGTGGGGCCTGCCGTCGCCCACCTGGGCGGCGTGACCCGCGCGCAGGGGAAGCCGGTCCGAGTCCGGCGCTGACCCGCAACCGTAGGTCGGATCACAGATCCGACGAGCCGGAGCACCTGCTGCAGGTCGAGAGGCTCCTACCGTCGAGGCATGCGGGACGGAGCCCGGGTCGCCAGACCCGCGGGAGGCCCGCGGCGGACGGCGGTGCCGGGTCCCGTCGCGGACCCCTCAGAAAGAGGCACCCGATGTCCCCTGCTCGTCCCCCTGGCGCACGCGCCACCACCTTCCTCACCACCGTCGCCGCGGGACTCGCGATGCTCGCGTTCGCGCCTGCGGCCACCGCCGCAGCCGCCGCGGCGGACGACGCCGACCTGTCCGGGGCGTGCGTCGACGGCGTCACCGTCGTCGTCGACGCGACCGAGCTGGGCGGCGGCATCGAGGTCGGCTGCGCGCCCTCCCCTGCGAGCGGCGCGGAGGCCCTCACGGCCGCGGGCTTCGCGGACACGCGCGACGGCGCCGGCCTGCTGTGCGCGATCGACGCTCTGCCGGACCCGTGCCCGGCGGAGTTCACGGGCGTCTACTGGTCGTACTGGTTCGCCGGCGAGTCCGGCGACTGGGAGACGTACATGGAGGGCCCGGACACGAGCGCACCCGCGGCCGGTGACGTCGAGGGCTGGCGCTACGGGGACGGCACCGCCGGACCGTCCTTGACGCCCGCGGAGCTCGAGGCTGCGGCAGCCGGGCAGGCACAGGTGGAGGCCCAGGAGGCGGCCGACGCTCAGGCCGAGGCGGCGCAGGGCGGGGTCGACACGGGTGACGACGCCGGCACGCCGGTGGAGGACGACGCCGACGGGACCCCCGCCTGGGTGGTCGCCGCCGTCGGGATCGCGGGGGTGGGGGCCGTCGCAGCGCTCGTCGTCGGGCTGCTGCGTCGCCAGCGGGACCTGCACGGCCCGGCCGGCCAGGACTGACCGGACCACGATGCACAGCGCCCAGCACCCGCTCGCCTGGTGGGCCTGGGCCGCCGCTCTTGCGGTGGCCGCCACCCGGCTCACCGGCCCGCTCCCGCTCGCCCTGGTGCTTGCGGTCGTGGTGACGGTGGTGCTCGCGCGGCGGGGCTCCGAGCCGTGGGGGCGTACCTTCGGCGCCTTCCTCGTGCTGGGCGCGTGCATCGTGGCCGTCCGTGTGGTGTTCCACGTCCTCGTCGGGATCAAGGCGCCGGGGACCGTGGTGTGGGACCTGCCGCGCGTGCAGCTGCCGGACTGGGCCGTCGGCGTCCAGCTCCTCGGCCCCGTGACCACCACGGGCCTCGCGACGGCCGCCACCGAGGGTCTCCGGCTCGCCGTCCTCGTCATCTGTGTCGGGGCCGCGAACGCGCTCACCAACCCGCGCCGGGCGCTGCGTGCTCTCCCGGCATCGCTGCACCACCTCGGTACCGCGGTCGTCATCGCCGTGTCCGTGACCCCGCAGCTCGCGGCTGCCGCCCGGACCGTCCGACGAGCCCAGCGGCTGCGTGGTGACGTCCCGCGCGGGCTCGCCGCGGTCCGCGCGACCGCACTGCCCGTCCTCATCGACGCGCTCGACCGCTCGCTGGCCCTCGCCGCGTCCATGGACAGCCGCGGCTACGCGCGGGGCGTGCGCGCCGGGGACGACCGGCGGGTCGACGTCCTCCTCATGACCGCGCTCGTGGCGACCGCCGTCGGCGTCTACGGGCTGCTGACCTCGCCGCTGACGATCCGGACCGTCGCCGTCCTCGCCGTGGCGGTGGTCGCCGCCGTGACCGCCTCCGTGCTGGCCGGACGGTCCGTGCGTCGGACGCGGTACCGACCCGACCGCTGGGGCCGGCGCGACTGGCTCGTCGCAGGCGCGGGCGCGTTCGGCGCCGCCCTCATCGTGGGGTCCACGGCACTGACCGACGCCCCGGACGACGTCGGGCTGCTCGCCGCGATCGCCGGCGCGCTCGCCGCGGCGGTGCCCGCGGTCGACCTCGACACCCGGGCGACCGAGGCGGAGGTGCCCGCGTGAGGGGCGTCGTCGAGCTGTCCCGCGTCACGGTGACCTACCCGGGAACCGATCGCCCGGTCCTGCGCGACGTCGACCTGGAGCTGCCCGAGGGCGAGCTCGCGCTCCTCATCGGCGGGACGGGCGCCGGCAAGTCGACACTGCTGCGCGCGGTCTGCGGGCTCGTGCCCCACTTCACCGGCGGCACGCTCGCCGGGCACGTCCTCGTCGACGGTCGGGACACCCGGACCCACCTGCCCCGCGACCTGGCCGACGTCGTCGGCGTCGTCGGCCAGGACCCGGTCGCGGGCTTCGTGACCGACACCGTCGAGGACGAGCTCGCGTACGCGATGGAGCAGATCGGCGTGCCGGGCGACGTGATGCGCCGGCGGGTGGAGGAGGTCCTCGACCTCCTGGGGCTCGTGCCGCTGCGCGCGCGGCCCCTCGCCGACCTGTCCGGTGGTGAGCAGCAGCGGGTCGCGATCGGGGCGGTCCTCACGCCGCACCCGCGCGTGCTCGTCCTCGACGAGCCGACGTCGGCGCTCGACCCGGCGGCCGCGGAGGAGGTGCTCGCCGCCCTCACCCGACTGGTGCACGACCTCGGGATGACGGTCCTGGTCGCGGAGCACCGGCTCGAGCGCGTCGTCCAGTACGCCGACCGCGTGGTGGAGGTGCGCCCGGACGGCACGGTCCGCTCCGGCGACCCTGCGACGGTCCTGGCGGACTCGCTCGTCGCCCCGCCTGTCGTCGAGCTCGGCCGCCTCGCGGGCTGGTACCCGCTCCCCCTGTCGGTGCGCGAGGCCCGGCGGCGCGCGGCGGGCTTTCGGAAGGGGCTCGCCCTGGATGCGGGACCCGGTGCGGACGCGGTGGGTGCCAGGTCCGAAGCCGGGTCCGCGGTCCTGGGCCGGACCGATCTGCCGGCGGCCTCCGGGCAGGCCGGGGCACGCCCTGCGCCGCTGCTTGCGGCACGCGGGCTCGGAGTACGGCACGGACGACGCGCAAGCGCCGTCCACGCCGTTCGCGGGGTCGACCTCGAGCTGGCCCCGGGCGAGGTCGTCGCCCTCATGGGCCGCAACGGTGCCGGCAAGTCGACCCTCCTGTGGGCCTTGCAGGGCACCGGGACGCGCACCTCGGGCACCGTGACGGTCGCCGCGACGGACGGGACCGGCGCGAGCACCCCCGTCGACCCGGCCACGCTGGATGCCGCGACGGCGCGCAGGTCGATCGCCCTGGTCCCCCACGAGCCGGCCGCACTCCTGTTCCGGGACACGGTCGCCGACGAGTGCGCCGCAGCGGATCCCCCGGATGCCCCGGGCGAGGCCAGGGCCCTGCTCGAGTCCCTCGCGCCGGGCGTGGACGACGCGGCGCACCCCCGGGACCTCTCCGAGGGGCAGCGGCTCGCCCTGGCCCTGGCCATCCAGCTCGCGGCCCGCCCACCCGTGCTCCTGCTCGACGAGCCCACGCGCGGGCTGGACTACGCCGCCAAGGACCTCCTGGCCGCCGTGCTGCGCCGGCACGCGGAGGCGGGCGGTGCGGTCGTGGCCTCGAGCCACGACGTGGAGTTCGTGGCCGAGTGCGCCGACCGCGTGGTCCTCCTGGCCGACGGCGAGGTCGTCACCGACGGTCCGGCCGCACAGGTGCTCGTGTCGTCGCCCGTGTTCGCCCCGCAGGTCGCCAAGGTGCTTCGCCCGACGGACCTGCTGACCGTCTCCGCGGTCCGCGCGCGCCTGGGGGTGCTCCGGTGACCGGGGTGACCGAGCGGGTGGCGACGCGGGCCCTGGGGCGCCCCGGCCGCCCGGCCCGCCCCAGGGCCGTGCCCCTCGGCCGACGCACCGCCGCCGCGATCACCCTCGCGTCCGTGGCAGGTCTGCTCGCCTTCGTCTGGCCGCTCGTCGTGGGACCGGGATCGGCCCTCGACCGCGGGGACGAGGCGCCCCTGCTGCTCGGAGCCGTCCTCGCGGGCGTGCTCGTCGTGCTCGCGATAGCCCTCGACGATGGGGCCGTGGACGTCAAGGCCGTCGCGGTGCTGGGCCTCCTCTCCGCGGTCGGGGCCGTCGTGCGCCCGCTCTCGGCCGGGACCGCGGGAGTCGAGCTCGTCTTCATCCTGCTCGTCCTGGGCGGCCGCGCGCTCGGGCCGGGCTTCGGCTTCGCCCTCGGGTCGACGACCCTCGTGACGTCGGCCCTGGTGACCGGCGGCGTCGGGCCGTGGCTGCCGTTCCAGATGCTCGCGGCGTCGTGGATCGGGCTCGGCGCGGGGCTCCTGCCCCGTCGGCCGCGTGGCCGGGGCGAGATCGCGATGCTCGCCGCGTACGGCGCCGTGGGGGCCCTGGCGTTCGGCCTGGCGATGAACCTGTCGTACTGGCCGTTCCAGCTCGGGCTGGGCACCGAGCTGTCCTACGTGGCCGGCGAGCCGGTCACGGCGAACCTCCACCGCTTCGGCGTCTTCGTGGCCGCGACGTCCCTCGGGTGGGACGTCGGGCGGGCCGTGACGACCGCCGTCGGGGTCACGCTCGTGGGGCGTCCGGTGCTCGCCGCGCTGCGCCGCACGGCGGCCCGTGCGGCCTTCGTCGACGCCGACACGCCGACGCGCGCGACGCGCCGAACGGGTTTTCGTGAACTATCTGTGCCCTGGCCTGCGACTTCGCAGCGAACGGGTGAAGAGACGCCACATGTCGGGGCTGGATCTGTCAGACCCCCTACATATAGTGATTCCACGCTTGTGAGTTCGGCACTGACGATGGGCGCCGAGAGCCCCGGGAACGGCCCGACCGGCCGGTAGGGACTCGGCATCGGGCGGCGACGCAGCCGCGCGGCCCGCCCCGTCGAGGCCGGGGCAGACGACGGGCGTGCAGAGCATCCTGGGAACGTGGAGGAGACAGACATGACGGAGACGTCCAGCACCAACCGGCCGGGCTCGCGCGGCGCCTCGAAGGGGCGCGCGGCCGGCCTCAGCATCGCCCGCGTCTTCACCACGGCCGGGGTCCACCCCTACGACGAGGTGGAGTGGGAGCGGCGCGACGTCGTCCAGACCAACTGGAAGTCGGGCGAGACGATCTTCGAGCAGAAGGGCGTGGAGTTCCCGGCCACCTGGTCGATGAACGCCACGACCATCGTCACCACCAAGTACTTCCGTGGCGCGGTCGGCACGTCCGCGCGCGAGTGGAGCCTCAAGCAGCTCATCGACCGCGTGGTCCTCACCTACACCCGCGCGGGCCGCGAGTTCGGCTACTTCGCGACCGAGGAGGACGCGACCGTCTTCGAGCACGAGCTGACCTGGATGCTCCTCAACCAGGTGTTCTCGTTCAACTCGCCCGTGTGGTTCAACGTCGGGACGCCGTCGCCGCAGCAGGTGTCCGCCTGCTTCATCCTCTCCGTCGACGACACGATGGACTCGATCCTGAACTGGTACCGCGAGGAGGGGATGATCTTCAAGGGCGGCTCGGGCGCCGGCCTGAACCTGTCCCGGATCCGCTCCTCCAAGGAGCTCCTGTCCTCGGGCGGCACCGCCTCCGGCCCCATCTCCTTCATGCGCGGCGCGGACGCGTCCGCGGGCACCATCAAGTCCGGCGGCGCCACGCGCCGCGCCGCGAAGATGGTCGTCCTCGACGTCGACCACCCGGACATCGAGGAGTTCGTCGAGACGAAGGCGCGCGAGGAGGACAAGATCCGCGCCCTCCGCGAGGCCGGCTTCGACATGGACCTGGGCGGCCGCGACATCGTCTCCGTGCAGTACCAGAACGCCAACAACTCGGTGCGCGTGAGCGACGAGTTCATGCAGGCGGTCGAGGACGGCGGCACGTTCGCCCTGCGCAGCCGCACCAACGGCGACGTCGTCGAGACCGTCGACGCGGGCGACCTGTTCCGCAAGATCGCGAAGGCCGCGTGGGAGTGCGCGGACCCGGGCCTGCAGTACGACTCGACGATCAACGCGTGGCACACCAGCCCCGAGGCCGGGCGCATCACCGCGTCGAACCCCTGCAGCGAGTACATGCACCTGGACAACTCCTCGTGCAACCTCGCCTCGCTCAACCTGATGAAGTTCCTGCGCGACGACGACACGTTCGACGTCGAGAAGTTCGAGAAGGCCGTCGAGCTGATCATCACCGCGATGGACATCTCCATCTGCTTCGCCGACTTCCCGACGGAGGCGATCGGCGTCACCACGCGCGCCTACCGCCAGCTCGGCATCGGCTACGCCAACCTCGGCGCGCTCCTCATGGCGACGGGCCACGGGTACGACTCCGAGGGTGGCCGGGCGCTCGCTGCGTCGATCACCTCACTCATGACGGGCACCGCGTACAAGCGCTCCGCCGAGCTCGCGGGCGTCGTCGGCGCGTACGAGGGCTACGCCCGTAACGCCACCGCCCACAAGCGCGTGATGCGCAAGCACGCCGCCGCCAACGACGACATCCGCACCCTCGGCGCGATGGACGCCGAGCTGCACGCCGCGGCGACCCGCGTGTGGGCGGAGGGCAACCGGATCGGTGAGAAGGCCGGCTGGCGCAACGCCCAGGCGTCCGTCCTCGCCCCCACCGGGACCATCGGCTTCATGATGGACTGCGACACCACCGGCATCGAGCCGGACTTCTCGCTGGTCAAGTTCAAGAAGCTCGTCGGCGGCGGCTCGATGCAGATCGTCAACCAGACGGTCCCCCGCGCGCTGCGGCGGTTCGGCTACGCCGGGGAGACGATCGAGGCGATCGTCGAGCACATCGCCGAGCACGGGCACGTCGTCGACGCGCCGGGCCTGCGCCCCGACCACTACGAGGTGTTCGACTGCGCCGTCGGCGAGCGGGCCATCTCTCCGATGGGTCACGTGCGCATGATGGCCGCGGTGCAGCCCTTCATCTCGGGCGCCATCTCCAAGACCGTCAACATGCCGGAGTCGGCGACCGTCGAGGAGATCGAGGACATCTACTTCAAGGCGTGGAAGATGGGCGTGAAGGCCCTCGCCATCTACCGCGACAACTGCAAGGTCGGACAGCCGCTGTCGGACGCGAAGGCGAAGGCCCAGTCCGCGCCCGCCCCGGCCGCGGAGGCCACGGCGGCGCCCGCGCGTGCCGTCCGCAAGCGCCTGCCCCGCCAGCGCGAGTCCAAGACGACGTCGTTCACCGTGGGTGGCGCCGACGGCTACATCACCGCCGGCTCCTACCCGGGCGACGGCCTCGGTGAGGTCTTCCTCAAGCTGGGCAAGCAGGGCTCGACCCTCGCGGGCGTCATGGACGCCTTCTCGATCGCGATCTCGGTCGCCCTGCAGTACGGGGTGCCGCTCGAGACCTACGTCGAGAAGTTCACCAACATGCGCTTCGAGCCGGCCGGTATGACGGACGACCCGGACATCCGGATGGCGCAGTCGATGATGGACTACATCTTCCGGCGCCTGGCCCTGGACTACCTGCCGTTCGAGACGCGGTCGGCGCTGGGCATCTACACCGCTGCCGAGCGGGCTCGCCAGCTCGAGACGGGCTCGTACGCGCCCGTCGACGAGACCGAGCCCGACCAGGGTGGTGTCGCAGCCTCCGTCGAGCACCACGAGCCGGCCGTGGCCCCCGCCGCGCCGCTCCTGCCGGTGGTCCCCGCGTCGGTCCCCGCCACGCAGGCCGTGCACTCCTCCGCGGAGCTCATGGAGCTCAAGCAGGGTCGCACCGCCGACGCGCCGCTGTGCCTGTCGTGCGGCATCAAGATGCGCCCGTCGGGCTCCTGCTACGTCTGCGAGGGCTGCGGCTCGACCAGCGGCTGCAGCTGAGTCCCACCGCTCCCGAAGGGGCCCGGCCGACCTCGGCCGGGCCCCTTCGCGTCGCCGGTCGTCGGATCGGGACGAGCTCGGGTGGATCGGGCGGACCGGGATGCACCGGTACCGACCAGGACTGGCCGGGCGCCGCAACGATCCCTGCGGCGACCGACCGCCCGCCCGCGACCGGACAGCGGCGCGTTAGCGCAGATCACAGGCCCGTTTCACCCGGGTGACGGCTCAGGCCCTCCGGCGTGTCTGACGAAACGTTCTGAGACAGACGTCCGCCCTCGACGGCGGCATCGGCCACGGACGGGACACCAGGACATGACGCACGGGCAGCCGGTCACCCGGCGCGAGCTTCGGCACGCGCAGACGGCGCCGACCACCCCGCCCGCTCCGCCGGTCGTCTGGCTGCCTGACGCCGGCGCGAGCGTCCCGACGGCGGTCACTCCCGTCGCCCGGCACGGCTCCGCCCCGCACGCTCCTGCCACGCACGTGCCCGCCGCGGACGCAGGCGAGACCCTGGCCGCCCCCGGGCAGCCCCTGACCCGTCGTGCGCTGCGCGAGGC
>JAEYXM010000251.1 GCA_023428465.1 Actinomycetes bacterium
CTGCAGGCGGGGGCGTCGCAGGCGCAGCGGGCGTCGCGGGTGCGGCAGGCGCGGCAAGGGCGGGAGGCGCGGCGGGAGTGAACGTCGGCGTGGGCGCGGCGGGCGTCACGGGCTTCACCGAGCCCGACGTCGTCGCCGCCGCTACGCCGGCAGCGGCAGCCGCCGCCTCGGCCGCGATGTCCGCCGTCGACGGGTGCGGCTTCACGGGCGCGTCGTTCGGCATGCGCGGCACACCGCCCAGGCCGGGGAACGTCCCGACGGACCGGTCGGCCGCACCGGACTCCACGGCGTCGACGACGTCCGCGAGGCGCGCGTGGCGCCCCAGCGCGGAGGGGATGCCACCGGGCGGCGTGCGCTCGGCCATCTCCTCGAGCACGCGCGCGAGCGACGCTGCGGAGCGCGGCCGCTCCTCCGGGTCCTTGGCGAGCATGCGCATGACGAGCGCCGCGAGCGTCGGGTCGACCTCGGCGGGCAGCGGGGGCACGGGCGTGTTCACGTGCGCGACCGCGATGTCGACCGCCGTCGCGCCGGTGAAGGGCCGGTTCCCGACGAGCGCCTCGTACGCGACGATCCCGAGGGAGTAGATGTCCGACGCGGGGGTCGCGGCCTTGCCGATGGCCTGCTCGGGCGACAGGTACTGCGCCGTGCCCATGACCATCCCCGAGTCCGTCATGGGGATGCGGCCGGTGGCGGTCGAGATGCCGAAGTCGGTGATCTTCACGCGCCCGGAGCGCGCGATGATGATGTTGCCGGGCTTGACGTCGCGGTGCACGACGCCGGCCACGTGCGCCGCGTGCAGGGCGCGCGCCGTCTCCGCGAGGATCGGCAGCAGGCGCCGCGTCGGGAGCACCGGCTCGCGGTCCAGCAGGTCCGCGAGCGGCTCGCCGAGGATGAGCTCCATGACGAGGAACCCGGAGCCGTCCTGCTCGCCGTAGTCGTAGAGCTGGGCGATGTTCGGGTGGGACAGCTGGGCGGAGTTGCGGGCCTCGGTGCGGAAGCGCTCGAGGAACCCCTCGTCGCCGGCGAACTCCTCGCGCAGCACCTTGACGGCGACGTCGCGCGCGAGCGACTCGTCGTGGCCCACCCAGACCTCGCCCATGCCGCCGACGGCGATGCGCGAGACGAGGCGGTAGCGGCCGCCCAGGGCGACGCCGTCCGCCGGCTTCACGTCCTCACCCCCCAGCGGGGCCGGGCGCCGCTCATCGCAGCGCCGCCTCGATGACAGCCCGGGCGATGGGGGCGGCCACGGCACCGCCGGTCGCCTCGTTACCCATGTTGCCGCCGTTCTCGACGATCACGGCGACCGCCACGCGGGGCGCGTCGGCGGGGGCGAACGCGGTGAACCACGCGTGTGGCGGGGCGTCCTCGGTGGTCTGCGCGGTGCCGGTCTTGCCGGCGACCTGCACGCCCGGGATCTGCGCGGAGCGCCCGGTGCCGTTCGCGACGACCCCGACCATCATGTCGCGCAGCGCCGTGGCGGTCGCGGTCGAGACGGCCCGGTCGAGCTCGGTGGGCTCGGCCTCGTCGACGACGGTCAGGTCCTGGCTGCGGACGGTCTGCACGAGGTACGGCTCCATGGGCACGCCGCCGTTGGCGATGGCGGCCGAGACCAGGGCCATCTGCAACGGCGTCACGCGCACCTCGTACTGCCCGATCGCCGAGAGAGCCGTCTGCGGCGCGTCGGGGTTCTCGGGGAAATGGCTCTCCGTCACCTTCATCGGCACGTTGAGGGGCGTATCGAAGCCGAACGCCTCGGCCTGTGCACGGAGCTCGTCGTCGCCGAGGTCGAGGCCGATCTGCGCGAACGCGGTGTTGCAGGAGATCCGCAGGGCGTCCGCGAGGGTCGTGGCGCCCGTGCTGGAGCACGCGGAGCCGCCGAAGTTGCGCAGCACCGACGTGCTGTTGGGCAGCTGGAGCTCGCGCGGGGCCGCCACCGGGGTGTCGACCGTGAAGCCGTTCTCGAGGGCCGCCGCCGCGGTGACGAGCTTGAACGTGGAGCCCGGCGGGTAGGTGTTGCCGGCGATCGCCCGGTTGTCCATCGGCCGGGTCGGGTCCGCGTGCAGCGCCGTCCACGCCTGCGTGACAGCCGTCGGGTCGTGCCCCGCGAGCACGGACGGGTCGAAGCTGGGCTTCGACACCATCGCGAGGATCGCGCCCGTCGTCGGGTCCAGGGCGACGACGGCGCCGCGCTGGTCGCCGAGCGCGTCCCAGGCGGCCTGCTGCACGACCGGGTCGATGGTGAGCTGCACGGACGCGCCCAGCGGCTGCCGCCCGGTCACCAGGTCCTGCAGACGGGTGAGGAAGAGCGAGTCGGCCGAGCCGTTGAGCTCGGTGTTCAGCCACTCCTCGATGCCGCTGCGCTGGTAGACCACCGAGTAGAAGCCGGTGACGGGCGCGTACATCGCGCCGCCGGGGTACTGGCGCTGGTAGCCGTACGGGTCGTCGATCGGCACGGACACCGCGACCGCCTGGTCGCCGACGACGATCGGCCCGCGCGCGTTGCCGTACTCCCGGTACTGGGTGCGCACGTTGCGCTGGTCGGCGTTGAGCGTGGGCGCCTGCACGAACTGGACCCACGTGGACGCGCCCATGAGCACGACGAACATGACGACGACGACGGTCGCGAGGCGACGCAGCGGGGTGTTCACCGGCGCCTCCCGTCCACCCGGATGACCTCGGTGTCGTTCTCCGTGCCCGACCCGCCGCCGGACCCGCCGCTGGACCCGCCGCCGGGGCCGCCCGCGGCGGCCGACGCCGGGGTGGGCAGGGTGTCGCCGGCGGGCGCGCCGTCGTCGTCGTACGTCGTGACGGGGGCGGGGCGGCGCGCACTGTCGGAGATGCGCAGCAGCAGCGCGGCGATGATCCAGTTCGCGAGCAGCGACGATCCGCCGTACGCGAGGAACGGCATCGTCAGACCGGTCAGCGGGATGAGGCGCGTGACGCCACCCACGACGACGAAGCACTGGAACGCGACGACGAACGCCATGCCGCCGGCGAAGAGCTTGCCGAACCCGTCGCGCACGCCGATGGCCGTGCGCAGGCCGCGCTGCGCGAGGACCAGGTAGAGCACGAGGATCGCGAGCAGGCCGGTGAGGCCGAGCTCCTCGCCGAGGGACGCGACGATGAAGTCGGACTCCGCGTAGGGCACGAGGTCGGGACGGCCCTGGCCCAGGCCGGTGCCGAACAGCCCGCCGCTGGCCATGCCGAACAGCCCGCGCACGAGCTGGCCGGAGCCGCCCGGGTCCCTGGTGAACGTGTCCGTGTCGAGTGCGGTCAGCCACACGTCGAAGCGCGCGCCGACGTGCGGGAACACGGTGGCGACGATCGCCGCGCCGCCCACGAAGAGGGTCGCGCCGATGACGACCCAGCTGATCCGCTCGGTGGCGAGGTAGAGCATCCCGACGAACAGGCCGAAGAACAGCAGCGACGTGCCCAGGTCCCGCTGGAGCACGAGGACGCCGAGCGACACCATCCAGGCCAGGAGGATCGGGCCGAGGTCGCGGATGCGGGGCAGCTGCAGGCCGAGGATGCGCGGCCCGGCGAGCGCGAGCGTGTCCCGCGTGGTCACCAGGTACCCCGCGAAGAACACCGCGAGCACGATCTTCGCGATCTCCGCGGGCTGCAGCGACGCCGGCCCGACGTGGATCCAGATCTTCGCGCCGTTGATGGTGCGCCCGATCACCGGCATGAGCGGCAGGACGATGAGCACCAGGCCCGCGACCATCGCCGTGTACGTGTAGCGGCGCAGCGTGCGGTGGTCGCGCAGGATCGCGATGACGATGCCGGCGAGCACCATGCTGATCGTGGTCCACGCGAGCTGGCGCTCGGCGAAGCCCGCGAACTTGTCGCGCACCTCGTACGCCAGGTCGATCCGGTAGATCATCGCGAGGCCGATGCCGTTGAGGGCCACGACGCAGGGCAGGATCACGGGGTCCGCGTACGGCGCGCGCCAGCGGAGCACCAGGTGCATCCCCACGGACAGGGCCACCAGGCCCACGCTGTAGCCGACGATGTCGGCCGGCAGGGCGTCGGCCGTCGCGAGGCCCACCAGGGCGTACGCGCCGACGCCGATCACCAGGGCGAGCACGAGCAGGCCGAGCTCGAGGGAGCGGCCGGGCCGGACGGGCAGCGGGGCGACGGTCGCCATCAGCCGCCCCCGCCCGTGATGTGCGGACGCCGCGTCACCGGTCGGCCGCCTCGTCCTCCAGGTCCGCGACCCGGGCCCGGGCGTCCTGCAGGCTGTCGGCGTGGATCGTGTCCGCGAGCCGGTCCTGGAAGTACTGGGGCAGGTCCGCGGCGTCTGTCCGGCTGCTCTCCACGACCGTGGACAGGACGACCGGGCCCACGGTCTGCGGGATCCCACGGAAGACCGCGATGCGGCCGTCGTCGTCCACGCCCACGTAGTACTGCGTCTGGGTCCACTGGTAGCCGAGCCACCCGCCGGTCGCGACGGCGCCGACGAGGACGAGCGCGCCGAGCACCTTGAGCACGCGGCGCCACACGCTGCGCGGGGGCGGCGGCTCGTCCTCGGTGACCGTGGGGGCCGGTCGGGAGGTCGTCGTCGTGGCGGCGGCCGCCCGCGCGGCTGCGGAGTGCTCGGCGGCCCGGGCCGCGGCACCCCTGCCGCCGCGGCTGGGCCGGTGACGGTCCTGCGCCGCGGCGCCGACGATGTGCGACGTCGTGTCCGGGGCCGCGCCGTCGGGCAGCGAGTCGACCTCGACGATGTCGCCGACGACGACCGTCACGTTGTCGGGTGCCCCGCCGCGCAGCGCGAACCCGACGAGGGTCTCGGCGCACTCGACGGCGTCGTCGATCTCCCGTAGCGCCTCGGTGATCGTCTGCTGGCTCACGACGCCGGACAGGCCGTCGCTGCACAGCAGCCAGCGGTCCCCGGCGCGGGCCTCACGGACCGACAGGTCGGGGACGATCGCCATGTCGAAGTCACCGAGGACGCGCAGCAGCACGGACCGTTGCGGGTGGTGCTCGGCCTCTTCCGGCGTGAGCTTGCCGGTGTTGACGAGGTGCTGGACGAACGAGTGGTCCGTCGTGACCTGCGTGAGCTCGTCGTCGCGCAGCAGGTAGGCACGTGAGTCGCCGATGTGCGCCATCGCGAGCTTGTTGCCGCTGCGCAGCAGCGCAGTGACGGTGGTGCCGAGGCCGGCGAGCTCGGGATTCTCCTCCGCGAGGGCGAGGAGCTCGTCGTGCGCCTCGCTCAGGGCGCGGCCCAGCTCGTCGAGCGCGTCGTCGGGCCCGTGCGCCTCGTCGTCGAGCGGGGCTAGGTGCGCGACCGCGACGGACGAGGCGATGTCGCCGCCCGCGTGCCCACCCATGCCGTCCGCGACGACCAGCAGGTGCGGTCCCGCGTACGCCGAGTCCTGGTTGTTGGAGCGGACGAGGCCGACGTCGGAGCGGGCGGCGTAGCGCAGGGCGATGGTCATGGCCGGCCTACCGCTGCAGCTCGAGGGTCGACTGGCCCACGCGCACCTGGTTGCCGACGGTCACGGCCGTGGGGCTGTCGATCTTGTTGCGGTCCACGAAGGTGCCGTTCGTCGAGCCCAGGTCCTCGACGAACCACTGGCCGTCCTCGGGGTAGATGCGGGCATGGCGGGAGGAGGAGTAGTCGTCGTCCAGCACGAGGGTGCACGACGGCGCGCGCCCGATGAGCACCGCCGACGTGCCGAGCGGGACCGTGGTGCCACGCAGCGGGCCGGCCGTCACGACGATGCGCCGCGGGGAGACCTCGCGGCGCGGGAAGGGGGTGGCGGGGCCGGCGGGCGCCGGCGCCTGGGCGACGACGGGTGGGCGTCCCGGCGTCGGCTGCGAGCGACGGACGCGACGGCTCACGATCCGCGTGCCGTACAGGTCACGGCGCAGCACGGAGATCGCGGCGAGCACGAACACCCAGAGCAGAACCAGGTATCCCAGCCGCAGCAGGGTGATCGTGAGCTCGCTCATCCGCCTGTGCTCACTCCTCGTCCTCGTCCGCGCCGGTCCAGAAGAGGATCCGGGTGCGGCCGATGGTGATGGTGTTGCCATCCACCAGGGTGGCGGCGGGCACCTGGTGGCCCTCGACGAACAGACCGTTGGTGGAGCCGAGGTCCGTCGCGATCACGGCGTCGGGCGTCACGCGGATCTCGAGGTGCCGGCGGGAGACGCCCGGGTCGTCGATGATGATGTCGGCCTCGCTGCCACGGCCGATCACCGTCACCGGTCCGGTCAGGAGGTACCGCTGACCGTCGATGTCGACGAGCGGGTGGCGCTGGCTGGCGGCGACGTGCGTAGCGGGTGCGACGGCGCCGCGCTGCGTGGCGCTCGTGACGAGGAACCGGCCGGTCTCGAGCTCGGCGTTCTCGACGAACGCGACGGTCACCGGCCCGAGGAACGCGTAGCGCTGGCTGGTGGCGTGCTCGGTGACGTTCGCGGCGAGCTCGTCCGCGAGCGGCTCCGCGCCCCAGTCCACGACCTGTGCGTGGTCCGCGGGCGACAGCTCGATGGTGAAGGCGTTCGGCACGACCGTGCGGTCGCGACCGACGACGGCAGCGCGGTCGTCGATCTCGCGCCGCAGTGCGCTCGCCAGCTCCACCGGTTTCACCTCGCTCTTGAAGGCCTTCGCGAACGCGTTGCTGACAACGCGCTCGACACCCTTCTCGAACTTGTCGAGGACTCCCATGCCACCTCCTCCCGGCGCTCCCGACGGGCACGGGACCGGTTGACGTCGTCGTGCCGGCCGACCCTCGACCGGCGCCCGCCGCCCTGGGTGACCGCCCGGGTGGCTCCCGGTACGACCGTCCCGCGCGCACGGACCGGCAGGACCGCCTTCGGGTCCGTTGCTGATCGTATCCGCAGCGGGGCTCCATGGCCGTCCGCACGCGGGTGGGTGCTGTGGATTCGTCCGCCCACCCACGGGTGGACGCGGCTCCAGGGGTGTGGTCGGAGGCCTCCGGTTGCCTGCGCTCGCGGGCGGCGCCGCCACGGCCGCGGCCGTGCTAGCCTTCTGCGGCGCGCGCGAGTGGCGGAATAGGCAGACGCGCACGGTTCAGGTCCGTGTGCCCGAAAGGGCGTGGGGGTTCAACTCCCCCCTCGCGCACCACGTCGACAGGCCCCCGAGCTTCGGCCCGGGGGCCTGTCGCTTGTCCGAGCAGCACGTCTCGGCGCGTCCGCACGATCCCGGAGGAAGCCTGTGCCCACACGCCGGTCCACGCCCCGTCGCGAGTCGGCCCGTCGGATGCTCGTGATCGTCATGATCGGCGCCCTGGTGCTCGGTGGGGCGGCCTTCGCCGCCGTGCTCGGGACGCAGGGGTCGGACGAGCCGGGCCCGACGCCGTCGTCCCCCACGCCGTCGGTGTCCCCCACGGCGGGTGCCGCGGGTGCGGACTACGTGCCGCCCGCCGTGCCGGCCGTCGGGCCGGAGGCGCTGCTCGAGGCCGGGGCGGGGTGGGCGCTCACCCAGGTGTGGACCGGTGCGGACGCCGCGGAGCAGTGGAACCTGCTGTTCCTGTCCTCGCCCACGGGTGGGGCGAGCCGGCTCGAGCTGCCTGCGGGCGTGACGGTGGAGTTCCTGGACGACTGGCTGCCCGGGACGACCCTCGCCGTCGTCCACGGGGTGTCGGAGGAGTTCGACGTCACGACGTCAGTGGTGGACCTGGCGACCGGCGAGGCGCTGTCGTCCCGCACGTCGGAGTCCGGCGAGTACGTCGAGATGCGGTTCGTGGGTGACGGGAGCACGGACGTCGTCGTCGCCGCCGGTCCGAGCACGGACGAGGGCCGCGCCGAGAGGGTGCACACCGTCGTCCGCGCGACGGCCGACGGCGCGCAGGTGGCGGCATCGCAGCCCTTCGCGCTCTCCTCCGACACCCTCGCCGGCTCGAGCTGGGGCGTGGTTGAGGTCAGCCCCGACGCGTCGTACCTGCTGACCGGCGGGCATGCCGGGACCCTCGTGCTCGACGCCGCGACCCTGGGGCCCGTCCCGCTCGTCATGCCGCCGGACGTGACCCGGTGCGACCAGATCGCGTGGTTCGGCCGCGCGTCGGTGAGTGCGAGCTGCCACTACTACGACGACGCCGGACGGTACGTGCGCAGCGAGCTCTGGCGCGCCGTCGTCGGCGGCGAGGAACCCCGCCTGATGCTGAACAGTGCCACCGTGGACGAGTACGGCGACGTCCGTGGCGCGTACCTGCCCGGAGAGCAGACGGTCATCGACTTCGACCAGTCCTACGGGTCCGACGACGCCTTCCCTGCGGGCCTGTACCGCCTTCACCCGTACCACGGCGACCTGGTTCCGGTGCGCACGGCGGACGACGCCGACAGCCCCCGGCCCTCCCACGTGGTCGGGGTGGTCGGTGACCACCTCCTCGCGTACAGCTCGGGCGAGGGCGAGTCGATCTCGCTCGTCCTGGTGCACGGTGAGAGCGGCGCGGTCCAGCCGGTGATCGAGGGCCTCGCCGTCAGGAGCCAGAACGTCAGCACCGTGATGGGCCGCGGCACCGCCTGATCGCCGCACCAGGAGCCACCCGCCGACGCCGCCCACCCGGCTGTGGCGAAACCGTCGGATAGCGCCGGTTTCGCTACAGGGAGGCGCCCCTGACGGGCTGCTCGGCGCGTCACGGGCGGCGCGTCACCGCCCACGTCGTGACCGCCGTCCCGGCCGCCGCCCAGACGGCCAGCGTCAGGAACGACGCCCCGAGGTTCGTCACGACCCCGTCGGTCAGCCCCGCCCGGACGACCTGCGCCATCGGGTAGAACGGCAGCACCTCGTGCATGCGCTGCATCCCCTCCGGCAGGTTGGCCGCGGGGTAGACGATCGGGGTGAACAGCAGGACGAGGAACACCGTCGCGTTGGTGAGCAGGTTGATGATCAGCGGGTTCCCGACGAGCATCGCGATCCCGTACCCGACGGCCACGCACATGACTGCAGAGAGCACGACGGCGGGCAGCAGCACCCACGACAGGCTCAGCTCGACGCCGTACAGCCGGACGCCGGCGAGCAGGGCCAGCACCGTCCCGGGCAGCGCGAGCGCGCTGTTGAGCGTGAACGTCGCGACGACCTGCGCGCTGCGCGGCACGGGCAGTGACCAGATGAAGTCGAACGTCCCGGCGATGCGCCGCTGCGAGACGGCCGCGGGCACGAGCACGAACCCGAGCGGCACGAGCGCGAGCGTCGGGACGCCCGTCGTGATGAGCATCGCGGTGCGGTCGGTCACCTCGGGGTAGAAGAACCCGTACATGACCGCCATGCCGACGCTCATCATGATCTGCACGACGAGCGTGAGGCCGGCCCAGGGCCGCACGGTGGCCCACTCGAACCGCAGCATGTGCCGCGCCGCGGTGAACCACGCGACCGCGCCGGTGCGCAGCCGCAGGTCCTCCCTCGCCGCGACCAGGGCATCGGCGTTCACTTCTGCCTCCTCAGGGCACGGATGGCCAACCAGCCGGTGACCACGCCCCACGCGGACACGACCAGGTAGTCGCGCCCGACGTCGGTCACCAGGCCCTCGGTGAGGGAGGCGCGGATGATGTCGGCGCTCGGGCCGAGCGGCAGCCAGTCGTTGACGGCGACCAGCCAGTGGGGCATCTGCTGCGCGGGGAACAGGATGGGCGCGAAGCCCATCGCGAGGAAGACGAGCGCCTGGGTGACGAGCTGCGTCGTCATCGGGTTGTCGATGGCGTGCGACAGGGCGTAGCCAGCCATGGTCCCGGTGAACACCACGAGGAGTGTCACGGGCACGACCGTCCACGAGATCCGAAAGCCCGGGTCGTAGCGCAGCTGCGCGGTGACGAGCGTGATCGCCATGCCGGGCAGCCCGCCGATGAGGGTCACGGTGTACCAGGCGGCCGCGGCGGCCGTCGTCGGGACGGGCAGTGCCTGGAGGAAGTCGTACGCGCCGGTCTGCTTGATCCCGGCGACGAGCTGGGGGCCGAGCAGCAGGCCCAGCAGGATCAGGTTGAGCACGGGAGTACCGGTGGAGACCCAGAGGGCGGCGGTCCTCGGGATCTCGTCGAAGAACAGCGCGAAGCCGAGCACGTAGCCGACGCCGAGGAGGATCTGGACCATCACGAGGAGCATCAGCCACATGCGCAGGCTCGACAGGTGCCAGCGCAGCATCGTCCGGTAGCCCGTCCACCAGTAGGTGGGCCCGGAGCGCAGCGGTAGGCCCGGCGCGAGGACGGGCGCGGCTGGGGGTGTGGTCACGGCCGTGGTGGTCATGGTCACGCCTCGTCGTCGCCGGAGACGTGGCCGGTCAGGCGGATGTAGGCGTCCTCGAGGGTCGAGGCGCCGAGCGCGTACTCCTCCGCGGCGCCGTCGTCGACGAGGCCCTGCGCCCAGGCGATGCCCTGCCCGGCGTCGCCCTCGTCCAGGCCCGTGACCAGGGAGTTGCCGACGCGGACGGCGGAGTGCAGCCAGGCCGGGGAGGGCGGGGTGCCGACGCCGGGGGTGAGCATGACCTGGAGCCGTAGGCGGCCCCGGTCCTCGGCCTTGAGCGAGCTGGGGGTCCCCTCGGCGACGATGCGCCCGTCCATGACGACGGCGAGGCGGTCCACGGCCTTCTCCGCCTCGAGCACGTTGTGCGTGACGAGCATGACCGAGCAGCCCTCGTCGGACAGGGCACGGACCTGGCTCCACAGGAGGCGGCGGCGCAGCGGGTCGACGTCGTTGGTCGGTTCGTCGAGGATGACGAGCCGCCCGGGCACCACCGTCGCCATGGCGAACCCGACGAGCCGCCGGACGCCGCCGGAGAGCTTCATGCCCATCGCGTTGCGCCACTCCTCGATGCCGAGGGCCTCGATGAGCTCGCCCGTGCGGCGTCGGACGGCGGCCGTCTCGCCCCCGCGGATGCGCCCGGTGATCTCGATGGCCTCGGCCGCCTTGAACGCGTCGATGGGCATCTGGGCCTGCGGGAGGTAGGAGCACAGCTGGCGCGCGACGTCGGGCCGGGCCACCAGGTCGTAGGGCCCGATGGCGAGGCTGCCCGACGTCGGGGCGAGCAGACCGATCACCTGCTTGACCAGCGTGGACTTGCCTGCGCCGTTGGGCCCGAGCAGTCCGTAGACCTCGCCCGGCTCGATGCGCAGGGTCAGGCCGTCGTTGGCCCGGAGGCCGCCCTTGTAGACCTTGGTGACGGCGTCGGCCCGAAAGGCCCAGTCGACGTCGGTGGTCGTTGTCGTCATGCGGGCTCCTGCTGAATCGAGATATATCGCGAACGGTGAGACACGTTATATCTCGAGTGGGAGGGAGTGCAAGGAGTTACCGCGGTGCGGCGCTCCTGCTACCCGCGAGTACGATCTCGGCCTCGTGAGGCGCATCGTCGAAGCGTTCGCACCGGCGCGCCTGGGGGGTGCGTTCCGGTGGCTCCTCGCGACGTCCTGGGTCAGCAACCTCGCCGACGGCGTCGCGCTCGCGGCAGGCCCGCTGCTCGTCGCCTCGCTCACCGAGGACGCGCGGCTCATCGCGCTCGCGGCGACCGTGCAGTGGGTGCCGCCGCTGGTGTTCGGGTTGCTGGCCGGCGCCCTGTCGGACCGGCTCGACCGGCGTCGGATCATCCTCGTCGCGAACGTGGCGCGCGTCCTCGTCCTGGCGGTCCTCGTCGCCGTCATGTGGACGGACCGGGTGTCGATCGGCGTCGTCCTCGGCGTCCTGTTCCTGCTCGCGACCGCCGAGGTCTTCGCCGACAACACCGCCTCGACCCTGCTGCCGATGCTCGTCGCGCGCCGGGACCTCGCCGTCGCGAACTCGCGCCTGCAGGCGGGCTTCATCACGGTGAACCAGCTGGCGGGCCCGCCGATCGGCGCAGCGCTCTTCGCGGCCGGCGTGGTGTGGCCCTTCGTGACGCAGGCGGTCCTCCTGGCGCTCGCGGCGGTGCTCGTCGCGCGGATCGCCCTGCCCCCGCACGGCCTGGCGACGCCCGGGCGCAGCCACCTGAGGCGCGACATCGTCGAGGGCGTGCGCTGGACGGCCCGCCACCCCGCCGTCCGCACGCTGGCGATCACGATCTTCACGTTCAACATCACGTACGGCGCGGCGTGGTCCGTCCTCGTGCTCTACGCGACGCGGCGGCTGGGCCTCGGCGAGGTCGGCTTCGGCCTGGTGACCACGGTGAGCGCCATGGGCGGCCTGCTGGGCACGCTGGCGTACGGCCGGATCACGCGGCACGTGAGCCTCGCGGACCTGATGCGCATCGGCCTGATCATCGAGACCCTCACGCACCTTGCGCTCGCCCTCACGAGCACCGCGTGGGTCGCGATGGTCGTGTTCTTCGTGTTCGGCGTGCACGCGTTCGTCTGGGGCACGACGTCGATCACGATCCGCCAGCGCGCCGTGCCCACCGAGCTGCAGGGGCGCGTCGGCTCGGTCTACATGGTCGGCGTGTTCGGCGGGACGACGATCGGGTCCGTCATCGGCGGCGTCATCGCCGAGCACTGGGGCGTGACGGCGCCGTTCTGGTTCGCGTTCGTCGGCTCGGCGCTGCTCGTCGTCGGCATCTGGCGCGAGCTGCGTCACATCGCGCACGACGACGCACCGACGCCGCCCGCGGAGCTGTAGCGAAACCGTCGGATGCCGCCGGTTTCGCTACAGCGAGGCGCGGGACGGGGTGTGTGGGGTCCGTCAGGGGACGCGCTCGAGGATCTCCTCCGCCGGGACGGCCGCCTGCCACCAGAACCCCTGCCCGTACAGGCACCCGGCCAGCCCCAGGAGCTCTACCTGCTCGGCCGTCTCCACGCCCTCCGCGACGAGCGTCATGCCGAGGGCCTCCGCCATCCCGATGACGCCGTGCACCACCGCGGCCGCGCGGGCGTCCGTCGTCATGGCACTCACGAACGTCCGGTCGATCTTCACCAGGTCGATCGGCAGGTCCACCAGCTGGCGCAGCGAGCTGTACCCGGTGCCGAAGTCGTCGGCCGCGATCCGCACCCCCAGCGCCCGGAGCCCCTCCAGGTCCCGCACGAGGGGCTGGTGCACCTCCAGCAGCCGCGTCTCCGTCAGCTCGAGGACCAGCCGGTCGGGTGGCAGACCCGTCGCCTCGAGAGTCTTCAGGGTGGCCGCCGCCATCTCCGGGTCCCGGAACTCCCGCGCCGCGACGTTGACGTGCACCGTCAGCGGACGGCCGGACCGCGCCTGCCGCGCCGCCTCCGCACACGCCTCGCGCAGCACCCAACGGCCCAGCGGCACCATGAGGTCACTCGCCTCGGCGACGTCGAGCCACGCCCCCGGCAGCAGGAGCCCGCGCGTCGGGTGCCGCCACCGCACCAGCGCCTCGAGCGCGCGCACCTCACCGCTGCGCAGGTCCACGATCGGCTGGTAGTGCACCACCAGCTCGCCGTGCGCGAGCGCGGCGGCGAGGGCCTCCGTGAGCTCCAGGTGCCGGACGGCGCGGTCCGCGACGTCCTCCGTGTAGGACTCCACGCGGCCCCGGCCGGCGTGCTTCGCCGCGTACAGGGCGTCGTCGGACTGGCGCAGGAGCTCCGGCGTCGTCGACCCCGGACGTGACACCGCGACGCCCGCGCTGATCCCGATGCTCACCTCGCGCCCGTCGAGCTCCACGGGCGCGCTCGCGAGCCGCACGAGCCGCTCCGCGATCGTCCGCGCCTCCTCCTCGCCGCCGACGCCCGGGCAGCACGCCACGAACTCGTCGCCGCCCAGGCGGGCCACGGTGTCGCTCACGCGCGCGGCGTCGGACAGGCGCCGGGCCACGGCGGTGAGCAGGGCATCGCCCGCCGCGTGGCCGAGCGTGTCGTTGATCCGCTTGAAGTGGTCGATGTCGCAGAACACCAGGGCGACCCCGCGGCCCGAGCCGTGCGCCTCCGCGAGCGCGTCGTCGACGCGGTCCATGAGGAGCACCCGGTTCGGCAGGCCCGTCAGCTGGTCGTGCAGGGCGAGGTGCGCGAGCCGCTCCTCGGCGGCCCGCCGGGCGCTCACGTCGAGCATCTGCACCGTGACCAGGGCCGAGCCGTCAGGGTCGCCGTCGGCTGCGCGCCGCGCGTCGGCCGCCGACACCTCCGTCCAGCGCACCTCCCCCGACGGCAGCAGGTGGCGCAGCTCGAGCGCGGTCTGCGTGTGCTCCACCCCGCCCGCCACCTCGGCGAGCGCGGCACGCGCCCGGGCGCGGTCGGCCGGGTCGATGAAGGCCGACCATGCCGCACCCGTCAGGGCCTGAACGCCCGTGACCAGCAGCTGCGCGGCCGCCGGGTTCGCCCGCTCGATGACCGCCTCGCCGTCCGGCGTGACGCGCACGGTCAGGTGCGCGATGGGCGCGGCGTCGGCCATCGCGTTCAGGCGCTCGGCCGCCAGGTACGCCTCGGCGGTCGCGCCGGCCTGCTCGGCGCGCGAGAGCGCCAACCCGAGCCCGGCCAGGACGACCACCGCGACGAAGCCCTGCGAGACCAGCGCCTGCGCCGTCGACGTGCCCTCGAGGAACGGCCCCAGGCCGAGCTCGGTGAGCGTCGACACCACGATCGCCGCCACGAACGTGTGCAGCGCCGTACGCAGGACGCCGACGCGCAGGCCGACCCAGAGCGTGAGCGGAAGCGCCGGGTAGACGACCGTCAGGCGGTCGGCCACGGCGAACACCGCCCCGTAGACGGCGAACGTGAGCACCAGGTCGCCGAGCAGCTGCCGGGCGCCCGGGCGTGAGTCCGGCAGGCGGCCCCACGAGTACAGGGCCAGCGCGGTCACGATGACGACGAGGCACCCCAGCGCGGTGCGCACCGCGACGAGCCCGGCGAGCGGCAGGTCCGCTCGCGCCGGCAGGACGGGCGCGGCGGCAACCACGGGCAGGGCCCCCGCGAGACCCGCGACGACCGAGGTGACGAACACCCGGACACCGTCCGCGAGCGTGCGCAGACCCGCAGGTCCGCCGCCCCAGAGCCGGTGCATGGCCAGCACGGCGCCGGCCGCGCCCGCGACCGTCGACAGGGCGAGTGCGGCCGCCGTCGAGACGTCCGCGCCGGACATCACCGGGACGACCGACGCGATCACGGTCACGGCGACGGCGGCAGCCACCCGGGCCACGCCGCGCGCCCGGAACAGCCACAGGGCGGCGACGCCCGCGGCCGGCCAGACGAGCGCGACACCCTCCGACGTCGTGAGGCTCCCGGCGAGCGCGGCGAGCGTGACGGTCAGGGCGTAGAGCGCATCGGCCCAGCGCGCCAGCCACCGCATGCCCCGTCCCCTCCCCGTCGCCGGGCGGGTCCGCCGGTCCGCGGGCACGCCGCAGCGCACCGGGATCGACGCCCGCCCACTGATCGTCGCCCCCCGGGGGCCCATCGCGCACGTCGGGACGCGCGATGATGGGGTGTGCTCGATGTCCTGGCGTCCACGCCGCTGCTGACGATTTTCGTCGTCGTCGCTCTCGGGACCGCACTCGGGGCCGTGCCCTTCGGTCCCGTCCGGTTCGGGGCCGCCGGGGCGCTGTTCGTCGGGCTCGCGGTGGGTGCCCTCGACCCGCGGCTCGGGCAGGACGTGGGCCTCGTCCAGACCCTCGGGCTCGCCCTGTTCGTGTACACGGTCGGCCTCGCCGCCGGCGCGACGTTCTTCCGGGACCTGCGCCGTCAGCTCCCGCTCATGACGGTCGGCATCGTGGTCCTCGGCGTGGCCGGCGTGGTGGCCGCGGTGCTCGGCGCGTGGGCCGGGTTCTCCGCTCCCCTGCGCGCCGGGGCCTTCACAGGTTCCCTCACCTCGACGCCGGCGCTCGCCGCCGCGTCCGCCGCCGCCGACTCGACCGAGCCGGCCGTCGGCTACGCCCTCGCCTACCCGGTGGGCGTGACGGTCGCGATCGTGATCGTCGCGCTCGTCGTCGGCCGGCGCTGGCCCTCGTCGCGCGACCCGGAGCCCGCCGCCGGCCGCGGGCTCGAGGCGGTCACCGCGCGCGTGGAGCGCGGGACGGTCCTCACCGACGTGCCCGGGTTCGCCGCGGGTGAGGTGCGGATGTCGTACCTGTCGCGCGAGGGTCGCACGCGGGTCGTGTCGCCCGACGAGCGCCTGGAGCCCGGGGACCGTGTCGTCGTCGTCGGCCCGGCGCCCGCGGTGGTCGACGCCGTCGCGCACCTCGGCACCCTCCTCGACGAGCACCTCGCCGACGACCGGACCGCCGTCGACAACCAGCGCTTCGTGGTCTCCGAGCCCGCCGTCGCCGGCCGGACGATCGCCGAGCTCGACATACCGGGCCGGTTCGGCGGCGTCATCACGCGCGTGCGCCGCGGCGACCTGGACCTGCTCGCGCGCGACGACCTGAGCCTCGAGCTCGGGGACCGTGTGCTCGCCGTCGTGCCACGCGCCGAGCTCACAGCGGTGTCGGCGTTCCTCGGGGACTCCGAGCGCAAGGTGTCCGAGATCGACGCGCTGTCCGTCGGCATCGGCATGGCCCTCGGGCTGCTCGTGGGGCTCGTGACGATCCCGCTCGGCGGGAGCGTGGAGTTCGCGCTCGGCTCGGCCGCCGGACCGCTGCTCGTGGGCATGGTGCTGGGCAGGCTCGAGCGGACCGGCCCGCTCGTGTGGGGCCTGCCGCGTGCGGCGAACCTGACGATCCGGCAGGTCGGGCTGCTGCTCTTCCTCGCGGCGGTCGGCCTCGCGTCGGGGCAGGCCTTCGCCGACCAGGCGTTCACGACGACCGGTGTGCGCGTCGGCGTCGTCTCGGCGGTCGTCATCGCGGTGACGTGCGTGGCGTTCGTCGCGGGCGCGCGCTGGGTCGGGGTCAGCGCGCCCCGGGCGGCGGGTGCGCTCGCGGGCCTCGTCGGGCAGCCCGCGATCCTGGCGTACGCGGGCTCGCGCGTCACCGACGAGCGCGTCGAGGCCGGGTACGCGGCGCTCTTCGCCCTGGGCATCATCGTGAAGATCCTCGCCGTGCAGATCATCGTCGCCCTCTGACGCGAGCGCCGCCCGACGCCGTCAGGCTGGCAGGGCAGCGAAACGCTCGTGCGCAGCGGCGACCACCGCGTCGGGCAGGGGCCCGAAGGGGTCGAGCTCCAGACGCCGCTTGGACCCGGTCCCCACGCGCTTCCAGGTGGCGACGGCGCGGCCGTCCACGAGGACCGTGGGCCGGAAGACGCCGTTGCCGCCGGGCACGATCCGGCTCGCGTACGCGGGGTCGACGGTCGCGGAGCGGTCGGCGTAGCCGAGCACGATCTCGTCGAACCCCGGGAGCAGCAGGACCTCGCGCGCGGCCTCGCGGTGCGTGCCGAGCAGGTCGAGGGTGGCCGGGTCGAGGAGGTGCTCGGTGCCGTCGACCGTCACGGCGGCGAGCTGCGACCGCACGGCCTCGACGCCGGGCCGGACGTCGCGCGCCGGCAGGCCGGTCCAGCGCATGAGGTCCTTCACCGTGGCCGGGCCGTGGCCCCGGAAGAACCGCAGGGCGAGCTCGGCCAGCGCCTCCTCGCGGGCGAGGACCCGTGGCGCCCGCACCCACGCCTCGACCGCGACGATGAGCTGGTCCTTGCCGCGGTACGGCCCGAAGCAGAGCATGCGGCGCTGCGCGAGCTCCACCACGAGGTGGTACCCGCGCCCCCCGGTGGGTGACAGCCCGGCGTCGGTCCACACGGCGAGCAGCTCGGCACGGGTGATCCCGCCACCCGCGAGGGCTGCGACCGCCAGCTCGCCCGCGCGCTCGACGTCGTCCTCCGACAGCCCGAGCTGCGGGCGCCGCGTGGCCGCACCCGCCCGCGGGCCCGGCGTCATGAGCGGGAGCATCCACGCCACGTCCTGCGCGGTGAGCTCCACCGGCCCAGTGAACCAGCGGGACCCGACAGCGGCCCGCCGGGACCGTCAGCGCCGGTCGGCCTCGTCCGCGGCGCGCTCGGCGTCGTCGGGTCGGCCCATGAGGTCGTACAGGACGGAGAGGTTCCGCCAGGGGCCCGGCGTGTCGGGAGCGAGCTGCGCCGCGAGCAGGAAGTCGGCCTCCGCGGCCGCGAGGTCCCCGGCGTTGGCGCGCACGACGCCGCGGCGCAACGGCCACTCGGCGTTGACCGGGTCCCGGGCCAGCAGGGTGGTGAAGAGGTCGTCGGCACGGTCGAGGTCGCCCAGGGCCTCGGCCGCATCGGCCCGGGCCGCGAGGGCGAGGGCCGACGTCGGGATCGCCTCGAGCGCCCGGTCGGCCCACTCGGCCGCCGGGCCGGCGGCCTCCGGGATCCCCGCCGCGGCGGTCGTCGCGAACGCGTGCGCGGCGAGGACGGCGA
>JAEYXM010000182.1 GCA_023428465.1 Actinomycetes bacterium
CCATCGAGGAGGTCCCGCTCGACGACCGGCCGACGTACGACCTGCTGGGCCGCGGCGACACGCTGGGCGTGTTCCAGCTCGACGGCGGCCCGATGCGCGCGCTGCTGCGCCAGATGCGTCCGGACAACTTCGAGGACGTGTCCGCCGTCATCGCGCTGTACCGGCCCGGCCCGATGGGCATGAACTCGCACACCAACTACGCGCTGCGCAAGAACGGGCTGCAGCAGATCGAGCCGATCCACCCCGAGCTGGTGGAGCCGCTCGAGGACGTGGTGGGCGTCACCTACGGCCTGATCGTCTACCAGGAGCAGGTGCAGCGCGCGGCGCAGAAGCTCGCCGGGTACTCGCTCGGCCAGGCCGACCTGCTGCGCCGCGCGATGGGCAAGAAGAAGAAGGAGGTGCTCGACAAGGAGTTCGTGCCCTTCCAGGCGGGCATGCGCGAGCGGGGCTACTCCGACGCCGCGATCCAGGCGGTGTGGGACGTGCTGGTGCCGTTCGCCGGGTACGCGTTCAACAAGGCGCACTCCGCCGCCTACGGCGTGGTCTCGTACTGGACCGCGTACCTCAAGGCGAACTTCCCGACCGAGTACATGGCGGCGCTGCTCACGAGCGTGCGCGACGACAAGGACAAGTCGGCGCTGTACCTCGGCGAGTGCCGGCACATGGGCATCACGGTGCTGCCGCCGGACGTGAACTCGTCCAGTGCCAACTTCACCGCCGTCGGGACGGACATCCGGTTCGGGCTCACCGCGGTGCGGAACGTCGGCGCCAACGTCGTCGACGCGATCGTGGACGCCCGGGAGGCGAAGGGTGCCTTCACCTCGTTCACCGACTTCCTGGACAAGGTCCCTGCCGTGGTCTGCAACAAGCGGACCATCGAGTCGCTCATCAAGGCCGGCGCGTTCGACTCCCTCGCCCCGAGCCGCCGCGCACTGCTCCTGGTGCACGAGCAGGCGGTGGACTCCGTCGTCGGCCTGAAGCGCAAGGAGGCGGAGGGCCAGTTCGACCTGTTCGCGGACGCCGGCGATGACGACGCGGTCTCGGTGACGGTCGAGGTCCCGGACGTTCCCGACTGGGACAAGAAGCAGCGCCTCGCGTTCGAGCGCGAGATGCTCGGGCTCTACGTCTCCGACCACCCGCTGTCCGGGCTGGAGCACGTGCTCGCGTCGTCGTCGGACTGCTCGATCGTCGCGCTGACGTCCGACGAGAACCGGCCCGACGGCTCCATGGTCACCGTCTGCGGCCTCGTCACCTCGCTCCAGCGCAAGATGTCCAAGAACGGCAACCCGTGGGCGGCAGTGACCCTCGAGGACATCGACGGGTCGATCGAGGTGATGTTCTTCGGCGAGACGTACCTGTCCTACGCCACGGTGCTCGCCGAGGACGCGGTGGTGACGATCCGGGGCCGGGTGCGGCGCCGGGACGACACGATGCAGCTCCAGGCCGTCGAGGTCTCGATCCCCGACGTCTCGGCCGCGGACGCGCGCCCGGTGATGATCACGATGCCCGTCGCCCGCTGCACTGCGCCCGTCGTCGAGCGGCTCCGCGAGATCCTCGCGACGCACCCCGGCGTGACGCAGGTGAACCTCCGGCTCACCCAGCCGGGCCGGGCGACGGTGATGCGACTCGAGGACACGCTGCGCATCGAGCGGTCCTCGGCGCTGTTCGGGGACCTCAAGGCCCTGCTCGGGCCGGGTTGTCTCCTGTCCTGAGCGGGCTGCGGCCGACCTAGACTCGCGGCGTGATCCACCTGACGCCCGAGCAGCGCGTCTTCGTGCTGGAACGGCACGTGGCGACCCTGACCACGCTGCGCCCGGACGGTTCGCCGCACGTCACCCCGGTCGCGTTCACCTTCGACGCCGACACGGGCGTCGCGTGGCTGACGAGCGAGGTCGGCGCCGTCAAGGTCCGCAACGTCGAGGCGGCGCGGGCGGCGGGCGGACCCGCGATCGGGGCGCTGTGCCAGGTGGCGGGCGGTCGCTGGCTGACGCTCGAGGGCACGGTGACGTGCTCGCGGGATCCGGACGTCGTCGCGGAGGCCGAGCGCCGCCACCTGGTGCGCTACGGGGTCCCGCTGGAGCCCGACGCGCGGCGGGTGGCCCTCCACCTCGCGGTCACCCGGGTGCTCGGCGCCCCGTACATGACCCGCTGACGCACTGCCGGGCAGCCCTGACCGGTCCGCGGAAGGGCCCGGGGCGGCGGGCGTCCCCGCGCCTAGACTCGGGCGCGTGATCACCCGCATCGATCTTCGTGGCCGTCGTCTGTCAGCGCGTGAGCTCGCCGCCGCCCTGCCGCGACCCGACCTGGACGTCGCGACCGCGGCCGAGCAGGTCGCACCGCTGATGGCGGACGTGCGTGAGCGCGGCGCCGCGGCGCTGCGCGACCTGGCCGAGCGGTTCGACGGCGTCCGCCCGCAGCACCTGCGTGTGCCCGTCGCCGCCCTCGAGGCGGCGTTGGACGGCCTCGACCCGACCGTGCGCGCGGCGCTCGAGGAGGCGATCCGCCGTGCCCGCGCGGTGCACGCCGCGCAGCGCCCCACGGGGTTCACGGTCGAGATCGAGCCTGGCGCGCAGGTGCGGCAGCGGTGGATCCCCGTGCGCCGCGTCGGCCTGTACGTGCCCGGTGGCCTCGCGGTGTACCCGTCGTCGGTCGTCATGAACGTGGTCCCCGCGCAGGAGGCCGGGGTGGGGTCGCTCGCCGTCGTGAGCCCGCCGCAGGCGGCCAACGGCGGCCTGCCGCACCCGACGATCCTCGCGGCGTGCGCCCTGCTCGGCGTGGACGAGGTCTACGCCTCCGGTGGTGCGCAGGCGGTCGCGATGCTGGCGTACGGTGCCGCGGGCGAGACGGCGGACGACGGCGAGGTGCTCTGCGAGCCGGTCGACGTCATCACGGGCCCGGGCAACCAGTACGTCACGGCCGCGAAGCGCCTCGTGCGAGGCGCGGTCGGCATCGACTCCGAGGCCGGCCCGACGGAGATCGCGATCCTCGCCGACGGTGGGGCCGATGCGCGGCACGTCGCGGCTGACCTGATCTCCCAGGCCGAGCACGGCCCGACGTCGGCGTCGGTACTGGTCACCGACTCGCCCGCGCTCGCCGACGCCGTCGACGCGGTGCTGCCGGCGATGGTCGCGGCGACGCGGCACTCCGAGCGCGTCACGACGGCCCTCGGCGGCCCGCAGTCGGGAGTCGTCCTGGTCGACGACCTCGAGCAGGGCCTCGCGGTGTGCAACGCCTACGGCGCCGAGCACCTCGAGATCCAGACCGCCGACGCCGCCGCGGTCGCGGAGCGCGTGACGAGCGCGGGTGCGATCTTCGTGGGCCCGTACGCGCCGGTGTCGCTGGGCGACTACATGGCAGGCTCGAACCACGTGCTGCCGACCGGCGGGTGCGCGCACCACTCGAGCGGCCTGGGCGTGCACAGCTTCGTCCGGCCGGTGCAGGTCGTCGAGTACGACGCCGACGCCCTCGCGGTGGTCCGCGACCGGATCGTCGCGCTCGCGAACGACGAGGACCTCCCGGCGCACGGCGAGGCGGTTCTCGCGCGGTTCACCGACTGACGTCGGGCAGGCGGCGCGGGACTGGCTCGCGACGGTCGTCCTCGCGCCCTGACGTCCGGCCCGGTCGGACCGGCCGGCACGGGCCTAGGATCGGATCGTGCCGCTGCTCGAGATCCTGGGATGGGCCGGGTCCGCCCTCCTGGTCGTGTCCGTGCTCCAGACGCGGGTCATGCGGTTCCGCGTCCTGAACGCCGTGGCGTCCGCCGTGCTTCTGGTGTACAACGCGGCCATCGAGGTCTGGCCCATGGTCGGGATGAACGCCGTCCTCGTGGGCATCAACCTCTGGGTGATCACCGGCATGGTGCGCCGCCGCCACGACGAGCGGGCGTACGACGTCGTCCAGGTGGGCGTCGGTGAGCCCTACCTCGAGCACGTCCTGCGCCGTCACGCCGCGGACATCGCGGAGCACAACCGGTCGCCCGAGCGCGTGATCGACCAGGCGCAGCACGCTTTCCTGGTCACGTCCGGTGACGCGCTGGTCGGCGTCGTCATGTCCCGGGCGGGGCGGAGCGCCGACGAGCAGCAGGTGCTCCTGGACTACGTGCTGCCGCCGTACCGCGACTTCACGCCCGGGGAGTTCGTCTACCGGCCCGGTGGCCCGTTCACCGCGATGGGGGCGCGCCGCGTGGTCGCGTCTCCGGCGATGATGCGGTCGGAGAAGTACCTCGGCGCCATCGGGTTCCGTGCCGAGGGCGACCGACGCGTGCTGCACATCGCGGAGGAGGCACCCGACGCGGCACCTGCCGGCGCAGCGCCCGACGGGGTGCCCGACGGGGTGAGCGACGGGGTGACCGGCGCGCCGACCGACACCGCGGGCCACACCGGCGTCGACGCGTGAGCGACCCGGCCGGGCCGGGAGACCTGGCCGCCCTGCGCGCAGCGCTCGCTCTCGAGGGGAACGGCGCCGGTCCGGGTGACGCCCGCGCCCCCGGCGCCGGCTCCGGTCCGGACGAGCTCGAGCCCCTTCCGGAGCAGGACCGCTGCGACGACGACCGCTGCGTCGTCGCGCGCACGCGGGACGGCCGGATCGTCCGCCTGGCCCTCGACGCCGCCGACGCCGCGCGTGAGGCCGCCCTGGTGCGGCTCCTCGCGGACCGCCTGCTGGTGGACCTGCCGCAGGACGTCCGGACCGGCCAGGTGGCCCCCGTCGTCGTGCACCGCGCGCTCGACGGGGCGGCCTTCGACCCGGACGCCTACGCGGGTGCGGACGGCCGCACCCGCAACCGGCTGGCGGCCTCGATCGCGCGCCTGCTCGTCGTCTGGCACTCGGTGGTGGGTGTGGACGAGGCGGCGGAGCTGGGTGTGCCGAGGGTGGACCCGGACGAGCTCGCGGCGCAGGTCGCGGCGGGCCTGGACCGGTTACCCGCGGCGCTGCGCGGTCGCGCCGAGGACGTCGTCGCGCACTTCGGCGAGGCGTGGCTCGCGGAGCCGCGACCGGCGCGCGAGGTGCTGCTGCACGGTGGCCTGCACCCCGGGGTGCTGCGGTTCGCCGGGCCCGTGGGCGAGGTCGTGGCCGTGCGGGACCTGTCCCACGCGCGGATCGGTCCGCCGAGCCTCGACCTGCGGCTCCTCGCCCGGCTGCCGTCCGGCGCATCGCCCGGCCTCTGCCGTGACCTCATGCAGCGCGTCGCCGACCAGTACGCGCGCACGGGGGTGGTCCTCGACGTCGACGGCGCTCGTGCGGCGATGGCGATGGCCGACCTCGCCACGGCGATCCGCACCGGGGACCTGCGCCACTTCGAGCCGGACGACGGCGTCTGGGCCTGGCCGGGCGCCGACCGGGGCTGACGCCCGGGCCCCTCAGGCGACCGGCGGGCCGGTGAGCACGCCGAGACCTGCGAGGTCCGGGAGCGCGGCGGCGCCGTCGTCTCCCACCGCGAGGTCCAGGACGGCGACGACGGCCTGGCGCGGCAGCGGGCCGTACGCGTGCGGGAAGGGCTGGTCGGCGCCCTCGACGTCCTCCCATCGCACGGGAACGCCGTGGGCCTCGAGCGCCGGCAGGTCCACGACCAGGAGCACGAGGTCCGCGGGGCGGACGTCCGCGTAGTACGTCGCCATGACGGCCGGGAGCTGGGCCCCGGTCGACAGGTGCACGAAGCCCACGTCGTCGACCCGGAGCCCGCGCGTCGACCCCGTGTAGGCGCCGTCCGGTGGACCCTCGGCCCAGACGTCCCGCTCGGCCAGGTGCAGGACCCGACCGGCCCCGCCGGGAGGGGAGGTGGTCATGCGGCGCACCCTAGCCCGTCCGTCGGAACCCCGAGACCCGGCGACGGGGCCCCTGGCTACCATCGCACCCGTGACCCAGCCGCGACCCGACCTCCCGCTGCGCCCCGACCTGCGGGGCCTGGAGCCGTACGGCGCGCCCCAGCTCCACGTGCCCGTGGTGCTCAACGTCAACGAGAACCCGTACCCGCCGTCCGAGGCGGTCGCGGCGGACATCGCGGCCGCCGTGCTGGCCGCCGCCCGCGGGCTCAACCGCTACCCGGACCGCGACTTCCCGGACCTGCGTGCCGACCTCGCGACCTACCTGGCGCGCGAGTCCGGCGTCGCGGTCGACGCGTCGCAGGTCTGGGCGGCGAACGGCTCGAACGAGGTGATGCTCCACCTGCTCCAGGCGTTCGGCGGCCCGGGCCGGACGGCGGTGTCCTTCGCGCCCACCTACTCGATGTATCCGGAGTACGCGCGCGACACCTCGACGGCCTGGGTGGTCGGCCGCCGGGCGGAGGACTTCACGCTCGACCCGGCCCACGTCGCCGAGGTGCTCGCCGAGCACCGCCCGTCGGTGGTCCTGCTGGCCAGCCCGAACAACCCCACCGGCACGGCGCTGCCGCGCACGACGGTCGAGCGCGTCCTCGCCGCCGCCGACGACGTCCCGGGCGGCTGCGTCGTCGTCGTCGACGAGGCGTACGGGGAGTTCCGCCGCGTCGGGACGCCGTCCGCGCTCGAGCTGCTCGCCGAGCACCCGAACCTGGCGGTGTCGCGGACCATGTCCAAGGCGTTCGGCATGGCCGGGGCCCGGATCGGCTACCTCGCGGCGGACCCGGGGCTCATCGCGGCGCTCGAGATCGTGCGTCTGCCCTACCACCTGTCCGCGGTGACGCAGGCGGTCGCGCGGGCCGCCCTCGCGCACTCCACCGAGCTGATGGCGCAGGTCGACGGCCTGCGGCGCGAGCGCGACGGGCTCGTCGACTGGCTGCGCGGCGAGGGCTTCGTCGTCGCGGACTCCGACGCGAACTTCGTGCTCTTCGGCCAGTTCGAGGACCGCCACGCCGTCTGGCAGGGCCTGCTCGACCGCGGCGTGCTCATCCGTGAGGTGGGCCCCGAGGGGTGGCTGCGCGTCTCGGTCGGCACGCCGGCGGAGACGGCGGCCTTCCGTGCGGCGCTCCTCGCCGTGACGTCGGCGACGCGCTGACCAGGTCGCCGTGACCCTGTGACGCGCTGACGCCTCCCGCCCGCGGCGGGATGATCGTGAGACAGTACGGCCGTACCCCCACGTGCACGGCCCCGAGGAGGAGGACCGCATGAGCCGCACCGGCCGCGTGCAGAGGACCACGTCGGAGTCCGACGTGCTGGTGGAGCTGGACCTCGACGGTTCCGGCCGCACCGAGATCTCGACGACGGTGCCGTTCTACGACCACATGCTCACGGCGCTGGGCAAGCACTCCCTCATGGACCTGACGGTCCGTGCCACGGGGGACACGCACATCGACGCCCACCACACGGTCGAGGACGTGGCGATCGCGATCGGGCAGGCGCTGCGCCAGGCGCTCGGCGACAAGGCCGGCATCGCGCGGTTCGGCGACGCGATGGTCCCCCTGGACGAGGCGCTCGCGCAGGCGGTCGTCGACGTGTCCGGGCGGCCCTACCTCGTGCACCGGGGCGAGCCCGCGGGCCAGGAGTACCACCTGATCGGCGGCCACTTCACCGGCTCCCTCACGCGGCACGTCCTGGAGTCGATCGCCCACCACGCGGGCATCTGCATCCACATGCGCGTGCTCGCCGGCCGGGACCCGCACCACATCGTCGAGGCGCAGTTCAAGGCGCTCGCGCGGGCGCTGCGTGCCGCGGTCGAACCCGACCCGCGCGTGCAGGGCATCCCGTCGACGAAGGGCACCCTGTGACCGAGGGCGACCGGCCGCTCGCCCCGGCGGCCGTCGTCATCACGCAGGTCGCCGTGCCGGAGCTGATCGCGGCCGCATGCGCGGGCGAGCGCATCGACGTCGACGTCGTGCCGACGGAGATCGGCTGCGTCGCGGTCCTGCGCTCAGCCACGGGGAAGGAGCCGCAGTCCGCTGCGCGCGCGGTCTCGCGCGCGCTGGCCCGCACGGGTACGCCGGTGGTCCTGCTGGTCCAGCGTGAGGGGCGGCTCGACGCCTCGCTGTGGCGCGCCGGCGCGGTCGAGCGTGCGCTCGCCCCGGGTCTCGCGCTCGAGGGCGCACCGGCCGAGGTCGAGGGCCTCCTGCTGGGCTCCGTGTCCGCCGCGGACCTGCCCGGCGTCGTGCCGAGCATCGGCGTCGGGCGGCTCGCCGCCCTGCGGATGGTGGCTCGCGGGGTCCGTCGCGGACGCCGCGGCGCGTGACGGCCTCCACCGGGCGGACGGCGCCCGGGGCCGTGGGCGCCGCTCGTTAGGCTTGCCCGGTGGCAGCTCCCCGGGTGGTCGTCCTCGACTACGGCTTCGGCAACGTGCGGTCCGCCGTGCGTGCGCTCGAGCGCGTCGGCGCCCAGGTCGAGCTCACCGCGGACCACGGCGCCGCGGAGGCCGCCGACGGCCTGGTGGTGCCCGGTGTCGGTGCCTTCGCCGCCTGCATGGCCGGGCTCCGCGCGGTGCGCGGGGACCAGGTGGTGGACCGGCGACTCGCCGGCGGTCGCCCGGTCCTCGGCATCTGCGTCGGGATGCAGATCATGTTCGAGACGGGCGAGGAGCACGGTGTACGGACGCCCGGGCTGGGGGAGTGGCCCGGCGTCGTCGACCGCCTCGACGCACCCGTGGTGCCGCACATGGGCTGGTCGACGGTCGAGCCCCCCGAGGGCACCGTGCTGTTCCGTGGCCTCGAGCACGAGCGGTTCTACTTCGTGCACTCCTACGCCGCGCGCGAGCTCGGCCCGCTCGGAGGCGGCCGGTTCGCCCCGCCGCTGGTGACGTGGTCGACGCACGGCGAGCGCTTCGTCGCGGCGGTCGAGAACGGCCCGCTCGCCGCCACCCAGTTCCACCCGGAGAAGTCCGGCGACGCCGGTGCGGAGCTGCTCCGCACCTGGGTCGGCACGCTCTAGGCCACCCGCGTCCGCCGCCACGAGAGGAGTCCCATGTCCCGCCTGGTCCTGCTGCCCGCCGTCGACGTCGCCGGAGGGCAGGCCGTCCGCCTCGTCCAGGGCGAGGCCGGCTCGGAGACGTCCTACGGCGACCCGCTCCAGGCTGCGCTGGACTGGCAGGCCGGCGGAGCGGAGTGGATCCACCTCGTGGACCTCGACGCGGCCTTCGGGCGTGGGTCCAACGCGGACCTCCTGGCGGAGGTCGTGCAGGCGGTCGACGTGCAGGTGGAGATGTCGGGCGGCATCCGCGACGACGCCTCCCTGGAGCGCGCGCTCGCGACGGGCTGCGCGCGCGTGAACCTCGGCACGGCCGCCCTGGAGGACCCGGAGTGGACGGCCGCGGCCATCGCGCGCCACGGCGACCGGATCGCCGTCGGGCTGGACGTGCGCGGCACCACGCTCGCGGCGCGCGGCTGGACGCGCGACGGCGGCGACCTGTGGGAGGTCCTGGCGCGCCTGGACGACGCGGGGTGCACGCGCTACGTCGTCACCGACGTGACGAAGGACGGCACCTTGCGGGGCCCGAACCTGGACCTGCTGCGCGAGGTCTGCTCGCGGACGTCGGCGCCCGTCGTGGCGTCGGGCGGCATCTCGAGCCTGGACGACCTGCGGGCTCTCCGCGAGCTCGTCCCCGTGGGCGTGGACTCTGCGATCGTCGGCAAGGCGCTCTACGCGGGCGCCTTCACGCTCCCCGAGGCCCTGGACGTGGCCGGGCGGCCGTAGTGGCCGGGCGCGAGCTCCCGCCGACGTCGCGCTTCGCCGCGGACGACGGCGCCCCCGACCCCGCGCTGGCGGCGGCCGTCGCGGCCTACCGGTCGGGCACGGGCTCGCTGCCCGACGTCGTCGCGGCCCTCGCACGCGCTCGCGTGCTCGTCCCGGTGGTCGCTGTCGAGCACGATGAACCGCCGACCGACGAGCCGGCCGGCCCGTTCGCGGAGGCCCGGCACGCGTCGGCGTCGGTGGTGGCGGTCGCCGCACCGGACGGCCGCACGGCGCTCCCGGTCTTCTCG
>JAEYXM010000022.1 GCA_023428465.1 Actinomycetes bacterium
GCCCGAGGTCGACCGCCCCCGCCAGGTCGTGATCCTCGGCGCGGGTCTCGACACGCGCGCGTTCCGCCTGGACTGGCCCGGTCGCACGGAGCTCTACGAGCTCGACACCGCCGAGGTGCTCGTCCTCAAGCGCGACCTGCTTCGCACGTTCGGTGCCGAACCGCAGTGCGAGTGGTCCGCGGTGCCGGTGGACCTCGCCCACGCGTGGGAGCTCCCGCTCGTCGCCGCGGGCTTCGACCGCCGACGGCGCACCACCTGGATCGTCGAAGGGCTCCTGCCCCTCCTGCCCGCCGAGGCGCAGCGTGAGGCCATCGCCACGATCGCGCGCCTCTCCGTGCCCGGCTCCTGCGCCGTCGTCGAGCGTGCCGTCGGCCTCGACGCCTCGCCCGAGATCGACGAGCGCCTCCGGCTGTTCGGCGCGGAGACGGGGATGCCCATGGACGACTTCCTCGCCCGCGCGCACCCGCCGGACCCGGCCGGGCTGCTGCGCGAGCGCGGCTGGACGGTCGCCGAGCACACCGCCCACGAGCTCGCCGTCCGCTACGGCCGCAGTCTCGACGAGCAGGACGTCGTCGCCCCCGGCGCGGGCGGCGACATGCCCGTCGGCACGTTCGGCTCCCAGGCGGGCGCGTTCATCACGGCCGAGCTCGAGCCACCCCCCGCCTGACCCCCGCGCCGTCGTCCGGTTGCCCGGCTTGGCTGTAGCGAAACCGGCGCTATCCGACGCTTTCGCTACAGCAAGGCGCGGGCGGTGGCCGTCGCGCCGCGTGGATGCGGGATGGGGGCGGGACGGGTGCGGGATGGGTGCGGGATGGGGCGGGACGGGTGGGGTGACAGCCGCCCGCGCCAGGCCGGGACGGGCCCCGACCCGACCGCCTCGCCCGCGTCAGGCCGGGATCGACCCCGACCCGACCGCCTCGCCCGCGGCGAACACCGTCGGCGCCAACCCCCGACGGGCCGCCGCCGCGACGCACTGCTGGCACGGCCCCACCTGCGTCCCGGCCGGGACGAACCCGCCCGGCGACCGGATCACGATGCTGCCCTCGGCGGGCGCGCCGTCGTGCGCAGCGAGCGCGGCATCCAGCGCAGCCGCACCGGCGCACGCCTGGGCGGGCCACTGCACCCAAGGGCCCGCGTCACGCACCGCCCCGTCCAGCCACTCCGAGTACCAGCGCGTGAACGACGGCGCGACCTCCTGCCCGCCGCCGCCCCGCCCGGGCACGTCCACCCAGACGTGCCCGCGCTGGGGCCCGTCGAGGCGCATGGCCCACACGGCGCCGCACCCGGCGTGCGCGAGCGGGATGGCGCCGGACTGCACGCGCGGGGCGAGCAGCCCGTACCCCGGCCCGACGCCGGACCCGGTCACCGCGGTCAGGAACTCCCAGTGGTCGGGCGGCAGTGCCCCGGCGAACGCCTCCACGGCCCCGACCTCTGCGGCCGTCAGCTTCGGCCCGACGCCGCCGCCGTGCGCCCACCACCCCGGCCACCCGGCGGTCCGGCCGGGGTCCTGGGCGTAGACCAGGCCGGCGACCGTGCGCTCGAGGAAGGCGCGCGTAATCGCCGGCTGCGGTGCGGCCGGGGTGATGACGGCGAGCTCCTCGAGCAGGACGGTCGTGCCGGGTGGGGCCGGTCGCGCCTCGGCGAGCCGCTGCGCCGACGGCCACCAGTCGGTGCCGTGCACGCTGACGCGGACCGCGCGGCCGCCGTCGGCGTCGTTCACGGTGATCGCCACGACCGTGCTGTGCGCACTCGTGAGCATCGGCAGGGTCCCGCTGCGCAGCACGGCCGGCGCGAGCCACGGGTGCCCACCGAAGCGCTCGCGGGCCTCCTCGGCGGGGTCGGCGCCGTCGGGCAGGGCGCCCGAGCTGCGGTCCGAGCGGGCCATGGCGACGTGGAAGCGGCGGGCGTCCACGGTGAGCTCGATCTGCTCGACGCCGGGGACCGGTCGCCCGAACGCGGCGCCCACCAGCGCCGGCGCGCACCGGGTCGCCCAGCGGCGGGTGCCCTCGACGACCGCCTGGTCCGGGGTGACACCGTAGCCGTCGACCGTGGCGAGCACGGGCGCCGGACCGACCGGCCCGCCGCTCAGCCAGAAGCCGACGTGGGCGGTGAGCACCTCGCCGGTCGCCTCCACCCCGGCCACGACGCACTCGACCACGAGCCTCGCGAACCCGCGTACCACGGCGCCGTCGGCCTGGGTGCCCGGGACGGCCTCGGCGAAGGCCTGCGCCGCGAGCGCGGGCAGGGACGGCGCGGGCGGCGGCATCCCGGGCACGTGCGGCGGGAGTGACGCGGTGGCGGTCGCTGGTGACCATGACAACTCGGACACGCCCGCCATCGTCGCAGCCGGGGCCCATGATCGCCCCCGCTTCGGGGTGACGGGTTGTGCCGCCGTCGGCGGTCGTCCCTCGAGCCGACGCGGTCGTCGCGTGAGATGCGCGTCGAGGCGACGTCGGGACGCGGGATCACGCACGCGGCTCCCCCCGGGCGGGCGGTGGCTCCGTCCGAGGGGTCCGCGACGGTCGGGCTGAGGACCTCTGCGCAGGCTAATGGGCCGGCACGGGCGGCACGGGCGATCGGGACGCCAAAGCCGATCCGTTACGCAACTGGTGGATCACCGTTACCCGGCGACGACCCCTGCTGCGCGACCCCGCGGCAGCCCCTGCGCGCCCGGCACGGACATGTGCCCAGCGTAGGACGCAGGCGCGGCGCGCGTGTCCCGTGACCGAAGAGATGCAGAACCGTGGCCGCCACCCCCCAACCGAACGGCCGACCCAGGCGTTTCATGAGTATGAGGTGCAACCACGCGAGGGGGAGATCATGGGGCGACGTCGAGCGTTCTGGTTGGTCGTGTGGCCCGCGTTCGCCGTACTGGCCGCTCTCGTGGTCGGAGTCGCCGCGTTGGGGACCGCGACACTCGTCGCTGCACCGGGGGGTGACGGCGCCGACGTCGTGCCCGCCGACGGACAAGGTTCCGGTGTGCAGCTGGTGCTCGACCGGGCTGCGGCGGGCGGGGACGTCCTCCTCGGCGAGCTGACGAGCGCGCCCGTCGCGCTCGCGTCGGCCGTCCTGGGGCTGCTCGGCTGGCTCGTGCTCCTCGGCGTCGGCGCACAGCGGTACTTCCCGGAGGGTCGCCGGCTGGCGCCGGCCGCGCTGACCGTCCTCGCGACCGTCGTCGTGGCCGCCGTGGGCGGCGCGATCGGCGGGGACCTGGGCTTTGCGACGCTCACGGGCGTCGTGCCGATGGTCGCGACGTCGGCGCTGGTCGCGGGCGTGGCGGTCTTCCCGCTCGCCGGGCAGCGGTGGCAGGCGCCCGCGCCGCGCCACCACCACGAGCCGGCGGTGTACGCCAACCTCGCGGACATCCTCCAGTCGGATCCCGCCCGCCCTTCCCCCTGAAACGGTTCGGCGCGTGCCGCGCATCACCCGCCCCGCGGAGACTGACGCTGGCCGCGCCACGCGGCCGCTATCCGAAGGTGAAGGAGCACGGCATGACAAGCAGCAGACCGGTCCGCGCGCAGGTGCGGCACCGCCGGCGAGCCGTGGGGGCCCTCGTGGCCGCCGCAGCGCTCGCGGCGACGCTCGCCACACCCGCCGCCGCGGCCGACTCCCTCGGTGACCTGGCCGACGACGCGGGCTTCGACCTCGGCTTCGCGCTCGACCCGAACCGGCTCAACGAGACGGCGTACCGCCAGATCGCCGACGTGGAGTTCAACTTCGTCGTCGCCGAGAACGCCATGAAGTGGGACGCCACGGAGCCGAACCAGGGCCAGTTCAGCTGGTCCGGTGCGGACGCCGTCGCGGCCTACGCCGAGTCGTCCGACAAGGGCCTGTACGGGCACACGCTCGTCTGGCACAACCAGCTTCCCGGCTGGGCGCAGAACCTGGGCGGCACGCAGCTGCTCTCGGCCATGCGCAACCACATCACCCAGGTCGCGGGCCGGTACGCCGGCCGGGTCGAGGCGTGGGACGTCGTCAACGAGGCCTTCGAGGACAACGGCTCCCGCCGGCAGTCGGTCTTCCAGCAGCGGATCGGCAACTCCTACATCGAGGAGGCATTCCGGGCCGCCCGCGCCGCCGACCCCGGCGCCAAGCTGTGCATCAACGACTACTCGACCGACGGGATCAACGCCAAGAGCACGGCGATCTACAACCTCGTCCGCGACTTCAAGGCCCGCGGCGTGCCCATCGACTGCGTGGGCTTCCAGGCGCACCTCATCGTCGGCCAGGTGCCAGGGGACATGCAGCAGAACCTGCAGCGGTTCGCCGACCTGGGCGTCGACGTGCGCGTCCCCGAGCTCGACATCCGGATGAACGTCCCGGCCACCTCGGCGAACCTCGCCCAGCAGGCCCGCGACTACGAGCGGGTGTTCGACATCTGCCAGGCCGTCGCCCGCTGCCAGGGCGTGCCCATCTGGGGGATCACGGACCGGGACTCCTGGGTGCCGGACGTCTTCCCCGGCCAGGGTGCCGCCCT
>JAEYXM010000055.1 GCA_023428465.1 Actinomycetes bacterium
GGTGGGCGCCGCGGCATCCGCGGGTGGGCGCGCTACGTCGACCCGTGACGGCCGGCGGCCACACCTGGGACCACCCGCTGCCACAGTCGGCGCGGGTCGATCCACCGCGGCGCTCGGACCTCGGGCGTGCCGTCGCGCATGCGGACCTCCCACCCCGACGTGTCCAGGGTCCGGTGGTGGTACCAGCACAGGAGCACGCCGTTGTCCGTGTGCGTGCCGTCCGGGTCCGTGGCGTGCGGGACGACGTGGTGCACCTCGCACCACCCCGCGGGCACGTGGCACCCGGGAATCACGCAGGTCCCGTCACGCACGGCGATCGCCCGCCGCTGCTGCCCGGTGAAGCACCGCTCGCGCGAGCCGAGCCCCGCGACGCGGCCACCGCGGCCCAGGACCACCGTCTCCACTGCGCCGGCGCACCCGACGTGCGCCGCGGCCCCGACGCCGACCGGCCGGCCGTGCGCCCACGCCACACCCCGGCCTCCGGCGAGGTCCTCCGCGCGGACCGTGACGACCAAGGTCGCCGGGTTTCCCGCGACGCTCGGCGCGGCGGCCGCGCGCGCCGCGACGCTCACCGCAGTCGCCAGGACGTCGTGGAGACGCTGCGCGCGGGAACGTCGGTCGGACGGCGCGGACGGCGCGGACCGGGCTGCCTCGACCCCCGGCTCCTCGGCGCCTCCACCGACACCGACACCCGTCCCACCGCCACCGTCTCCACCCGCGGGCGGCAGCGGCGCCGACCGAGGATCCGTCCAGGCGTCCGCGTACCTCTCGAGCGCGGCCGCGACCTCCGGCAGCACCAGTCCGCGCAGCCGCACCAGCCCGTGGCTGGGCGCACCCAGCGTCAGGAACCGGCGCTCGACGTCGAGCTCCGACGGCACCGTGCCGTCCGGGTCGAGTGCCGCGCGCCAGGCGAGCGCCTGCACCCGCACCGCGTCCGCGTCCCAGAGCGGCGACGCCTCCGCCGTCGGACCCGCGGCGCCGTCGACGATCGAGCGCTCTGCCACCTCCACGGCCTCCGTCCCGGCGACGCGAGCAGCCGGGCTCAACGTGTCGACGACGGCAGCCGCCGCGTCGACCCCGAGCACGCCCTCCTCCAACGCCCACGCCAGCGCCGGGAAGCGCGCAGGCCGGGTCTGCCCCGTCAGCTCCGTGCGCGCCCGCGTCGCCGCCCCCAGGCGGATCCGCCGGCTCGCGGAGGCCCCCGAGACCCCGGTCACGCGCTGCACCAGCTCGACCGGCGTCCGGCACCCGCGTCGCGCGCACAACCGCTCAGGACCCAGCTCCCGGCGTGACCGCTCGGCGACCTCGGCGGCCACCGCGGCGCGGATGGCGTCGACCCGGCGGCCCGCCGCCTCGGCGTCGGCGAGCGCCTCCAGCAGCGCGTCGTCGTCCAGGCCGGCCACGACGTGCGGGCGCAGGACCACCAGGAGCTCGGCGTCCGACACGACGCCGATCACCGGCGGGCCGCCGGCCATCGGCGGGCCGCCGGCCATCGGCGGGCCGTCGACCACCGAGGCGCGGGAACTGGACATATCGGGAGCATCTCACCCACCACCGACACGGACCGGCGCCGCCCCCCACCACCGGGAGACACTGGTACCCGCAGTCCGCACGTCCACGCATCGAGAAGGAGTCGCCGTGCCCGAGGGAACAGTCCGCTGGTTCGACACCGAGAGGGGGTTCGGCTTCCTCGCGCTCGCGGACGGCGGCGACGACCTGTTCGTGCACGCGTCGGAGATCCTCGGCGGTGACGGGCCCACGGCGCTCCGGGAGGGCCAGTCGGTCGAGTTCGAGATCGGCGAGGGCGACCGCGGCCCACAGGCCCGCGACGTCCGGGTGACCGGCGACGTGGCGGCCGACGCGACGCTCGGCGTCCTCGGCACGGTCGCCTGGTACGAGCCTGCCAAGGGCTACGGGTTCCTCAGCCCGGAGGACGGGAGCGCCCAGATCTTCGTGCACAGCTCGGCGATCGTCGGCGGCGGCGTCCTGCACGACGACCAGCGCGTGGCGTTCCTCGTCGTCCCCGGCGAGAAGGGACCGCAGGCCGACCACGTCCTGCCGCTCGCCGCGGCGCCCGGGTCGGGCCGCGCCTCCGCGGGCGCCGACGCCGACGGGGCCGACGGCACCGTCACCTTCTTCGACGCCGACAAGGGCTTCGGCTTCATCTCCCCCGACGACGGCGCCGAGGACGTCTTCGTCCACGCCCGCGCGCTCGGCGGTGGCCTGCGCGAGCTGTCCGACGGCGACCGCGTCACCTTCGAGGTCGTGCCCGGCGATCGCGGTCCCCAAGCCCGCGACGTCCGCCTGGTCGGCGACCCGGCCCGACGCCGGTCCGCCGGGTCCTCGGACCGCGGCCGCCCGGAGCGGTCGCGCGGGGGCTCCGGCTACGGCCGCCCCGACCGGGGCTTCGACCGCGGTTCTGCCCCTCGGGGTGGCTCCTCCCGTGGCGGTTCGGCGCGTGGGGGCGACGGCGTCGTCGCGCGGTACGACGCCGACCGCGGCTTCGGCTTCATCCGCCCGGACGGGGGCGGCGACGACCTGTTCGTGCACGTGTCGGTCGTGAGCGGCGGCGAGCCGCTCCAGGAAGGCGACCGCGTCCGTTACGCGGTCCGCCTCAGCGACCGCGGCCCTCAGGCGGACCGCGTCGAACGCCTGCACTGACGAAGCGGCCCCGGACCATTCGGTCCGGGGCCGCTTCACGTCACCTGCCGAGCGTCAGGACTCGGAGCTCTCCTCCGTCGTCGTCAGCGGCGGCATGGCCGAGACGGCGACGGGCTCGGGCGCGTCCGCGCCGTCGGCGGCGTCACCGCCAGTCGCGCTGAAGTGGAACTCGCCGAGCAGACCCTCGCCCTGCGCGTCGACCACGACCGTCTGGCCGGCCCGCAGCTCGCCGAAGAGGATCTTCTCGGACAGGGCGTCCTCGATCTCCCGCTGGATCGCGCGGCGCAGCGGCCGGGCGCCGAGGACCGGGTCGTAGCCCTTCTCGGCGAGCAGCTGCTTGGCGGCGGGCGTGAGCTCGAGGCCCATGCCCTTCGCCTTGAGCCGACCGGTGACCTTGGCGATCATCAGGTCGACGATCTGGATGATCTCGTCCTGCGACAGCTGCGGGAAGACGACGACGTCGTCGACGCGGTTGAGGAACTCGGGGCGGAACTGCTGCTTGAGCTCGTCGCCGACCTTCGCCTTCATCCGCTCGTAGGACGTCGACAGGTCGCCGCCGGCCTGGAAGCCGGTCTGCAGGCCCTTGGCGATGTCCCGCGTGCCGAGGTTCGTCGTCATGATGATCACGGTGTTCTTGAAGTCGACGACGCGGCCCTGGGCGTCGGTCAGGCGACCGTCCTCCAGGATCTGCAGCAGCGAGTTGAAGATGTCCGCGTGCGCCTTCTCGACCTCGTCGAAGAGGACCACCGAGAACGGCTTGCGCCGCACCTTCTCGGTGAGCTGGCCGCCCTCGTCGTAGCCGACGTAGCCGGGGGGCGAGCCGAACAGCCGCGAGACCGTGTGCTTCTCGGAGAACTCACTCATGTCGAGCTGGATGAGCGCGTCCTCGTCGCCGAACAGGAACTCCGCGAGCGCCTTGGCGAGCTCGGTCTTCCCGACGCCGGTCGGGCCGGCGAAGATGAACGACCCACCCGGGCGCTTGGGGTCCTTGAGGCCCGCGCGCGTGCGACGGATGGCCTGCGAGAGCGCCTTGACGGCCTCCGCCTGCCCGACGACGCGCTTGTGCAGCTCGTCCTCCATGCGCAGCAGCCGGCTGGACTCCTCCTCGGTGAGCTTGAACACCGGGATACCGGTGGACAGGGCCAGCACCTCGGCGATGAGCTCCTCGTCGACCTCGGCGACCGAGTCGAGGTCGCCCGACTTCCAGGCCCTCTCCTTCTCGATGCGCTGCTGCGTGAGCTGCTTCTCGGTGTCGCGCAGGCGCGCGGCCTTCTCGAAGTCCTGCTCGTCGATCGCGGACTCCTTGTCGCGGCGCGCCTCGGCGATCTTCTCGTC
>JAEYXM010000146.1 GCA_023428465.1 Actinomycetes bacterium
GCCCTATGCGACCCCGGCCTCCAGGGCTCAGGTCGAGACGCTTGAGCGCAACTGCGCCCGCCACGGCGTGTCGCTGGCCGGCTGGGATTCCGACCAGCGCGGCGTGGTCCATGTCATGGGTCCGGAAATGGGTCTGACCCAGCCGGGCATGACGGTCGTCTGCGGCGATAGCCACACCGCCACCCACGGCGCTTTCGGGGCCCTGGCCTTCGGCATCGGCACCTCGGAGGTCGGGCACGTCCTGGCCACCCAGTGTCTGCTCCAGCGCAAGCCGAAGTCCATGCGGGTGACGGTCGACGGCGAGCTCAAGCCAGGCGTCTCGGGCAAGGATGTGGCGCTGGCCATCATGGCGCGTCTCGGCTTCGCGGGCGGCACGGGCCATGTCATCGAATACGCCGGCTCGGCCATCCGCTCGCTGGACATGGAAGGCCGTATGACGGTCTGCAACATGTCGATCGAGGCCGGCGCCCGCGCGGGCATGATCGCGCCCGACCAGACGACGTTCGACTACCTCCAGGGCCGCCCGCACGCGCCCGAGGGGGCGGACTGGGACGCGGCCGTCGAGTACTGGAGCACCCTCCGGACGGACGACGACGCGGTCTTCGACGCCGAGGTCGTCCTCGACGCCGCGGACATCCACCCCTTCGTCACGTGGGGCACGAACCCAGGGCAGGGCCTGCCGCTCTCGGCGAGCGTCCCGGTGCCGGCGCAGATCGCGGACGAGACCGAGCGCATCGCCGCCGAGCGTGCGCTCGAGTACATGGGCCTCGAGCCCGGCACCCCGCTGCGGGACATCCGCGTCGACACGGTCTTCATCGGCTCGTGCACCAACGGCCGCATCGAGGACCTCCGCCAGGTCGCGAAGGTGCTCAAGGGCCGCACCAAGGCCGAGAACGTGCGGGTCCTCGTGGTCCCGTCGTCGGCGCGCGTGCGCCTGCAGGCGGAGGCCGAGGGACTGGACCGGATCTTCCTCGAGTTCGGCGCCGAGTGGCGCAACGCCGGCTGCTCGATGTGCCTCGGTATGAACCCCGACCAGCTGGCACCGGGGGAGCGGGCGGCGTCGACGTCGAACCGCAACTTCGAGGGTCGTCAGGGCAAGGGCGGCCGCACTCACCTCGTCTCGCCCCTGGTCGCCGCCGCGACCGCCGTGCGGGGCACCCTGTCCTCGGTCGGCGACCTCGGGATCGTCGACGCCCCCGACGGCAGCCCGCTCGCCCCCGTCGCCGACGTTCTGGTCTGAGGAGTCGACCCATGGAGAAGTTCACCCAACACACCGGCGTCGGGGTCCCGCTGCGGCGCAGCAACGTCGACACCGACCAGATCATCCCCGCCGTGTACCTCAAGCGCGTGTCCCGCACGGGCTTCGAGGACGGCCTCTTCGCGGCGTGGCGCGGCGACCCCGAGTTCGTGCTCAACCAGGACGCGTACTCGACCGGGTCCGTCCTCGTCGCCGGCCCCGACTTCGGCACCGGCTCGTCGCGTGAACACGCCGTGTGGGCGCTCAAGGACTACGGCTTCAAGGCCGTCCTGTCCTCGCGCTTCGCCGACATCTTCCGCGGCAACTCCGGCAAGCAGGGCCTGCTCGCGGCGCAGGTCGCCCAGGAGGACATCGAGCTGCTCTGGAAGCTCCTCGAGTCCCACCCCGGCACCGAGGTGACGGTCGACCTGGTCAACCGCCAGGCGCGCTGCCAGGACGTCGTCGTCCCCATCCACGTGGACGACTACACGCGTTGGCGCCTCATGGAGGGCCTCGACGACATCGGCCTCACGCTGCAGCACGAGGCCGACATCACGGAGTTCGAGGAGCACCGGGCGTCGTGGCGCCCGAAGACCCTCCCCGCCAAGCACCTCCCGCCCGTGCCCGTCGTCGCCGCGCGGCCCGTCGCCGTGCCCGTCGAGATCGGCCGGGGCCGGCACCGCGCCTGAGCGCACACCCGAGCACCTCACGCAGGGGCTGCCGCCGTGTCACCCGACCGGCGGCGGCCCCTGCTGCGCAGTGGGCACCAGTCGCTCCGGCGGCGCCGCGGCGCGGTCCCGCCGGGAGTCGATGAACCGCATCGCGCGCGCCACGGTGCTGCGTCGGCCCCCCGCCGGCCGCAGGGGATCGATGTCGCGGCGTGGCCCGGTGTGACGGGCGGGCGTGATGTGAGCGACGATGGGGCCCATGCGCGACGTCATGGAGATCCACGGTGGTGCACCTCTTCGCGGTGAGATCACCGTCCGAGGGGCCAAGAACTTCGTCTCCAAGGCGATGGTCGCGGCCCTGCTCGGGGACAGCCCGAGCCAGCTGCGCAACGTCCCGGAGATCCGCGACGTGGGCGTCGTGCGCGGGCTCCTCGAGCTCCACGGCGTCCGCGTGGTCCAGGACGAGGCCGGCGGCACGATCGACCTCGACCCCACGGACGTGGAGAGCGCGCACGTCGCGGACATCGACGCGCACGCCGGGTCCAGCCGCATCCCCATCCTGTTCTGCGGCCCGCTGCTGCACCGGCTGGGCGAGGCGTTCATCCCGGACCTGGGCGGCTGCCGGATCGGCGACCGGCCGATCAACTTCCACCTCGACATCCTGCGGCAGTTCGGTGCCGTCGTGGACAAGCGCGAGAACGGCATCCGCATCACTGCACCGCGCCGCCTGCAGGGCACCAAGATCGCCCTACCGTACCCGAGCGTCGGCGCGACCGAGCAGCTGCTCCTGACCGCCGTGCGCGCGGAGGGCGTGACCGAGCTCGCCGGCGCCGCCATCGAGCCCGAGATCATGGACCTCATCAACGTCCTGCAGAAGATGGGCGCGATCATCGCGGTCGACACCGACCGCGTGATCCGCATCGAGGGCGTCGACCGGCTCGTGGGCTTCCGGCACACCGCCCTGCCCGACCGCATCGAGGCGGCGTCGTGGGCCTCGGCCGCGCTCGCCACGCGCGGCGACATCAACGTGCTCGGTGCGACGCAGCCGGAGATGACGGCCTTCCTCAACACCTACCGCAAGGTCGGCGGCGGTTTCGAGATCCACGACACGGGCATCCGGTTCTTCCACCCGGGCGAGGACCTGCGCCCCATCGTCCTCGAGACCGACGTGCACCCGGGCTTCATGACGGACTGGCAGCAGCCGCTCGTCGTCGCCCTCACGCAGGCGTCCGGCCTGTCCATCGTCCACGAGACGGTGTATGAGAACCGCTTCGGCTTCACCGACGCGCTGCGGGGCATGGGCGCCACGATCCAGGTGTACCGCGAGTGCCTCGGCGGCCACCCGTGCCGCTTCGGGCAGCGCAACTTCTACCACTCGGCCGTGGTCTCGGGCCCGACGCCGCTCGCGGCCGCGGACATCGTGGTCCCGGACCTGCGCGGCGGGTTCTCCCACCTCATCGCGGCGCTCGCCGCGAAGGGCACCTCGCGCGTGACCGGCATCGACCTCATCGACCGCGGCTACGAGCACTTCCGCGAGAAGCTGACGGCCCTGGGCGCGGAGTTCGACCGGGACTGAGCGCGGGTAGCATCGGCTCCCGTGCCCCACCCCCAGAACGCGAGCCGTGCGTACCGCAACGTCGCGCGCATCGTGCGTCCCACGCTCCGCGCGATGACGACGACCGACTGGCGCGGTGCCGAGCACCTCCCGCAGGGCACGGGGTTCATCGCCGCGGGCAACCACGTGACGAACCTGGACCCGCTGACCTTCGCGCACTACCTGTACGACCACGGCATCGCGCCGCGCATCCTCGCGAAGTCCTCGCTGTTCACCGTGCCGGTCCTGGGCCGGATCCTCCGGGCGACCGGCCAGGTGCCCGTGCACCGCAACACCTCGCGCGCGGGCGACTCGCTGCGCAACGCCGTCGCCGCGCTCGAGGCCGGCGAGGTCGTCGCGATCTTTCCCGAGGGCACGCTGACGCGGGACCCGGACCTGTGGCCGATGGTCGCGAAGACGGGCGTCGCACGCCTCGCACTCGCGACCCGGGCGCCCGTCGTCCCGATCGCGCAGTGGGGTGCCCACCGCGTACTGGGCCGGTACTCGAAGGTCCTCAAGCCCTTCCCACGCAAGAAGGTCTCGGTGGTCGCGGGTCCGCCCGTCGACCTGTCGGACCTCTACGACCGCCCGGCCGACGCGGCCGTCCTGCGGGAGGCCACGGATCGCGTGATGGACGCCATCACGGTGATCCTCGAGGGCATCCGCGGCCAGCAGGCACCCGCCGAGCGCCACGTGGCACGGCGGACGGCGTCCGACGACGGAGGTGCAGCATGACGCGGGCCGCAGTCCTGGGCACAGGTGCCTGGGGTACCACGTTCGCGGCGGTGCTCGCCGACGCCGGACGCGAGGTGACGCTCTGGGGCATCTCCGACGACGTCTGCGACGAGATCACCACGCAGCACACGAACAGCACGTTCCTGCCGGACATCGTCCTGCCGCCGGGCGTGCGCGCCACGACCGACGCCGCGGCGGCCCTCGAGGGCGCGGACGTGGTCGCCATCGCGATCCCCGCGCAGGTCGCAGGCTCGGCGCTGGAGCCGCTCGCCGGGCTGCTCGAGCCGAACGCGGTCGCGGTGTCGCTCATGAAGGGCGTCGAGCTCGGCACGCACCGCCGCATGAGCCAGGTCGTCGCGGAGGCCCTGGGCCTGGGTGACGACCGCATCGCCGTCATCTCCGGGCCCAACCTGGCGCGCGAGATCGCGACCCGCCAGCCCGCCGCCACGGTCGTCGCGTCGCGTCACGAGCCCACGGCCGTGCACGTCGCACGGGCTTGCGCGACGTCGTACTTCCGGCCCTACACGAACACCGACGTCGTCGGCGTCGAGCTGTGCGGTGCGGTGAAGAACGTCATCGCGCTCGCGGTCGGCATCGCGCAGGGCAACGGCTACGGGACCAACACGAGCGCCACCGTCGTCACGCGCGGCCTCGTGGAGATCACGCGCCTCGGCCTCGCGCTCGGTGCGGACGCGGAGACGTTCGCCGGGCTCGCCGGCATGGGCGACCTGGTGGCCACGTGCATGTCGCCGCTGTCCCGCAACCACACGCTCGGTGAGCACATGGGCCGGGGGATGTCGCTCGAGGACGCGATCCGCGCCACGGGCGGCACGGCGGAGGGTGTCAAGACGTCCGCCTCGGTCCTCGAGCTCGCCGCGACCGTCGGTGTCGAGATGCCGATCACCGCGGCAGTGGGCGCCGTCCTGCACCACGGGCTGCCGGTGGAGCAGATGGCTCATCTCCTGCTGGCGCGGCCGCACAAGGCGGAGGGCGTCACGGGCGGGCGCCACCGCTGACGGCGTCGAGCGCGCCCGCCAGGTCGCGCCACAGGTCCTCGACGTCCTCGATGCCGACGGACAGGCGCAGCAGGTCCTCGGGCACGGTGACGGACTCCGTCGTGAAGCGACGCCGGCGCTCGAGCATGCTCTCGACGCCGCCGAGGCTCGTCGCGGGCACCCACAGGCGCACCTCGTCCACGACGGCGTCGGCCCGTGCGGCCGTGCCCACCCGGATGCCGAGGATCGAACCGAAGCCGCTCAGCTGGGCGGCCGCGCGGGCGTGCCCCGGATCGGTCGGCAGGCCGGGGAAGCGGACCTCGGTGACGGCCGGGTGGGCTGCGAGGCGCTCGGCGAGCACGGCCGCGTTGGCCTGGGCGCGCTCGACGCGCAGGGCGAGGGTGCGCAGCCCGCGCAGGGCCAGCCAGACCTCGAGCGGCCCGGCGATCGCGCCGTGCGTCGTCCGGTAGCCGGCCACCTGCGCGCGCAGCCCGGGGTCGTCCGTGACGACCGCGCCGAGGACGACGTCGGAGTGGCCGGCGAGGTACTTCGTCACCGAGTGCACCACGACGTGGGCGCCGAGCCGGAGCGGTTGCTGGCCGAGCGGCGTCGCGAACGTGTTGTCGACGGCGACGAGCACGCCGGCCTCGCGCGCCGCCGCGCACAGCGCGGGCAGGTCGGCGACCTCGAGCATCGGGTTGGTCGGCGACTCCGCCCACAGCAGGTCCGCGCCGGGCAGGGCCGCCCGGACGGCGTCCGTGTCCGCGATGTCGACGAGCTCGACCTGGAGGCCCGTGCGCCGGCTGAGCTCGGCCGCGAGCACCAGGGTGACCTGGTAGGAGTGGCGGGCCAGCACCACCCGGCCGCCCGGGGGCACGAGCGAGAAGACCGCGTCGACGGCCGCCATGCCGGAGGCGAGGACCAGCGCCGGAAGCTGCGCGCCCTCGAGGGCCGCGAGCGCCTCCTCGAACGGGTGCCAGGTGGGCGCGTCGTAGCGTCCGTACATCGCGACGTCTGGCTGCGGGACGCCCGTGGAGACGAAGGTCGAGCTGAGCTCGATCCGGGGGTTCACGGGTGCGCCGGGGACGCGCTCCGGCCGTCCTGCGGTGACGGCGCGGGTGGCCGGTGCCAGGTCGTCGGTCATCCCGGCAGCGTAGCCACGGCCGCCGTGGGCGGGCTGGCCCGTCCGAGGGTCGCCGGTCGGGCTGGGTGGGGTGCCCGGTGCTAACCTCGTCCGCGTGCTGACGGTCCTCGAGGGTGACGTTCTCGCGGACCGCATCGGCGACGGTGCGCCGCGGGTCCTGGCCCTGCACGGCTGGGGCCGGTCGGGTACGGACTTCGCGCCGGTGCTCGCCGGCTACGACGGCCTCGCGGTCCACCTGCCGGGCTTCGGCTCGACGGCCGAGCCGCCCGAGGTGTGGGGAAGCGCCGAGTACGCCGCGCACCTCGTCCCCGGGATCGCCGGCGGCGGTCCGTACGTCGTCGTCGCGCACTCCTTCGGTGGGCGCGTCGCCGTGCGCCTCGCGGCCACGCACCCGGAGCTCGTCTCCGCGCTCGTGCTCACCGGCGTGCCGCTCGTGCGCGCCACCGCCGCCCCGAAGCCCGCGCTCTCGCTCCGCGTCGCGAAGCACCTGCGTGCGGCGCACCTCGTCCCGCAGTCCGTCGTCGACCGTCTGCGGCGCAACGCCGGCTCGGCGGACTACCGGGCCGCGCAGGGCGTCATGCGCGGCGTGCTCGTGAGGGTCGTGGGGGAGGACTACCGCGAGGACCTGGCGACGATCGCGGCGTCGGGCATTCCCGTGCACCTCGTGTGGGGGGAGGACGACGACGCGGCACCGCTCGCGGGCGCGCGCCTGGCCGCCGAGGCGCTGGGTGTCGACGTGACCGTGGTCCCGGGCGCCGGGCACCTCCTGGAGGGCCCCGTGGCCGACGCCGTCCGGGTGCGCCTCGTCGAGGTCCTGGGATGCACGCAGTGACCGGCTGGCTCGTCGCGGCGCTCGTCCTCGTCGCCACCGTGGTGTCGGCGCTGCGCTGGCTGCGGGTCGCCCAGCGGGAGCACTACGTGCCCGGGCGCGTCGGCGTGATCGCGCGCCTGTGGCTGTCGCGGTCCCGGCTGGACGCCGCCGGATGGGGCGTCGCGGTGCTGCTCGCCGTCGCGGCCGCGCTCGCGCGCGTGGCGGACGGCGGCGTCTGGACGGCGCTCACCACCCTCGGCGCGCTCGCGGCGGTCCTGGCAGCCGTCCTGCCGCGGGGCCTGTCGGTCCGGGGCCGCACGTCACAGCTGGCGTGGACCGCCCGGCTGAAGCGTCTCGTCGTCGGCTGGGCCGTGCTCGTCGTGCTGGTCGGGGCCGCCCTGTGGCTCGTCCTGGGCCCGGGTGCGACCGCCCTGGTCGCCGTGACCGTGCCCCTGTCGCTGGACGCGGCCCTCGCGGTGGCCGACGTCGTCGAGCGGCGCCTCTCCCGGCCCTTCGTGGTCAAGGCGCAGCGGCGCCTCGCGCGCGTCCGCCCGCAGGTCGTGGCCGTGACGGGCTCCTACGGCAAGACGTCGACCAAGGGCTATGTCGCGCACGCGCTGTCGGGCAGCCGGTCCGTCGTCGCGTCGCCCGCCTCGTTCAACAACCGCCTGGGCCTCTCGCGCGCCGTCAACGACCACCTGGTCGACGGCACGGAGGTCTTCGTCGCCGAGATGGGCACCTTCGGCCCCGGCGAGATCCGCGAGCTGTGCGAGCTCTTCCCGCCCGACGTCGCCGTCATCACCACGATCGGCGAGGCGCACCTCGAGCGCATGCGGACGCGGGAGAACATCCTCGCCGCCAAGTCCGAGATCACCGAGCGCGCCGCCGCGTCCGTACTGCCGATCGACGACCCCCTGCTGGCCGACCTGGCGCAGCGCCTGAGCGCGCAGGGCCGTCGCGTGGTCACCTGCTCGGTCGAGCCCGGCTCGCCGGCTGCGGAACGCGCCGACGTCGTCGTCGATCTCGCGGCGCGCGTCGCCGTCGTGCGCACACCGGACGGCCAGGAGCGGCTCGACGTCGACGAGGTTCCGCACGCGGTCAACGTGGCGGTCGCGGTCGGCGTCGCCCTTGCGCTCGACGTGCCGCCGGCGAGCCTGCGGCTGCACGGGCTGCCCCGCGCCGCCCACCGCGCCGAGGTGCACGCCGGCGCCGGAGTCGCCGTCGTCGACGACACCTACAACGCGAACCCGATCGGCGCGCTCGCCGCGCTGCGCGAGGCGGCGGACCTCGCAGCCGAGCGCGGCGGTCCCCTCGTGGTCGTCACGCCCGGCATCGTCGAGCTGGGCCCGGTCCAGCACGAGCGCAACGCGGCGTTCGCGGAGGCGGTCGTGCGTGCCGGAGCGCGGCTCGTCGTCGTCGGGCGCACCAACCGTGCCGCGCTGCTCGAGGGCGCCGCTCGCGCGGGTGGCTCGGCCGACACCGCCGACCGCCGCGAGCCCGCCGTCACGCTGGCCACGTCCGTCGCCGGCGAGCGCGGCGTCGTACTCTACGAGAACGATCTTCCGGACCACTACCCGTGATCCGTCGCTGAGGATCCGCATGCGCCCGGCGCCCCCGCCGGCGCGTCCTCCCGACCGATGAGGTGATGATGACCGAGCGCTGGGCCGTCGTGTTCGGGGGGCCTTCCCCGGAGCACGAGATCTCGATCCTGACCGGTCTGCAGGCGGAGCGGGTGCTCACCCGTGCCGGTCAGCAGGTGACCTCGCTGTACTGGGCGCCCACGGGTGGCTGGTTCCTGGTGCCCTCGGGCACGGAGGCGAAGGACTACCTCGAGGGTGCGCCGTCGTCGGCCAAGCCGGTCGAGGTGCGCGTCGGTGCGGACCCCGGTCTGTTCGTCAAGGGCCGTCTGCGCGCCGAGCGCCTCGAGATCGACGCCGCGCTCAGCTGCCTGCACGGCGGGCTGGGCGAGGGCGGCGGGTTCGTCGGCCTGTTCGGCCTCCTGGGCATCCCCACGACCGGGTCGACCCTCTACGCGTCCGCCGTCGGCATGGACAAGCTCGCGTTCGGTGGGCTCATGCTCACCGCGGGCATCCCGAGCCTGCCGCGCGTCGCGCTCGAGCCCGACGCCGAGCCCACCTTCGCGGGCCCCTACATCGTCAAGCCGCGCTTCGGTGGATCCTCCATCGGCATCGAGATCGTCGACGACGTCGCGGCCGCACGCGCCGTGGCGCGTGCGAGCGTGCACCTGCGCGCCGGCGCCGTCGTCGAGCCTTACCGGCGCGACCTCGTGGACCTCAACGTCTCCTTCCGCACGTCGCCGCAGCTCGAGGTGTCCGACGTCGAGCGCCCGCTGCGGGCGGGCGAGGGCGGCGTGCTGTCCTACGCCGACAAGTACCTGGGTCAGAAGCCCGGCGAGGACGCGGGCATGCAGAGCGCGCCCCGCGAGCTGCCGGCGCAGATCCCCGACGAGGTCACCGAGCAGATCACGTCCCTGGCCCGGCGCGTCGCCGCCGTGACCGGCCTGACCGGCATCGCGCGGGTGGACTTCCTGTACGACCCGGCGACGCAGGAGGTCTTCGTCAACGAGGTCAACTCGGTGCCGGGCGCCCTGTCGCTCTACCTGTGGGCCCCGAGGCACTCCGCCGCGCAGGTGCTCACCGACGCGCTTGCCGAGGCGCGCCGCATCGGCCTCCCCGCGACGCCCGCCGGGCACGGCTCCGGCGCCGCGCTCCGGGCGGCCGGGGGCATCGCCGCGAAGCTCACCGGGCTCGAGGGCCCGCGCGGCTGACCGGTGGCGGGGTCCGCGGGTGACCGCGGAGCCGATCCGGTGTCAGGGCAGGGCTCGGTCGTCGTCACGGGCACCGGGTGCGGTGCGTGACGCCCGTCGTGAGCGGACTCAGGCGCCGCGCGCGACCGCGGCCCTGAGCAGGCCGGCCAGGAGCGTCCCGAGCGGCCGGCCCGCCTCCGCGGCAGCCATCGGGAGCACCGAGGTCTCGGTGAGGCCGGGGGAGATCGCCGATTCGAGGAACCACGGCGTCCCGTCGGCGTCCACGATCGCGTCCGTGCGCGACATGTCGCGCAGGCCCAGCACCTGGTGGGTCGTGATCGCGGCGGCTGCCGTCGCCTCCAGCGCGTCGAAGGGAAGCGGTGCGGGCAGGGCGATCGTGATGAGGTCTGCGCTGTAGCGCGCCTCGAAGCTGAACGGCGACGTGCCCGGGTTGGTGAAGGCCGCCGGCGGGAGTGCGATCGGGGAGCCGAACTCCTCGATGACGACCGTCTCGATCGTCAGGCCGTCCACGTAGCGCTCGATGAGCGCGAGGCTGCCGTAGGTGAAGCAGCGCACGAGGGCGGCGGGCAGGTCCTCGGCGCGCTCGACGAGGCTCATGCCGAGCGTGGACCCGCTGGTCGCGGGCTTCACGACGAGCGGCATGCCGAGCTTGTGCGCGATGGCGTCCACGATGCGCGTGGGTGCGAGCTCCCGGAAGGACCGTGCGGACACGGCGACCCACTCCGGGGTGGCCAGACCGGCGGCGCTCATCAGCTTCTTCGCGACCACCTTGTCCCAGGCGAGGTGGCACGCGCCCGGCTTCGGCCCCACGTAGGGGATGCCGAGCAGCTCGAGGGCGGTCTGCAAGGAGCCGTCCTCGCCGCTCGCGCCGTGCACGGCGATGTAGGCGGCGTCGACGCGGTCCTCGGCGAGCCGGGTGAGGAGGGCCTCGTCGGCGTCGTACAGGACGGCGTCCACGCCGGCCTCGGCGAGGGCGTACAGGGCGCGACGTCCCGATCGGACGGACACCTCACGCTCGTTCGACAGGCCTCCGGCGATGACGGCGACGCGCTCCAGCTGGTTCACGGTGGACCTCCTCCTTCCTGGCGATCCTAGGGCTCCGCCGGTCGCCTCAGGGCGCCCGGCACGGCTACGGGCTCAGGTTCTGGCACGGCTTCTGGCACAGTCACCGGCTCAGCTACCGGCACAGCCCCGGCACAGCTACTGGCAGGCGCGCGTCTGCTCGACCCGCGCCATCGCAGGCCCGAGATCGACGAGGAACGACGTCGAGCGGGTGGCCGCGACCTCCGCGGGGACGAGGACCTCGACCGCCGGCTCCCGGCCGAACGTCGTGAAGGTCCAGTCCCCTGCGGCCGGGTCGTCCGGGCCGGGTGCCTCGGGTGCGGCCTCGACGGCCAGCCAGTCCACCGACACGAGGCCGTCGTCCACGGTCACGCACGGGTCCGTCGTCGGCGGCGGGACCTCCACCCCGCAGCGCAGGACGACGGGCGCGTCACGGTCACCCCACGCGACTGTCGCCTGGCTCCCGGTCCCGATGCGAGGCATGCCGTCGAGGTCGTCGGGGAGCGCCAGGACGATCTCCGCGCACCGAGGGTCCGCGGCGTGCGGCGCAGCGGGGACCGTGAGGGGGGAGGAGCACGCGGAGGCCAGCAGGGCGATGCCGACGGCGATGGCGAGTCTGGCGCCGGGCACGGTCCCGGGCGCCGTCCTGGTCGCGGTCCTGGGCACGGCCCCACCGTAGCCCGCCGGTAGCCCGCCGGTACGGTGGCGGTCGTGGAGACGATCGCGGACCTCGGCGAGGACCGGCTGCTGGCCCGCCTCTTCCCGCTGCTCCCGGCCGGGCGGGACACGCTCCTGGGGCCGGGCGACGACGCGGCGGTGCTGCGCGCGGCGGACGGCCGTGTCGTGGTGACGACGGACGTCCTGGTCGAGGGCCGGCACTTCCGGCTGGACTGGGCGGGCGGGTACGACGTCGGGTGGCGCGCAGCCGTGCAGAACCTCGCCGACGTGGCTGCCATGGGGGCGCGCCCGACGGGCCTCGTCGTCGCGCTGGCGGCCCCGCCGACGCTCCAGGTGACCTGGGTGACGGACTTCGCGCGCGGCCTCGCAGCGGCATGCCCGGAAGGGACGGGCGTCGTCGGCGGTGACCTGTCGGGCGGGGAGCAGGTGGTCGTGTCCGTCACCGCGCTCGGCGACCTGGGCGGGCACGCGGCCGTCACGCGATCGGGCGCGCAGGCGGGGGACGTCGTCGCCCACGCGGGCGTGCGGGGCTGGTCCGCGGCCGGGTACGCGCTGCTCGCGGCGCGCGGGCCGCTCGGCGCCACGGACACGCCCTCCGGTGCTCGCGCCGTCGAGGGATACCTGCGCCCGGTCAGCCCGCTGGAGGCCGGGCCCGCCGCGGCCGCGGCGGGCGCGACCGCGATGCTCGACGTCTCCGACGGACTCCTGCGCGACGCCGGGCGCCTCGCCCGGGCGAGCGACGTCGTCGTGCAGCTGGACGACCCCGCGGAGGCGTTCCGGGACGACGCCGACGCGCTGGCCGGCCTCGGCAGGCACCTCGGCGTCGACGTCGCCACGTGGCTGCTCACGGGAGGCGAGGACCACGGTCTGCTCGCCACGTTCCCGCCGGGTGCGGTGCCCGCGCCGTTCCGGGCCATCGGGCGCTGCGACGCGCCGACGGACGGCCACGCCGCCGGGACCGTGCTGGTCGCGGGGGAGCCGTGGTCGGGGTCGACGGGCTGGGACCACTTCCGGGCCTGAGCCCTGGTGGCGTCGCGTGACGGGGCACCGCGGGTCGGACGCCGGGTCAGGTCGGGCGGCGGTCAGCCGCGACGGTAGCGGATCTCCTTGAGCGGGAGGCCGCCGATCTCCTCGATGCGCTCGACGCCGTCGGGCTGGAACCCGTTGCGGCGGTAGAAGTGCCGCGCGCGTTCGTTGCCGTCGGGGGCCCAGAGCGTGACGACGCCCTCGGCGGGCACGGCCGCCAGCACGGTGCGCATGAGGTCACGGGCGACGCCGCGGCCCCACGCGGAGGGCTCGAGGTAGATCGCGTAGATCTCGAGGGTGGTGCGGTCCGCGTCCTCGTCCCGGCTGGGCCCCAGGGCTGCGAAGCCGAGCACCGTCTCGCCCTCGGTCGCGACCCACGTCGACGACCCGCGCGGCGGGTTGGTCAGGTGCTCCGCCCAGTCGCGCGCGCGGGCCTGGGCGTCGTGACCGGGCAGGTGCTCGCCGGGGACGAGGTCGGCGTACGCCTCGCGCCACGAGCTCACGTGCACGCGGGCGATCCGTTCGGCGTCCGAGACGTCAGCGGCCCGGATCAGAACGTCCAGCGTGTCCTCAACCATGACGGACACCCTGCCATCGCGAACGGGATTAATCCAACGACGACGACGCTGCGCGAGGTCCTGAGCCCACACGCGGAGAACGCCCGTGGGTAGTCCCACGGGCGTTCTCGACGGATGACGTCAGGCGGGGCGCTGGACCTTGCCGGCCTTGAGACACGAGGTGCAGACGTACAGGCGCTTGGGGGCACCGGCCACGACGGCGCGCACGCGCTGGATGTTGGGGTTCCAGCGACGCTTGGTCCGGCGGTGGGAGTGCGAGATGTTGTGCCCGAAGCCCGGGCCCTTGCCGCAGATCTCGCAGTTGGCAGCCACGTGTCTCTCCTCAGTCGTGCACGCCACGCCGACTCGCGGGCGAAGGTTCATGGGTGCGGGTGGCATCGGCGGTGCACGCCGGTCCCCGCGGTGCTCCGGCAGCGCCGGACAACCTCGATAGGGTAGCCGATCGTCGGCGGTGCACCCAAACGCCCGGCACGCCCGGCACTCCCGGTGCTCCCGGCACTCCGGGGGAGACTGGACACGCTCAGACAGGAGGCAGGCGTGGTGGGGACCGTCGAGGGCACGCTCGACGCCGCGGCGCTGCGCGCCTGGGCAGAGAGCGCGGTGCGCGCGCTCGACCGGCACCGCGGCGAGCTCGACGAGCTCAACGTCTTCCCGGTCGCGGACTCCGACACGGGCACCAACCTCTACCTCACGCTGCGCGAGGGCCTCGACACGCTCGTCCGCACGGGCGCGCGTGAGGAGGAGGCGGCCCGCGACTTCGCCCGGGGTGCGCTCGTGGGGGCGCGCGGCAACTCGGGCGTCATCATCAGCCAGTACCTCGGGGCGCTCCTGCGCAGCCTGCCGCCCGGCGCCGTCGCCCCGGAGGAGCTGGCCGCAGGCCTGCGCACCGCGACGACGGCGGCCTACGGGGCCGTCGCCGACCCCGTGGAGGGCACGGTGCTCACCGTGGCCCGGGCCGTGGGCGACGGCGCCACCGAGGCGCTCCGCCCCGGCGTGAGCACGTCCGCGGTGCTCGACGCGGCCGTGGACGCCGGCTACCAGGCGCTCTGGCAGACCGCGAACCAGCTCGACGCCCTCCGGGTCGCCGGGGTCCTCGACGCGGGCGGGTGGGGCCTGCTCCTGGTGCTCGACGCGCTCGCCGAGGTCCTGCACGGGGACCCCACGGCCGTGCCCGAGCGGCCCGTGCCCGCGATGCCCGCGCACCACGTCTGCGCCGCCGACGGCCTGCTCGGCGGAGAGTTCGAGGTCATGTACGTCGTCAACGGCGACCGTGTGCCCGACGCCGAGCGGCTCGCCCCCGCGCTGCAGCACGGGCTGACGCAGGTCGGGGACTCCGTCGCCGTCGTCGGCGGGGACGGGCTGTGGCAGGCCCATGTCCACACCGACACGCCCCTGCGGGCGGTCGCCGTCGCGGCGGAGGCCGGGACGCGTGCCACGCAGATCCGCGTCCGGCACATCGCGAGCCAGTCCGGGGTGCACGGCGTGCACCGCCCGACGCTCGGCCTCGTGACCGTCACCGGTGCCCCCGCCCTCACGGCCGACCTGGCGCGCGCGGGCGCGGTCGTCGTCCTCGTCCCCGCCGGCGACGTCGCGGGCCCGGAGCTCGAACGTGCCGTGGACGACACGGGCGCCGCGACCGTCCTGCTCCTCGCGGCGGAGGGGCTCGTCCGTTCGCCCGTCGCCCGCGACGTCCGCTCGGTGGCGGACCTCAGCGAGGCCCAGGTGGTCTCCGGCGCGGCGACCCTCGCGAGCCTCGACCCCGACCAGGGCGCCGACGCGCTCGCGGACGCCGTCCTGGCCGCGGTGGAGTCCGTGCGCACCGCGGATGTCGGACCTGGGGTGCAGGCTGACGACGCCGCCGCGCTCGCCCGGGGCCTGCTCGCCCAGCCGTGCTCGCTCCTGACCGTGCTGCCGTCGGCCGACGCGCCGCAGGACGTGGTCGAGGCCGTCGTCGCGGCCGCGACCGGGATCGGTGTCGAGGCGGTCGTGCTGCCCACGGGGATGCCCGGGGCCGGGACGGTCCTGGGCGCCGAGTGAGGCCACCGGAGTCGAACGGGAGGAGCGTGCGATGACCAGCCCCGCCGCGACGCCGTCGTCCCTCCTCGTACGTCCGCTGACGCGCGCCGTCGGGCAGCGGACGGCCGCCGCGCTCGCGGCGCTGGGCGTCCACACGATCGGGGACCTCCTGCGGCACTACCCGCGCCGCTACACCGAGCCCGGCGCCTTGACCGACATGCGCGAGCTCCGGGCCGGCGAGCACGTCACGGTCGTGGCCCGCGTGCGCCAGGCGACCGTCCGCAGCATGCGCAGCCGCGGGGGCGCGATGCTCGAGGCGATCGTGACGGACGGCGCCCAGACCCTGAGTCTCACCTTCTTCGCCAAGCACTCCTCCCGGCTGCGGCCCCACGAGGCCAAGCTCCAGCCCGGCCGTGTCGGGCTGTTCACGGGGACGGTCGGCCGCTATCGCGGCAACGCCCAGCTCGTGCACCCCGACTACAAGATCCTCGGGGTCGACGTGGACGACGAGGTGGAGGCGCTGGACGAGGCGAGCCGGCCGATCCCGATCTACCCGGCGAGCGGCGCCATCCCCAGCTGGCGCATCGCCACCGCCGTCCGCACCGTGCTGGACCCGCTGCGACCGGAGGAGGTCCCCGACCCCCTGCCGGAGGAGGTGCGCGCGCGCCGCGGCCTGCTGGACCTGCACACGGCGCTCGTGAAGGTCCACCAGCCGCGCTCGGTGGACGACTGGCGCCGGGCGCGCGACCGGCTGCGCTACGAGGAGGCATTCGTCCTCCAGGCGGCGCTCGCCCGTCGGCGCGCCGAGACGGCGACGCAGCAGGCCGTGGCCCGGCCCGGGCGTCCCGACGGGCTGCTCGCGGCCTTCGACGCGCGCCTGCCCTTCGTGCTGACGGACGCCCAGCGGCACGTCGGCGAGCAGGTCGCGGGCGACCTGGCGCGAGACCGGCCGATGCGACGACTGCTCCAGGGCGAGGTGGGCTCGGGCAAGACCGTGGTGGCCCTGCGCGCGATGCTCCAGGTCGTCGACGCGGGCGGCCAGGCGGCGCTCCTGGCCCCCACGGAGGTGCTTGCGGCGCAGCACGTGCGCACCTTGCGCGAGCTGCTCGGCCCGCTCGCGGAGGAGGGGATGCTCGGCGGGGCCGACGTCGCGACGCGGGTGGCCCTCCTGACCGGCTCGCAGGGCGCGGCGGCGCGCAAGGCGGCGCTCCTCGACGCCGCCTCCGGCCGGGCGGGGATCGTCGTCGGGACGCACGCGCTGCTCGGGGACCAGGTGCAGTTCGCCGACCTCGGCCTCGTCGTGGTCGACGAGCAGCACCGCTTCGGCGTCGAGCAGCGCGACGAGCTGCGCAACCGTGCCGGGGCGCCGCCGCACCTGCTCGTCATGACCGCCACGCCCATCCCGCGCACCGTGGCCATGACCGTGTTCGGCGACCTCGAGGTCTCGACGATGGTCGAGGTGCCGACGGGCCGCGCGGGCGTTGCGACGCACGTCGTGCCCGCGGCCAACGCGGCTTGGCTCGCGCGCACCTGGCAGCGGGTGCGCGAGGAGGTCGACGCGGGCCACCGGGCGTACGTCGTGTGCCCGCGCATCGACCCCGGCGACGCCGACGCGGCGACGACCGACGACGTCGAGCTCGTGGACGGCACCGACGACGACCTCTTCCGCGACGAGGCGGCGCGCCGCCCCCTGCGCGCGGTGCTCGAGGTGGCCGAGGAGCTTGCCCGTGAGCCGGCCCTGGCGGGCGTCTCCGTCGGCGTCCTGCACGGGCGGATGCCGGCCACGGAGAAGGACGACGCGATGGCGCGGTTCGCGGCGGGCGAGCTGCAGGTGCTTGTGTCGACCACGGTCATCGAGGTGGGCGTCGACGTCCCGGAGGCCACCGTCATGGTGGTCATGGACGCGGACCGCTTCGGGCTCTCGCAGCTGCACCAGCTGCGTGGGCGCGTCGGGCGCGGCACTGCGCCGGGCCTGTGCCTGCTCGTCTCGAACGCGGCGGAGGGCACGGACGCGGCCACGCGGGTGTCGACGCTCGCAGCCACCACGGACGGCCTGAAGATCGCCCAGGTCGACCTTGAGCTGCGGCGCGAGGGCGACGTGCTCGGTGCCTCGCAGTCGGGCACGGGAAGCTCGCTGCGCCTCCTTCGCGTGCTCCGCGACGCCGACGTGATCGTGCAGGCGCGCGACGACGCGGCCGCGGTGGTGGACGACGACCCGACCCTCGCCGGGCACCCGGCCCTGGACATGGCGATCGACCTGTGGCTCGACCCGCAGCGCGAGGAGTTCCTCGAGCGGGCCTGACCTGCGAGGGACTGGGGACCCCGGGCCGCGTGCGGGGGAGGCCACCCGGGCCACGCGCCCGGCCTGCGCGCCGGTTCCCCTAGCCTGGACCGGTGACGAGGATCGTGGCCGGCGTGGCCGGGGGGCGAACCCTGCAGGTACCGGGCGCAGGAACGCGCCCGACGAGCGACCGCGTCCGCGAGGCGCTCTTCTCGCGCCTCGAGCACGAGGGCGTCCTCGTCGGCGCGACGGTCTGGGACCTGTACTCGGGCTCGGGCGCGCTGGGGCTCGAGGCCGCGAGCCGGGGTGCGCGTGCCGTCGTGCTCGTCGAGGTCGCCAAGGAGGCCGTGGCGGTGTGCCGGCGCAACGTCGCCGCGCTCGGTCTGAGGGGGGTCCGGGTCGTCGCCCAGCGCGTTGCTGCGTTCGTCGGGCAGGCCTCGGGCCCGGTGGACCTCGTCCTGATCGACCCCCCGTACGACGTCCCCGAGCCCGACCTGGCCGCCGTCCTCGCGGGCCTCGCGCCCCACCTCGCGCCCGCTGCGGTCGTCGTCGTCGAGCGTTCCGTCCGGTCGCCGGAGCCCACGTGGCCCGCCGGCCTGGCCCGGGTGGGGGAGAAGCGGTACGGGGAGACGGTGCTGTGGTTCGCGGAGCCCGCGGCGGGGGACGGCGGCGCCGGGCCGTCCTAGAGTGGCCGGGTGAGCATCGCCGTCGTCCCGGGCTCGTTCGACCCGGTCACCCTCGGGCACCTCGACGTGATCCGCCGGGCCGCCCTCCTGTTCGACGAGGTCGTCGTGGGCGTGGCGACCAACGCGGGCAAGTCCCCGCTGCTGGGCGCCGACGAGCGCGTGGCCCTGCTGGAGGCGGCGGTGGCCGGGCTCGGCGCCGTGCGTGTCGCACGGGTCCCGGGCCTTCTCGTGGACTTCTGCCACGAGGTGGGCGCGACGGCCGTCGTGAAGGGCCTGCGCTCGGGCGGTGACTACGACGCCGAGCTGCCGATGGCGTGGATGAACGCCCACCTCGGCGTGGAGACGCTCTTCCTGCCGGCGACGCCGGAGGTCGCGCACATCGCGTCCTCCTTGGTGAAGGACGTCGCACGGCACGGCGGCTCCGTCGAGGACCTGGTCCCGCCCGGTGTGGCGGCGGCCGTCCTCGCCCGGCTCGCGCAGTCGGCGCAGGAGGCCGGCCGATGACGCAGCGGGCCGACGCCGTCGCGGGCGTCCTCGACGCGCTCGAGGAGGCGGTCGAGCAGGCGCGGGCGATGCCGATGTCGTCGTCGGTCCTGGTCAGCAGGGCCGAGCTCCTGGAGCTCGTCCATCGGCTGCGCGAGGCGCTGCCGGCTGAGCTCGCGGATGCCGACGAGGTGCTCGCGGGTGCGGACGAGGTGCTCACGTCGGCGCGCGAGGAGGGCGAGCGGGTCCTCGCCGAGGCGCGCCGTCGGGCCGACGAGATCGTGGCGCACGACGCCCTCGTGGTGGACGCGCAGGCCCGGGCCGCAGCGATCGTCACGGAGGCCGAGCGGACCGCCGAGCAGGTCCGCCGTGAGGCCGACGACTGGTGCGACCGGCGCCTCGCCGACTTCGAGATCGACCTCGGGCGCGTGCTCGCCCAGGTGCAGGCCGGCCGGGCGAAGCTGGCGGAGCGGCTCACGGAGTCGCCGTGACGCCGGGCCGGCCGGTGTGACGTCCGGCCCGCGCGTACCCGGACGACGGGTTTGGGCGGTCGCCCCGCCTGCCGTAGCATGGTCTGCTGGTCATGCCGCTCATGGCGTGGACCGAGACCCCTCGACCCAGGA
>JAEYXM010000212.1 GCA_023428465.1 Actinomycetes bacterium
GGGGGATCCGGACGGCCGAGAGGACCTTCTCCTTCTCCGCCCGCAGCGCGTCGGCGTCGAAGGAGACGGGCTCCTCCATCGCCGTCAGGGCGAGGAGCTGCAGCAGGTGGTTCTGGATGACGTCGCGCGCGGCGCCGATCCCGTCGTAGTACCCGGCACGGCCGCCGATCCCGATGTCCTCCGCCATCGTGATCTGCACGTGGTCGACGTAGTGGGCGTTCCAGATCGGCTCGAACAGCTGGTTGGCGAACCGCAGCGCCAGCATGTTCTGGACGGTCTCCTTGCCCAGGTAGTGGTCGATGCGGAAGACCGACTCCGGTGCGAAGACCTCCGAGACCACGTCGTTCAGCTCGCGCGCCGAAGCCAGGTCGTGGCCGAACGGCTTCTCGACGACGACGCGCCGCCACGCGCCCGCGTGCTCCTGGGAGAGCCCGGACCGCGCGAGCTGGCGGCACACGAGCGGGAACGACCGCGGGGGCACGGAGAGGTAGAACGCGTGGTTCCCGCCGGTACCGCGCTCGGCATCGAGCTCCGCGACGGTCGTGCTGAGGCGGTCGAACGCGTCGTCGTCGTCGAACTCGCCCTGGACGAAGCGAATGCCCTCGGCGAGCTGGGCCCACGTGGCCTCACGGAAGGGCGTGCGGGCGTTCGCCTTGACCGCGTCGTGCACGACCTGGGCGAAGTCCTGGTTCTCCCAGTCGCGGCGGGCGAAGCCGGTGAGGGCGAAGCCCGGCGGGAGGAGGCCGCGGTTCGCGAGGTCGTACACCGCGGGCATGAGCTTGCGGCGGGCCAGGTCCCCGGTGACCCCGAAGATCACGAGGCCGCACGGGCCGGCGATACGCGGGAGGCGACGGTCGCGCGGGTCGCGCAGCGGGTTGGCCGCCGCGGCGCCCGTCGGGCTCACGCGCCGGCTCCGCGCAGGCCGTCGCGGACGGAGGCGATCAGCTCGGCCCAGCTCGCCTCGAACTTCGCGACGCCCTGTGTCTCGAGCTCGTCCGTGACGTCGTCGAGCACGATGCCGAGTGCCGCCAGGTCCGCGAGGCGCCGGCGCGCGTCGTCGTAGGTGCCGCGCACGGTGTCCCCGGTGACGGTGGCGTGCTGCGCCACGGCCTCGAGCGTCGTGCCCGGCATGGTGTTGACGACGCCGGGTGCGACGAGCCCGTCGACGTACCGCGTGCTGGAGTAGGTCTTGTCCTTGACGCCCGTCGAGGCCCACAAGGGCCGCTGCGGGCGGGCTCCCGCTGCGGCGAGGCCCCGCCAGCGGTCCCCGGCGACGTAGTGCTCGTACACCTCGTAGGCGAGGCGGGCGTTCGCGACGGCGATCGTCCCGCGCAGGTCGGCGGCGTCGGGAGTGCCGAGGGCGTCGAGGCGCGCGTCCACGGCGGTGTCGACGCGCGAGACGAAGAACGACGCCACCGAGTCGATCGCGGAGAGGTCGTGCCCGGACGCGGCGGCCCGCTCGAGGCCCTCGGTGTACGCGTCGAGGACACCCCGGTAGCGGTCGAGGGAGAAGATCAGGGTCACGTTGACGTTGATGCCCTCGGCCGTGGCGGCAGCGATCGCCGGCAGGCCTGGTTCCGTCGCCGGGATCTTGATGTACAGATTCGGGCGGTCGACGGCCTGCCAGAGGCGTCGGGCCATCTCGACCGTGCCGACGGTGTCCCTGGCCAGCGACGGGGCGACCTCGAGGGACACCCGCCCGTCGAGCCCTCCGGAGCTGCGGTGCAGGCCCGCGAAGAGGTCGCAGGCGTCCCGGACGTCCGTGACCATGAGCTCGAGCGCGGCCTCGTCGACGTCGGTGCCGGCGGCTGCGAGCTCGCGCAGCTGGGCGTCGTAGGCGCTGCCCTCCGCCATCGCCGCGGCGAAGATCGTCGGGTTGCTCGTCACGCCGACGACGCCGCGCTCGGTGACGAGGCGGGCGAGCTCCCCGCTCGAGAGGAGCTCACGTGAGAGGTCGTCGAGCCAGACGGCGACGCCCTCGGTGCGTAGTCGTGCGAGGGGAGCGGGCAGGCGGGCGGGGTCCGGTCGGAGGTCGGTCACGTCGGGCTCCTCTCGTGCGGGAGGTCCCGGCCGGCCGTGACCGGCGGGGACCCCACCTGGGACTCAGAGGTCGCCCGTGCCACCCTCGGTCGGCCGCGCAGGGCCGCCCGGCGCGGCGTCGGTGTCCTCGAGCGACGCACGCGCGGCCGCGACGACGGCCTGGGCCGTGATCCCGAACTCCGTGTACAGACGCTCGTAGTCCGCCGACGCACCGAAGTGCTCGAGCGAGATGCACCGACCGGCGTCGCCGACGAGCTCGCGCCAGCCGAGGGCCAGACCGGCCTCGACCGAGACGCGCGCCCGCACCGAGGCCGGCAGCACGGACTCACGGTAAGCCGGGTCCTGCTCATCGAACCACTCGCGGCACGGGACGCTCACCACGCGGGTGGCAACGCCCTCGGCCTGGAGGGTCTCGCGGGCCTCGAGCGCGATCTGCACCTCGGAGCCGGTCGCGAGCAGGATGACCTGCGGCGCACCGCCGGTCGCCTCCGCGAGGACGTACGCGCCCTTGGCGACGCCCGACGCCGCGGCGAGGGTCTCGCCCTCGGCCGCGCCCTCGCCGCGCTCGTACGTGGGCACGTTCTGGCGCGTGAGGATGAGGCCCGCCGGGTTCGACGTGCGCTCGAGGATGGTCCGCCACGCCCACGACGTCTCGTTGGCGTCGGCCGGCCGCACGACGTCGAGGCCGGGGATCGCACGCAGCGCGGCGAGGTGCTCGACGGGCTGGTGCGTCGGGCCGTCCTCGCCGAGGCCGATCGAGTCGTGCGTCCACACGAACGTGACCGGGAGCTGCATGAGCGCGGCCAGGCGGACCGCGGGCCGCATGTAGTCGCTGAACACGAGGAACGTGCCGCCGTAGGGCCGGGTGCCGCCGTGCAGCGCGATGCCGTTGAGGATCGAGCCCATGGCGTGCTCACGGATGCCGAAGTGCAGCGTGCGGCCGTACGGGTTGCCGTTCCACGACTTGGTGGAGCGGTGCTCGGGGATGAAGGACGGCTCGCCCTTCATCGTGGTGTTGTTCGAGCCGGCGAGGTCGGCGGAGCCGCCCCACAGCTCGGGGAGCACCGGGGCCAGGGCGCTCAGCACGCTCCCGGAGGCCGACCGCGTCGCGACGGCCTTGCCGGCCGGGAACACGGGCAGCGCGTCCGCCCAGCCTGCGGGGAGCGAACCGCTCGCGAGACGGTCGAACAGCTCGGCACGGTCCGGGTTCGCCGTCCGCCACGCGGCGAACGTGCGGTCCCACTCGGCGTGCGCCTCGCCGCCGCGCGTCGCGACGCCGCGCATGTGCTCGAGGACGTCGTCGTCGACGGCGAAGCTGCGCTCCCGGTCGAAGCCGAGGGCCTCCTTGAGTGCGGCAACCTCGTCGGCGCCGAGCGCGGAGCCGTGGATGGCGCCGGTGTTCTGCTTGGTCGGCGACGGCCAGCCGATGATCGTGCGCAGGGCGATGATCGAGGGCTTGCCGGTCTCGGCCTTGGCGGCGGCGAGCGCCGCGCCGAGGGACTCGACGTCCTCGCGGTAGGCGCCGCCCGCGGTCCAGTCGACGCGCTGGGTGTGCCAGCCGTACGACGCGTACCGGCCGAGCACGTCCTCGCTGAACGCGACGTCGGTGTCGTCCTCGATGGAGATGTGGTTGTCGTCGTAGATGACGACGAGGTTGCCGAGCTCCTGGTGGCCGGCGAGCGAGGACGCCTCGGCGGTCACGCCCTCCTGGAGGTCGCCGTCACCAGCGATGACCCAGATGGTGTGGTCGAACGGGCTGGTGCCGGGTGCCGCCTCGGGGTCGAACAGGCCGCGCTCCCGGCGCGCCGCCATTGCCATGCCGACGGCGGAGGCGAGGCCCTGGCCGAGCGGACCGGTGGTGATCTCGACACCGTCGGTGTGCTTGTACTCCGGGTGGCCCGGGGTCTTCGAGCCCCACGTGCGCAGGCTGGCGATGTCGTCGAGCGACAGGTCGTAGCCGGATGCGAAGAGCTGCAGGTACAGGGTGAGCGAGGAGTGCCCCGCCGACAGGACGAAACGGTCCCGCCCGGCCCAGTGCGAGTCCTTCGGGTCGTGGCGCAGGAAGCGCTGGAAGAGCAGGTACGCGACGGGCGCGAGGCTCATCGCGGTGCCCGGGTGGCCGTTGCCGACCTTCTGGACGGCGTCGGCCGCGAGCACGCGGAGCGTGTCGACGGCGCGGGCGTCCGCGTCGGTCCACTCGAGGGGGGCGGAGTTCACGAATCCTCATTCCTGCCCGGAGCGTCCTCCGGGTACGTTGGTCGGGCGAGTACGTCCGCGCGGGACGTACGGGTCGAGGCGGGTCCACGGCGAGGCGCCCATCGGCCGGTGGCTGCCTGTCCGAGCCTAGCGGGACGGGGCGCCGTCGGCGGACTGGCTCACGGCCCGGACGGCCCGACGCCGGTCGTGGCCGCCTCCGTCGTACCATGAGGGCACCGTCTGAAGATCGGAGCCCGCACCTCGTGCGCACCGCCTCCCCAGCGCCCGCCGCGGCGCCCGACGGGCACGCCGGTGCCCGGACGGGCGCGGCGGTCTGGTCGACGCTCCGGGCCTACATCGCTCTCACGAAGCCGCGCATCATCGAGCTGCTGCTGGTCACGACGATCCCGACCATGCTCCTGGCGGAGCGCGGGTTCCCGCCGATCGGCCTCGTCATCGCGACGCTCGTCGGTGGCACTGCCGCTGCCGGCGCGGCCAACGCGCTCAACCAGTACTTCGACCGGGACATCGACGGGGTGATGCATCGGACCAGGCGGCGCCCCCTGGTCACCGGAACGGCGAGCCCCGAGGGCGCGCTCATCTTCGGCATCGTCCTCGCGGTGGCGTCGCTGGTCTGGTTCGCCGTCCTGGTGAACTGGCTCGCGACGGCGCTGACCGCAGCGGCGATCGTCATGTACGTGGTCGGCTACACGCTGGTGCTCAAGCGGCGCACACCACAGAACATCGTGTGGGGCGGCGCGGCGGGCTGCATGCCCGTCCTCATCGGGTGGGCCGCAGTGGAGGAGCGCCTCGACTGGGCGCCGTTCGCGCTCTTCGCCGTGGTGTTCTTCTGGACGCCGCCGCACTACTGGCCGCTGTCGATGCGCTTCCGGCGGGACTACGCGGCCGCCGGCGTGCCGATGCTGCCGGTCGTGGCGGGCAACGTCCGGGTCGCGTGGGAGATGCTGGCGTACTCCGTCGCGATGGTCGCCGCCTCGCTCGCGCTCGTGCCGCTGGCGTCGATGAGCTGGCTCTACGTGGTGGCCGCGGGCGCGGCGGGCGCGTGGTTCCTGTGGCTCGCCGTGGACGTGCTGCAGCGCGCGCGTCGTCCGCGGCCGGGTCGGCCGCTCAAGGAGATGCGCCTCTTCCACGGCTCGATCACCTACCTGACGATCGTGTTCCTGGCCGTCGCCATCGACCCGGTGCTGATGTGACCGTGGCCGGGGCGGACGTCGACGGGGCGCCGGTCCCGGTGCCGGGCGGTCGCGGGCCGCGGGCCGTCGAGCGGGCGCTCGAGGCCTACCTGGACCACCTTGCCGTCGAGCGGGGGCTCGCGGGCAACACCCTGTCCGCGTACCGCCGGGACCTGTCCCGGTACGTGGCGTTCCTGATCGCGCGCGGGCGCGTGACGATGGACGACATCGCCGAGGCCGACGTGCGCGACCACGTCGCCGCCCTGCGGGCCGGGGACGACGAGCACCGGCCGCTCGCGGCGTCGTCGACGGCACGCGTCGTGGCCGCGGTCCACGGGTGGCACCGCTTCGGCGCGGCCGAGGGGTGGTGCGGGTCGGACCCGTCGCGCGCCGTCCGGCCGCCCGCCCAGCCGCGGCGCCTGCCGCGGGCGATGAGCGTGACGGAGGTCGAGCGACTGCTCGAGGCCGCGGGTCTCGGAGAGGGTGCGGTGCCGCTGCGCGACCGCGCGCTCCTGGAGCTCGCGTACTCGACGGGCGCGCGCATCGGGGAGGTCGTGGGCCTCGACGTCGACGACCTCGACCTCGACGCGTCGGCTGCGTCGGTGCGGCTGCTCGGCAAGGGCAGCAAGGAGCGCGTCGTGCCGGTGGGCTCGTACGCGCGCGACGCCGTCGACGCCTACCTGGTGCGGGCCCGGCCGGTGCTCGCGGCGGGGGGCCGGGGGATCGCGGCGGTCTTCCTCAACACGCGTGGCGCGCGCCTCAGCCGGCAGAGCGCGTGGGCGGTGCTGCGCCATGCCGCGCGTCGGGCCGGGATCGACGACGACGTCTCGCCGCACACCCTGCGGCACTCGTTCGCGACGCACATGCTCGCCGGGGGAGCGGACGTCCGCGTGGTCCAGGAGCTCCTCGGGCACGCGTCGGTGACGACCACGCAGATCTACACGCACGTCACCGCCGACGCGCTGCGCGAGGTGTACGCGATGGCCCACCCGCGGGCCCTCGCCTGACACCCTGGGCGTCCCTGTGTCGGCCCTGGTGCGGGGCCCGCGCTGCGGTAGCCTCGGGCCGTGAGCAGGCAGGAGCGCTTCGAGGAGCTGGCGACCGACCCCACGGGCCGCGCGGTCCCCGACTTCCCGGTCCCTGCACCGCTGGACAGCCATGGTCCGGCCCGCATCATCGCCCTGTGCAACCAGAAGGGCGGCGTCGGCAAGACGACGACCACGATCAACCTCGGCGCCGCGCTCGCCGAGTACGGCCGTCGCGTGCTCATCGTCGACTTCGACCCGCAGGGGGCCGCGTCGGTGGGCCTCGGGGTGAACCCGCACGAGCTGGACCAGACGGTCTACACGCTGCTCATGGAGCGCGGTGCGCACCTGCCGGACATCGTGCGCCGTACGGCGGTGCCGGGCCTGGACGTGGTGCCCGCCAACATCGACCTGTCGGCGGCGGAGGTGCAGCTCGTCGGTGAGGTCGCCCGCGAGTCGGTCCTCGCGCGTGCCCTGCGGCCCGCGGAGGCCGAGTACGACGTCGTGCTCATCGACTGCCAGCCCTCGCTCGGCCTGCTGACCGTGAACGCGCTCACCGCTGCGCACGGCGTCCTGATCCCGCTCGAGTGCGAGTTCTTCGCACTGCGCGGCGTCGCCCTGCTCATCGAGACGGTCGAGAAGGTGCGCGACCGGCTCAACCCGCGTCTGCAGATCGACGGAATCGTCGGCACCATGCACGACCCGCGGACCCTCCACTCGCGCGAGGTGCTCAGCCGGGTGCGCGAGGCGTTCGGGAACCAGCTCATGCACACGGTGATCGGGCGGACGGTGAAGTTCCCCGACTCCTCGGTGGCGGCGGAGCCCATCACGACGTACGCACCGAACCACGCGGGCGCGGAGGCGTACCGCCAGCTCGCCCGCGAGCTGGTGGCGCGCGGCGATGCCGCCTGAGGACGCCTCGACCGTCGCCGCTCCCGCCGGCGCCGGTGGCTTCGAGGTGCACCTGGACAACTTCTCCGGGCCGTTCGACCTGCTGCTGAGCCTCATCTCGCGGCACCGGCTGGACATCACCGAGGTCGCGCTGGCCCAGGTGACCGACGAGTTCATCGCCGCCGTCCGCGCGGCGGAGAAGGCGGAGACGCCCTGGGACCTCGGCCGCCTGAGCGAGTTCCTCGTCGTCGCCGCGACACTGCTCGATCTCAAGGCGGCCCGGCTCCTGCCCGCCACGGACGTCGACGACGCCGACGACCTGGAGATGCTCGAGGCGCGGGACCTGCTGTTCCTGCGCCTGCTGCAGTACCGCGCGTTCAAGGAGGTCGCGGCGGCGATCGGGGCACGGCTGGGGGAGCAGGCCCGCAGTGTGCCGCGCTCGGTCGCGCTCGAGCCGCACCTGGCGGCGCTGCTGCCTGAGCTGGTCCTGCAGATCGGCCCGTCCGAGCTCGCCCTGTTCGCAGCGCACGCGATGCGGCCCCGCCCGGAGCCCACGGTCGACCTGCACCACCTGCACGCGCCGGCCGTGAGCGTGCGTGAGCAGGCCGGCGTGATCGTGGACCGGCTGCGCCGCGCGTCCTCGGGGACGTCGTTCCGCTCGCTCACCGCCGACGCCGGGACGGTGGGCGTCGTCGTCGCCCGCTTCCTCGCGCTGCTCGAGCTGTTCCGCGAGGGCGTCATCGCGTTCGACCAGGTGAGCCCGCTCGGCGACCTGACCATCCGGTGGACCGGCGGCGACGCCGACGTGACGGTCCACGACGACTACCACGGCACCCCGGAGGCCCCCGAGGCCCCGCCGGGTGAGCCGGCCGACGAGGAAGGGGCCCGCGCGTGAGCGAGGAGACGGCAGCGACGGGGGCACCGGACGCACCCGCCGGCGACGCGGGCGCCGACCTGCACCCGCACGGAGCGCCCACGGTGGACGAGCTGGCCTTCGACGTGGCGATCCTCCCCGGTGGGGCGGAGGCGGCCCTCGAGGCGGTGCTCATGGTCGCGGACGAGCCCGTGCCGGCGGTGCAGCTCGCGACGGTGCTCGGGATGCCCACGGCCGACGTCGAGACCCTGCTCGGGGGGCTCGCCGCGGAGTACCGCGGGGAGGGCGGCGGTCGGCCCCGGGGTTTCGAGCTGCGGCAGGTGGCCGGGGGGTGGCGGTTCTACTCCGCGCCCGCGCACAGCGACGTCGTCGGGCGGTTCGTGCTCGACGGGCAGGCGGCGCGGCTGACGCAGGCCGCGCTGGAGACGCTCGCCGTCATCGCGTACCGGCAGCCGGTCACGCGCGGCCAGGTGTCCGCGGTGCGCGGCGTGAACGTCGAGTCGGTCATGCGCACGCTCCTGGCGCGCGGCCTCGTCGCCGAGGCCGGGACGGAGCCGAGCGGCGCAGTCCTGTACACGACGACGCCGTACTTCCTCGAGCGCATGGGCATGGCCAGCCTGGACGAGCTGCCACCGCTCGCGCCCTACCTCCCGGAGCTGGACTCGCTCGCGGGCATCGACGAGGGGGACCGATGAGCGACCCGCACGTGCCGGACGGCGTCCGGCTGCAGAAGGTCCTCGCGACCGCCGGCCTGGGGTCGCGTCGGGTCTGCGAGGACATCATCGCGGCGGGCCGCGTGAGCGTGGACGGTGTCGTGGTCCGCGAGCTCGGGGTGCGCGTGGACCCGCGCACCGCGGTCATCCACGTCGACGGGCTGCGTGTGCAGCTCGACACGTCCGTGGTGACCCTTGCGCTCAACAAGCCGTTCGGCGTCGTCTCGACGATGCACGACCCGCAGGGGCGTCCCTGCCTCGAGCAGTTCGTCGCGGACCGGCCGGAGCGGCTGTTCCACGTCGGGCGCCTCGACGCGGAGACCGAGGGCCTGCTGCTGCTGACGAACGACGGCGAGCTCGCCAACCGGCTCGCGCACCCCTCGCACGAGGTCCTCAAGACGTACCTGGCGACCGTCGAGGGACGCGTGAAGCCGGCCGTGGGCGTCCGGCTGCGCGCCGGAATCCAGCTCGAGGACGGCCCGGTCAAGGTCGACGGGTTCCGGGTGGTCGACGCGACGCCCACCCAGACGCTCGTCGAGGTCGTCCTGCACGAGGGCCGCAACCGGATCGTGCGGCGCACGCTGGACGCCGTCGGGCACCCGGTGGTGCGGCTCGTGCGCACGCAGATCGGGCCGATCCGGCTGGGCCACCTGAAGCCGGGGCACACGCGCGAGATCGCGGGCCGTGAGCTGGGCCAGCTCATGTCGGCGGTGGACCTGTGAGCGACCGCGCAGGTGAATGCCCCGGACGGCCCTCCGTCGCGGGCGACGGGGCGGGTAGCCTTCCGCGCGGACGATGCGGGAGCCGTCCACGAACGGAAGGTGGCCGATGACTGTCCGGGCGATCCGCGGGGCCACGCAGCTGGACCGCGACGAGCGTGAGCACCTCTTCGAGCGCACCGGGGAGCTGGTGCAGGCCGTGCTCGACGCGAACGGCATCGGCACGGACGCGCTCGTCTCGATCCTGTTCACGTGCACGCCCGACCTGGTGAGCGACTTCCCGGCGACGGCGGCGCGGCAGATGGGCATGGGCGACGTGCCGCTGATGTGCGCGGTCGAGATGGCGGTGCCCCACGCGTTGCCGCGTGTGGTCCGGCTCATGGCCCATGCGGACCTCGACGTCGCGCGCGCGGACGTCCAGCACGTGTACCTGCACGGCGCGACCGTGCTCCGCCGGGACCTCGCGCAATGACGTCCGTGGCCCCGGCGGGTGCGTCGTCGTACCCGGCCGCCACCGTCGGTCCGGTCCTGGTCGTCGGCGCGGGACTCCTCGGCGCGAGCGTCGGGATGGCCTTGCGCGGTGCGGGCGTCGACGTTCTTCTCGATGACGTGTCCGCCATGACGGCGCGCCTGGCCCGGGACCTGGGCGCGGGTCGGCTCGTCACGTCCGACGACGTCCCGCGCCTCGTCGTGGTGGCCGCGCCGCCGGACGCGACCGCCGAGGTCGTCGCGCGCTGCCTCGAGCAGTACCCGGACGCGGTGGTCACGGACGTCGCGAGCGTGAAGGGCACGGTCCTGCAGGGGCTGCGTGCGGCCGGCGCGGACCTGACCCGCTATGTCGGGTCGCACCCGATGGCCGGCTCGGAGCGCTCGGGCCCGACGGCGGCCCGCCCCGACCTGTTCACGGGCCGCCCGTGGGTGGTCGTGCCGACGGAGGTGTCCCGCCCGGACACGCTGCTCGCGATCCGCACGCTCGCCACGGACGTCGGCGCGGTCCCGGCCCTGCTCGACGCGGACGCGCACGACGCCGCGGTGGCGCTCGTCTCCCACGTGCCGCAGCTCGCGGCGTCCCTCGTCGCGGCCCGCCTGCAGGAGGCGCCCACGGAGGCCCTGGAGCTCGCCGGGCAGGGCCTGCGCGACACGACGCGCATCGCCGCCGGGGACCCCAAGCTCTGGACGGGCATCCTGTCGGCCAACGCGGCGGCCGTCGTGCCGGTGCTCGAGGCGCTCCGTGGCGACCTGGACCGTGTGGTGGCCGCGCTGTCGAAGGCCGCCCGGGACGGGGCCGACGGCGACGCCCCGGGCGCGGGCGTCCTCGGCACGGTGGCGGGGGCGATCGCCGCGGGCAACGCGGGCGTGGCGCGGATCCCCGGCAAGCACGGCGGCGCGCGCACGGACTACGACGTCGTCACGGTGGTGGTGCCGGACCAGCCCGGCGAGCTCGCGCGGCTGCTGGGCGACATGGGTGCCGCGGGCATCAACCTGGAGGACCTCGTGATCGATCATGCGCCGCGTCGGCGCGTCGGCCTCGCCGCGATCTCGGTGCTGCGGGGCGTCGGCCCCGCGCTCGAGGCCGCCCTCACCGCACGCGGCTGGCGGGTGGCCGGATGAGCGCCCGTCAGGCAGGGCTCGTCGTCGCGGTCGACGGCCCGTCGGGCTCCGGCAAGTCCAGCGTGTGCCGGCGCGTCGCGGCGCGCCTGGGGCTGTCCTACCTGGACACCGGCGCGATGTACCGGGCGGCGGCCTGGTGGTGCCTCGACCAGGGTGTCGACCTGACGGATGCGGACGCGGTGCTCGCTGCCACGCGCGCCATGGACCTGGTCATGGGCGTGGACCCGGACGCGCCGACCGTGACCGTGGCCGGCACGGACGTGGGCGTGGCGATCCGCACGCCCGAGATCTCCGGCGTCGTGAGCCTGGTGGCGACGAACCTGGCGGCGCGCGCCGAGCTCGGCAACCGGCAGCGCGCGATCATCGAGGCCGAGCGGACGGGCGGGCGCAGCGGCGGCCGGGGCGTCGTCGCGGAGGGCCGGGACATCACGACGGTCATCGCCCCCGACGCACCAGTGCGAGTGCTCCTCACGGCCAGCGAGGAGGCCCGGCTCGCGCGGCGCGCGCTCGAGGTGCACGGCACCGCGGACGCTGCGGCGGTGGCCGCGACCCGCGACCACGTCGTCGGCCGGGACGCGAAGGACTCGACGGTCGTGCAGTTCCAGGTCGCCGCCGACGGCGTCGCGACCGTCGACTCGTCCGCGCTGACGTTCGACGAGACCGTGGAGGCGGTGCTCGCCGTCGTGCGCAGGTTGACGGAGACGGAGCCGGAGGCGATGTCGTGAGCGGCGCGGCGGCTGGTCCGAAGGTTCCGCGCCCCATCGGGCCCGGGTGGGGCCGGTGGCTCGGCAGGTTCTTCGCGCGGGTCATCTGGAACACGCGCATCGTGGGACGGGAGAACCTGCCCCGGAGCGGGCCGGTCATCGTGGCGGCGAACCATGCCGGGTGGGCCGACGGTCCGCTCATGATCGGCTGCACGCCGCGCGGGACGCACATCCTCGTGAAGATCGAGATGTTCCACAGCCCGATCGGCTGGCTGTTCCGGCTGTCCGGGCAGATCCCCGTCGACCGGCGCAACGGGCGTCCGGCGCTGGTGACGGCGCTCGGCGTGCTGAAGCGCGGGGGAGTGGTGGGCATCTTCCCCGAGGGCAGCCGCGGTCGTGGGGACGCGTCGTCGGCGCGCGCCGGGGTGGGCTGGCTTGCGGTCAACGGTGACGCACCGGTGGTGCCCGTCGCGATGCTCGGTACGCGCCGGACGGGGGAGCGGGTGGGTCGCGTGCCCGGGTTCCGGCGGCGTCTGCACGTGGAGTACGGGCCACCGATCCACCTCGACCACCTCGCGGACCTGCCCCGCCGCGACGCCGTCGGCCGGGCCGCGGAGGAGGTCCGCGACGCCCTCGCGGCGCACGTGGACGCCGTCGCCCGCCGCACCGGCATCCCGCTGCCGACGGACGGTCCGGACGAGGTGGGCGCGGCCTCCTGAGGCACCGGTTCGTCGCGGAGGGCCCCGGCACGGGAGAATGGGCCCATGACCGACGACGCCGCGACCCGCGAGCCTGACGACGCCGAGACATACCTGCCCGACGACGACACGGTCGCCGAGCACCTCGACCCGGCTGCGCCGCAGACCGCGGAGGAGATCGCGCGGGAGGAGGCACTGCGGGCCGGGCTCGCGGAGTACGACCTGGCGGACGAGGACCTGGCGCTGCTCGACGGCGAGGCCGGCGACGCGGAGGGCGGCCCGGCCGGCGGCCCGCTGCCCGTGGTTGCGGTCGTCGGGCGACCGAACGTCGGTAAGTCGACGCTGGTCAACCGCATCCTCGGGCGCCGGGAGGCGGTCGTCCTCGACACGCCGGGTGTCACGCGCGACCGCGTGATGTACGACGCCGAGTGGTCCGGTCGGCGCTTCACGCTCGTGGACACCGGTGGCTGGGAGACCGACGTCGCCGGCCTGGACGCGCGCGTCGCCGAGCAGGCGGAGATCGCGATCGACCTGGCGGACGTGGTGGTGTTCGTCGTGGACGCGACGGTCGGTGCGACGGCGACGGACGAGCGGGTGGTGCGGCTGCTGCGCAAGTCCGGCAAGCCCGTGGTCCTGGCTGCGAACAAGGTCGACAACCCCCAGCTCGAGATCGAGGCGACCGCCCTGTGGGGCCTGGGCCTCGGCGAGCCGCGCCCCGTGTCCGCCCTGCACGGCCGCGGCTCCGGCGACCTCCTCGACGAGATCCTCGAGGTGATGCCCGAGGTGTCGGCGTACGGCGGCGTCGACCGCGGCGACGGGCCCCGGCGGGTGGCGCTCGTCGGGCGGCCCAACGTCGGCAAGTCCAGCCTGCTGAACTCGCTCGTGGGTGCCCAGCGCGTCGTCGTCGACGACGTCGCGGGCACCACGCGCGACCCCGTCGACGAGCTCGTGGAGATCGGCGGGAAGCCCTGGTGGTTCGTCGACACCGCGGGCATCCGGCGGCGCGTGCACCAGACGAGCGGCGCGGACTTCTACGCGTCCCTGCGCACGCAGGCGGCGATCGAGAAGGCCGAGGTCGCCGTCGTGCTCGTGGACTCCTCGGACGTGCTGACGGAGCAGGACACGCGCGTGATCTCCCAGGTGGTGGAGGCCGGGCGGGCCCTGGTCATCGCCTACAACAAGTGGGACCTCATGGACGACGAGCGCCGCCGCTACCTCGAGCGCGAGATCGGGCGCGACCTCGTGCAGGTGCTGTGGGCGCCGCGCATCAACATCGCCGCCAAGACGGGCTGGCACACGAACCGGCTGGTCAAGGCCATCGAGACGGCCCTGGAGTCGTGGGACACGCGCGTGCCCACCGGCCGGCTCAACGCGTTCCTGGGTGAGCTCGTGGCCGCGCACCCGCACCCGCTGCGCGGTGGCAAGCAGCCGCGCATCCTCTTCGCCACGCAGGCCGACACCCGGCCGCCGCGGTTCGTCATCTTCGCCACCGGCTTCCTCGAGGCGGGCTACCGCCGGTTCATCGAGCGCAAGCTGCGCGAGGCCTTCGGGTTCGAGGGCACCCCGATCGTGATCTCCGTGCGGGTGCGGGAGAAGCGCAAGCGGTGACCCGCGCACTGCTCCGGCTCGGCCTGCCGCGGGACCCCGCGGGCTCGTCGCACCTGGCGGGCTTCCTCGTGGCCGCGGTCGTGACCGTGCTCGTGACGCGCGGAGCCCTGGCGGCGCTCGGGTACCCGCAGCTCGGCGGGGACGGGCTGCACATCGCGCACGTCCTGTGGGGGGGCCTGCTGATGGCGGTCGCGTTCGTCGTCCTGCTGTCGTTCGCGGGGCCGGTGGCGCGGCCGCTCGGTGCCGTCATCGGCGGGGTGGGCTTCGGTCTCTTCGTGGACGAGGTCGGCAAGTTCGTCACCTCGGACCACGACTACTTCTACGAGCCGACGGCTGCGCTGATCTACGGGGTGGTCGTGGTGCTCGTGCTGGTCGCGGAGGCGCTGCACGGGCGGCGGCCGCACGCGCCGCGCGAGCACCTGGCCGGCGCGGTCGACTACGCGGTGGCCGGCGTCGTCGGCGGGTTCACACCCCGGGCGCGGGCCGAGGCCGTCGCGCTGCTCGACAAGGCGGGGGACGTCCGGGGGGCGGCCGAGGTCCGGGCGCTCCTGGACGCCGTGCGCGACGACGACGCCGAGCTGCCCAACGTCATCGAGCGGGTCGGGGCAGGCGTCGTCCGGGGGATGCGGACGGTGGTGTCGATGCGCGGCGCGCCGTGGGTCGTCGGCATCCTGCTGGTCGGGTCGCTGGCGTGGACGGTGGTCAGCGGGATGGTCGCGTGGCTCGGCGGGGCCGACGTGCCAGGGTGGGTGGTCGTCGGTCTGCTCGCCAGTGCCGCCGTCGCCGTGCTCGTCGCCGCCTACGGGCTGTGGGTCGTCCGTGGCGAGCGGATGGCCGGCTACCTCCTGCTGCGTCGCGCGATCCTCGTGAACCTGCTGGTCACGCAGGTCTTCGTCTTCCGGCTCGAGGAGTGGGCAGCAACGGGCGGCCTCGCCGCTGCGCTGCTCGCGCTCGGCCTCGTGGCCGCCGAGGTGCAGCAGATGAGCGAGGCGGTGGAGCCGCCCGAGGCGGTGCAGCGGCGCCGTCCCGTCTGAAGCCTCGTCGGTCGTCCGGCGTCCGAGCCGCGCGTCCTCAGCCCGTCGTCCGCGTCCTGTCACCGATGTGGCCGGGGGCGTTCACCGCGAGAACCCGCTGCACGAAGGCGCAGTACTCGTCCATGTAGTGGCGCAGGAACGCCGCCGTGTCCTCGTCCGTGACCTCGCCGTCGGCTCCGAAGGCCTCCGGCCTGAAGGTGATGTACGCCTCGGGCGCGTTGAGCTGCGGGGCGTCGAGAAAGCTGAGGACACTGCGCATCGACGCCTGCATGACCGCCGTGCCGATCGCGCCGGGCGACGCGCCGATGATGCCGGTGGGCTTTCGCGCGAACGAGTTCTGGCCCCACGGGCGTGAGCCCCAGTCGATCGCGTTCTTGAGTGCGCCGGGGATCGAGCGGTTGTACTCGGGCGAGACGAACAGGATGCCGTCGGAGGCCTCGATCGCGTCCTTGAACGCGCGCGCCGACGCCGGGTAGTCCTCGTCGAGGTCGCGGTTGTAGAGCG
>JAEYXM010000241.1 GCA_023428465.1 Actinomycetes bacterium
ACCCCGCGCCCCGCGCCCACCCGCACGAGCCCGCTCGCCATCGCCGCCGCGCTCGTCCTCGTCGGCGTCGCCTTCGCCGGCGGCCGCGCGATCGTCGGTGCCCTGGCCGCCGACGACGTCCCCGCGACCGACCTGGCCGACGAGCTCACGGTCGTCGACTGGAACCTGCACTACGGCGTCGACCTCGCCGGGAACCTGGGCCTGGAGGAGATCGCGCGGACGATCGAGGCGCAGGACCCCGACGTCGTCGCGCTCCAGGAGGTCGCGCGCGGCTGGGTGATGGGCGGCGGCGCGGACGCGGCCACGTGGCTCGCCGACCGGCTGGGCATGCACGTGACCTTCGCGCCCGCCGCGGACCGTCAGTTCGGCAACGCGATCCTCACGCGGCTGCCGGTCGACGACGTCCGGGTGGTCGACCTGCCGTACGGCGAGGGTCCGCAGCAACGCTCGGCCCTGGTCGTGGACCTCGGGCTCGGGGACGAGACCCTGCGCGTGGTCTCGGTGCACCTGCAGCACCGCGAGGAGAACACCCCGACGCGCCTGGAGCAGATCGACACGCTCCTCGCGGCGGTCGGCGGCGTGCCGTGGACCGTCGTCGCGGGCGACCTCAACGCCGAGCCCGGGTGGCCGGAGATCGAACGGTTCGGCGCGGACTGGGTCAGCGCGGTCGACGTCGCCGGCAACCCCGCGGCGTACACCTTCCCGAGCACCGTGCCCGAGCAGCGCATCGACTGGGTGCTCGGCCAGGGGGTGTCGTTCGTGTCCGCGGACGTGCTCACGGCGAAGACGTCCTCGGACCACCTGCCGATCGTCGTGCGCCTCCACGTCACGATCGACGCGGCCGCGCCCTGACGGGCGGGCGCCCGCGCGCCCGTGCTGCCTCGCGGTCGCGCGCCGTCAGCCGCGGCGCAGCAGCCGCGCGACCTCCGCGATCGAGCCCGACAACGACGGGTACACCGTGAACGACGACGCGACGTCGTCCACGGTCAGCCGCTGCGCGACGGCGAGGGTCACCGGGAAGATCAGCTCCCCGGCGCGCGGTGCCACGACGACGCCGCCCAGCACGATGCCCGTCGACGCGTGCGCGAACAGCTTCACGAAGCCGTCGCGCATCCCCAGCATCTTCGCGCGCGGGTTCCGGGCCAGCTCGAGCATGCGGGCCTCGTAGCGCACGCCCGCCTCGTCGAGCGTGCGCGCCGACGCTCCGACGCTCGCGATCTCGGGCGCGGTGAACACGTTCGCGGCGACGGTCGCCAGGTCGAGCGGCGCGACGGCCTGGCCGAGCGCGTGGGCCATCGCGATGCGGCCCTGCATGGCCGCGACCGACGCGAGCGGCAGCACGCCCGTGCAGTCCCCGGCGGCGTACACGCCGGGCACGCTCGTGCGGGACACGCGGTCGACGGCGATCGCGCCGCCGTCGGTCAGCCGGACGCCCGCCTCGGCGAGGCCGAGGCCGCGGGTGGCCGGGATCGAGCCGACGGCGAGCAGGCAGTGGCTGCCGGCGACCTCGCGCCCGTCGGCGAGGGTCACGACGACGCCGTCTCCCGCGCGCCGGGCGGACTGCGCCCGCGAACGCGACAGGACCGTCATCCCCCGCCCACGGAACACCTCGTCGATGACGGCCGCGGCGTCGGCGTCCTCGCCGGGCAGCACCTGGTCGCGCGAGGACACCAGGACGACGTCGGACCCGAGCGCGTTGAACGCACCCGCGAACTCGGCCCCGGTGACGCCGGAGCCGACGACGACCAGCCGCTCGGGCAGCTCGGTGAGCCCGTAGACCTGCGTCCACGTGAGGATGCGCTCGCCGTCGGGCGGGGCCTGCGGCAGGACGCGCGGCGTCGCGCCGGTCGCGAGCAGGACGGCGTCGGCGGTGACGGTGCGCGCCTCGCCGTCGGCCGGGGTGATCTCGACGTCGCGCCCGCCGACCAGGCGGCCCCGGCCCGCCACGACGTCGACGCCCTCTCCCTCGAGGCGCGTGCGGATGTCCGCGGACTGCGCCTGGGCGAGCTCGCGCACGCGCGCGTTCACGGTGTCGAGGTCGACGTGGTGGCCGGCCGTCGGGTCGTCGTCGTCCCAGCTGCGGATCCCGAGCTCGGGGGCGCGGTCCGCGATGGTCATCCACTCGGCCGTGGCGATGAGCGTCTTGGAGGGCACGACGTCGGTGAGCACGGCGGCCCCGCCGAGCCCGCGCTCCTCGACGACCGTCACCTCGGCGCCCCAGCGCGCGGCGACGAGCGCGGCCTCGTACCCGCCGGGACCACCGCCCACGACGACGACGCGCGGCGCGGCGCCGGGCGGAGGTCCGGACGCCGGTCGTGGCGGCTCGGCGATCCCGGGAGTGGTGGCGCTCACCCCGGCATTCTCACAGCCGCGCCCGGTTCTGTAACCCGGGAGCGGCGCACCGGGCGCCGCGGCGGCGGCACACCCGCGCGTCCCGCTCGCGGCCCCTGTGGTGGCGAGGGCGTACGCGACTAGCCTCGATGTCATGATCCACGACCTGGACGACCCCGCGACCGACCCGTTCGACGTGGCCCGGGCGGCCGCCGCCGCACTCGCCGACGCCACGGGCGTCGCACACCACGACGTCGCGCTCGTCCTCGGCTCCGGCTGGGGCGGCGCTGCCGACGTGCTCGGCGAGACCGTCGCCGAGCTCTCCCCGACCGACGTGCCGGGCTTCGCCGCCCCCGCCGTCGCCGGGCACAGCGGCACCATCCGATCGATCCGCCTCGCCGACGGGCGGCACGCTCTCGTCCTCGGCTCGCGCACCCACCTGTACGAGGGCAAGGGCCTGCGCCGGGTGGTCCATGGCGTCCGTACGGCCGCGGCCGCCGGCGCGCGCGTCGTCGTCCTGACGAACGGGTGCGGCGGCCTCAACCCCGCGTGGGGGCCGGGCACGCCCGTCCTCATCAAGGACCACATCAACCTCACCGCGACGTCCCCGCTCGAGGGCGCGACGTTCGTCGACCTGACCGACCTGTACTCCGCCCGGTTGCGCGGCGTCGCGCACGAGGTGGACCCCGGCCTCCCCGAGGGCGTGTACGTCCAGTTCCGGGGGCCGCACTACGAGACGCCCGCCGAGGTCACGATGGCCGGCCGCATCGGCGGTGACCTCGTCGGCATGTCGACGACGCTCGAGGCGATCGCCGCCCGGCACGCCGGCCTGGAGGTCCTCGGGCTGTCCCTCGTGACGAACCACGCCGCCGGGATCAGCATCGAGCCCCTCTCGCACGAGGAGGTCATCGAGGCCGGGCGCGCCGCCGGGCCACGCATCAGCCGGTTGCTCGCCGACATCGTGGGGAGGATCTGATGGGCATGAGCGACCTCGGGCCGCGCGTCCAGGCGTGGATCGACGACGACCCGGACCCGACCACCGCGGCCCAGCTGCGCGACCTGCTCGACATGGCGCGCGACGTCAACCCCGACGACACGATGCGCATGCTCGCCCAGCAGGAGCTCGCGGACATGTTCGCGGCGTTCCTGGAGTTCGGCACCGCGGGCCTGCGCGGTGCGCTCGGCGGCGGGCCCAACCGGATGAACCGCGCCGTCGTGATCCGCACCGCCGCAGGCCTCGTCCGCTACCTCACCGACACGCTCGGGCCCGACGCGCGCCCGCGCGTGGTCATCGGGTTCGACGCACGGCACCAGTCCGACGTCTTCGCGCGCGACACCGCTGCGGTCGTCACGGCCGCGGGCGGCGAGGCGCTCCTCATGCCGCGCCTGCTCCCGACGCCGGTCCTCGCCTTCGCGACGCGGTACCTGCACGCCGACGCCGGGGTGATGGTCACCGCGAGCCACAACCCGCCGCAGGACAACGGCTACAAGGTCTACCTGGGCGGGCGCGTCGTGGGCGGCAGCGGCGAGGGGGCGCAGATCGTCCCGCCGTACGACGCCGAGATCGCCGCGCGCATCGCGGCCGTCCCGTCCGTGACCTCGGTCCCGCGGGTCGACGCCGGGTGGACCGTGCTGGGCGAGGACGTCGTCGACGCGTACCTCGCGGCCGTGGGCGCGCTCGCGACGCCGGGCACGCCGCGGGACCTGCGGATCGTGCTGACGCCGCTGCACGGCGTCGGCGGGGAGCTCGTGCAGCGCGTGCTCGGCGGGGCCGGGTTCACCGACCTGCACGTGGTGCCCGAGCAGGCACACCCGGACCCCCTGTTCCCGACCGTGGCGTTCCCGAACCCGGAGGAGCCCGGGGCGATCGACCTCGCGCTCGCGCTCGCCCACGAGCTCGACGCGGACCTCGTGATCGCGAACGACCCCGATGCCGACCGGTGCGCCGCGGCCGTCCGCGACCCCCGCGCCCGGAACGCCTCCGGGGTTCCCGGGGCGCGCGCCGAGGGCTGGCGCATGCTGCACGGCGACGAGGTCGGCGCGCTGCTCGGGTCCGACGTCGCGAGCCGCACGCGCGGGGGCGGCGTGCTCGCGAACTCGATCGTGTCCTCACGGCTGCTGGGCCGCATCGCCGCGGAGCACGGGCTCGTCCACCGCGAGACCCTCACGGGCTTCAAGTGGATCGCGCGCGTCGACGGCCTCGTGTTCGGCTACGAGGAGGCACTGGGCTACTGCACGGCGCCCGACGTCGTGCGGGACAAGGACGGGCTGTCCGCCGCCCTGCTGCTCGCCCAGCTCGCCGCGCGCCTCAAGGCCGAGGGCCGCACGCTCGTGGACGTGCTCGACGACCTCGCGGTGCGCCACGGCCTGCACCTGACCGACCAGCTCTCGGCCCGGTTCTCCGACCTGTCGGCGATCGGCGCGACCATGGACCGGGTCCGCTCGGCACCGCCGACGTCGCTGGCGAGCTCACCCGTCGTCCAGCTCGACGACCTCGCCGCCCCCGGCGACGGCCCGGACGCGCTGCCACCGACCGACGGCCTGCGGCTGCTCGCGCAGGACGGGACGCGTGTCGTCGTCCGGCCCAGCGGCACCGAGCCGAAGGTCAAGTGCTACCTCGAGGTGATCGTGCCGGTCGCCGGGCCCGCGGAGGTCGACGAGGCGCGGCGGACCGCCCGGGCACGCCTCGACGCGGTGCGCGACGACGTCGCCGACGGTCTCGGCCTGTCCCGCGGCTGAGACCGTGACCGCCCGAGGGCCCCCGGTGGGCTCCGTCCGGGTTCCGCGCCTCAGTAGCCCCCGCCGGACGTGTCGGCCGCGTCGGCGTCGTCGTCCAGGGTGTCCAGGACCGTCGCCGTGCCCGACAGACCCAGGCGTGTGGCGCCGGCCGCGATGAGCGCCTTCGCGGCCGCGCCCGTCCGGATGCCGCCCGACGCCTTGACGCCCAGCCGGCCGCCGACGGTCGCCGCCATGAGCTCGACCGCGCGCACGCTCGCCCCGCCCGCGGGGTGGAACCCCGTCGACGTCTTGACGAAGTCCGCGCCCGCGGCCTCCGCGGCCCGGCACGCGCCGATGATCTGCTCCTCGGTCAGCGCGGCGGACTCGATGATCACCTTGAGGACGACCCCGGTCGGCACGGCCGCGCGCACCGCGGCGATGTCGCGCTCGACGGCCGACCAGCGCCCGCCGAGGGCCGCGCCGATGTCGATGACCATGTCGACCTCGTCCGCGCCGTCGGTCACCGAGCGGGCGGCCTCCGCGGCCTTGACCTCGCTGTGGTGCTTGCCCGACGGGAAGCCGCAGACGGTCGCGACGTGCACCCCCGCGGCGTCCACGGGCAGCATCGACGGCGACACGCAGATGGCGTAGACGCCCAGCGCCTTCGCCTCCGCCACCAGGGCGGCGACGTCGGCCGGCGTGGTCTCCGGCTTGAGCAGGGTGTGGTCGACCATGGCGGCCACGGTGGCGCGATCGATGGTGGTCATGCGTTGCCGTCCGTTCGTGTCGGGTTCAGCGGTAGGTTCGCCAGGCAGTGCAGCGGGTGGGTTCGGGTGTGCGGGACCCTCATGCGCGGTGCCGGCCGGACCCGCCGACGGCGGCCGCGTACGCGGGCTCGATGATCTCCTCGACGAGCGCGGCGCGCTCGTCCTGGTGGCGGAACAGGCTCCAGGCCGCCGTGACGGTCGCGTCGCGCACGTCCTCGAGCGTCCAGTGCGCCTGGGTCACCAGGTGATACAGCTCCTCGCTGGTGCTCGTGCCGCACATCAGGCGGTTGTCGGAGCTCACCGTGACCGCGAAGCCGAGCGCGTTCAGGACCGTGATCGGGTGCTCGGCGATCGAGCCCACCGCGCCGGTCTGGACGTTCGACGTCGGGCACAGCTCGAGCGTCGTCTGGGTGTCGCGCACCCAGTGCGCCACGAGCCCGAGGCGCGCGCCTGCCAGACCCCACGGGTCCTCCTCGGACGCCTCGCCGAGCGTGACGTCGTCGGCCACGCGCATGCCGTGGCCGATGCGCTGCGCGAGGCCCAGGTGCAAGGCGTCGGCGATCGAGTCCAGGCCCGCCGCCTCGCCCGCGTGGATCGTCACCGGGAAGGACGCCTGGCGCAGCCGGTGCAGCGCCGGCACGTGGGGGGCCAGGGCGCACCCGGCCTCCGCGCCCGCGACGTCGAAGCCGACGACGCCGCGGTCCCGGTTCGCGAGCGCGAGGTCCGCGGTCCACTCGGCCGCGGACCCGTGCCGCAGCGCCGTGACGATCTGGCCCACGCGGATCGGCCGCCCGGCCGCCGCGGCCTCGGCCATGCCCTCCTCGAG
>JAEYXM010000033.1 GCA_023428465.1 Actinomycetes bacterium
CGGATGACCTCACCGCGCCGGCGCTCGTCGAAGTCCACGTCGACGTCGGGCCAGGAGACGCGCTCGGGGTTGAGGAAGCGCTCGAAGATCAGGCCGTGCTCGAGCGGGTCGAGCTCGGTGATGCCCATCGCGTACGAGGCCATCGACCCTGCGGCGGACCCACGCCCCGGGCCGACGCGGATGCCCTGCGCCCTGGCCCAGTTGATGAAGTCCGCGACGACGAGGAAGTAGCCGGAGAAGCCGAGCTCCGTGACGACGCCCGTCTCGTACTGCGCCTGCGTGCGCACGTCGTCCGGCACCGCACCCTGGTAGCGGCGCTGCAGCCCGCGTTCGACCTCCTTGATGAACCAGGAGTCCTCGCTCTCCCCGTCCGGCACCGGGAAGCGCGGCATGTAGTTCGCGTCGGTGTTGAAGGAGACGTCGCACTGCTCGGCGAGGAGGAGCGTGTTGTCACACGCCTCCGGCAGGTCGGCGAACAGCGCGCGCATCTCCTCGCTCGAGCGCACGTGGTAGCCGTCGCCGTCGAACTTGAAGCGGTCCGGGTCCGCGAGCGTCGAGCCGGAGTTGATGCACAGGAGCGCGTCGTGGTTGTCGTGGTTCTCGGGGCGCACGTAGTGCGAGTCGTTCGTCGCGAGGAGCGGGGCGTTCAGGTCCTGGGCGAGGCGGATCAGGTCCTTCGTGACCCGGCGCTCGATCTCCGCGCCGTGGTCCATGAGCTCGACGTAGACGTTCTCCCGGCCGAACACGTCCTGCAGCTCGCCGAGCGCGCGGACCGCCTGGTCGTACTGGCCGAGGCGCAGTCGCGTCTGCACCTCCCCCGACGGGCACGCCGTGCCCACGGACAGGCCCTGCGAGTACCGCTGGAGGAGCTCGAGGTCCATGCGTGGCCACTTGCCCCACTGGCCGTCGAGCGAGGCCATCGAGCCGAGGCGGAAGAGGTTGTGCAGGCCCGTGTTGTCCCGTGCCCAGAGCGTCAGGTGCGTGTAGGCGCCGCCGGCCGACACGTCGTCGTCCTTCTGGTGGGCCTCGCCCCACTTCACGCGCGTGCGGTCGAAGCGGCTGGTCCCGGGGGTCACGTACGCCTCGAGGCCGATGATCGGCTTGATGCCGGCGGCGCGGGCCTTGCTCCAGAACTCGAAGGCGCCGAACAGGTATCCGTGGTCCGTCATCGCGACGGCCTTCTGCCCGTGCGCGGCGACCTCGGCGATCAGGTCGTCGATCTTGGCCGCGCCGTCGAGCATCGAGTACTCGGTGTGCACGTGCAGGTGGGCGAAGTCTCCTGCAGCGGCCATGGGCGTGATTCTAGGTCGCCCGACCGACACCGCCGGACGCGCGACGCCGGGTCAGACCGAGCCGTCCCGCAGGATGGCCCACGCGTCCGCCAGGTCCTGCGGGTACTCGCTCGAGACCTCGAGCCACTCCCCCGTCGACGGGTGCTCGAAACCGAGGCGGACGGCGTGCAGCCACTGCCGCGTGAGCCCGAGGCGTGCCGCGAGCACCGGGTCTGCGCCGTAGGTGGTGTCGCCCACGCACGGGTGGCGCACCGCCGACATGTGCACGCGGATCTGGTGGGTGCGTCCCGTCTCCAGGTGGACCTCGACGAGCGAGGCCGCGGGCACCATCTCGAGCACCTCGTAGTGCGTCACGGACGCCTTGCCCTCGGCGACGACCGCGAACTTGTAGTCCGCGCTCGGGTGCCGCCCGATCGGTGCGTCGATGGTCCCGGTCGTCGGCTCGGGGTGCCCCTGCACGACGGCGTGGTAGACCTTCTCGACCGTGCGCTCCTTGAACGCGCGCTTGAGCAGCGTGTACGCGCGCTCCGACTTGGCCACGACCATCAGGCCCGACGTGCCGACGTCGAGCCGGTGCACGACACCCTGCCGCTCCGCGGCGCCGGAGGTCGCCACGCGGAAGCCCGCCGCGGCCAGCGCACCGACGACCGTCGGGCCGGTCCAGCCGGGCGACGGGTGTGCCGCCACGCCCACGGGCTTGTCGACGACGACGACGTCCGCGTCCTCGTGCACGATGCGCATCCCGGGCACGGGCTGGGCCTCGACCTCGACCGCCGGCGCCTCGAGCGGGGACATGTCGATGGTGAGCCACGCGCCCGCGACGAGCCGATCGGACTTGCCGACCGCGCGACCGTCCAGGTGCACCCCGCCGGCCTCGGCGAGCTCGGCGGCGCGAGTCCGAGAGACGCCCAGCAGGCGCGCCAGGCCGGCGTCGACGCGCTCCCCGGCGAGGCCGTCGGGGACGGGCAGGGACCGCTCGCTCACGGAACGACTCAGCGGGCCCGGTCGGCGGGCACGCCGTCCTCGGTGGCCTCGTCGGCGAACGGCCCGTCCGCAGGGGCCTCGTCGGCGGGGACGTCGTCGGCGGAAGTGTCGGCGGCGGCCGCCCCGTCGGCAGGCTCCTCGACCGTCGCGTCCTCCTCCGGGTACAGCCGCCCGCCGTCGACGCCGACGCCGCGGATCCCGAGGATCACCATGAGCGCCGCGGCCGCGACGATCGCGATGTCGGCGACGTTCCCGACGAACCAGTCCGCGTAGGCGATGAAGTCGACCACGTGCCCGCTGCCGAAGCCCGGGTCGCGGAACAGCCGGTCGATGAGGTTCCCGATGGCGCCCCCGAGCAGGAGCCCGAGCGCGGCCGTCCAGCCGCGCGAGCCGAGGCGGTTCGCGATCCGGACGACCACCACCGTGACCGCGACCGCCGCGACCGTGAACACCCAGGTCATCCCGGTGCCGATGCTCAGCGCGGCGCCCTCGTTGCGCACCAGCGTGAGCCCGAGGAGGTCCCCGAGGACGGGCGTCCGCTCCCCCCGGGTCAGGGCGGACACGGCCCACAGCTTGGTGGCCTGGTCGGCCACCACCACGGCGACCGCGATGAGAGCGAACGCGACGACGAGCGTCCCCGGCTTGCGCACCGTCAGCGACGCTCCTGGCGGGCCTTGCACGTCACGCACAGCGTGGCACGGGGGAACGCTTGGAGCCGGGCCTTGCCGATCGCCTCACCGCACGACTCGCACGTGCCGAAGCCCACCGCGCCGACCCGCTCGAGGGCGTGCCGGTTCTGGTCCAGCAGGTCGCGGGTGTTGTTGACCAGCGTGAGCTCCTGCTCGCGCTCCAGGGCGCTCGAACCTGAGTCGGCCTGGTCGTCGCCCGCGCCGTCGCCGGAGTTGCGCAGCAGCGCGGAGAGCTCTGCGTCCGCCTCCGACAGCTCGACCTGCAGGCGGGCGATCTCCGCCTGGAGCTCGTTCGCGATCGCCGTGACCTCCTTGACGGTCCACGGCTTCTCGCCCTCACGGACAGGGAAGGTGCGTACGACCTTGGCGAGGTCCGGCATCTCGTGCGGCGCGTCAGGGATGATCGCGCGCACTGCGTCGTCGGTCGTCATGGCACTCCCGGCCTTGGATGTGAGGGGTCACGGAAGATTAGACCCCCGGGGTGGAACGCACAACGCGCCACCCCGGGGTGGCGCGTTGTGCGATGGTCGTGCGGTGCAGGTCCCCAGGACCGCGGCGTTGTGGATCAGGCGTTGAACGGCAGGCCGCTCTCCGGGGCAGGGCGGGGCTGCACGCTCGCCGCGCGGGACTCAAGGTCACCGAGCAGGTTCTCCAGGTAGCTCTTCAGGCGCGTCCGGTAGTCACGCTCGAAGACCCGCAGCTCGTCGATCTTGCGCTCCAGAAGGCTGCGCTCCTGCTCGAGCGCCGCGAGCGTCCGCGTGGACGTCTCCTCCGCCTCGCGAACGATCCGACCGGCCTGGACCTTGGCCTCGTTGACGATCCGGTCGCCTTCCTCCTGGCCGGCGCGCACGTAGTCGTCGTGCAGCTTCTGGGCCAGCTGGAGCATCCCGGTCGCCGACTCCGGCTCGCTCGTGCGCACCGCAGGGGCGGCGGCAGCGGCCATGACCCGGCTCGCCACGACGGGCTCGGGCTCGGGGACCGGCTCGGGCTCGGGCTCGGGCTCCGGCTCGGGCTCGGGGGCAGGGGCGGCGACAGGCTCGGGGATCGGGGCTGCGACGGGGGCCGGCGCCGCGAACGGCTGGCTCTCCGCAGCCCGGCTCAGCTCGGCGACGCGGCGCTCCGCCGCGGCCAGCTTGGCCTTGAGGTCCTCGTTCTCGGCTGCCACCACGCGGAGCGTGTTCACGACCTCGTCGAGGAAGTCGTCGACCTCGTCCTGGTCGTAGCCCTCACGGAACTTCGTCGGCTGGAACTTCTTGTTGAGGACGTCTTCTGCGGTGAGCAGTCCCGCCATGGTTTCACCTCGGTTACTCGCGCTGGTCGGACCAGGGCAGTCGCTGACCGCCATCCGACACGGTAGCGGACAAAGGCAGATGTGTACGAAGCACCGCGGGCGTTATCACCCGGCGTGTCGGTCAGAGCGCAGCGAGGATCCGCAGGAGGACGAGGCAGATCAGCCACAGGACCAGGAAGGCGAGATCCAGCCGGAGGCCACCGAGGTTGAGCGGCGGAAGGACCCGCCGCAGCGCGCGCAGCGGCGGGTCCGTCACGGTGTACACGAGCTCGGCGAAGACGAGGACGACGCCGCGTGGGCGCCAGTCACGCGCGAACACCTGCACGAGGTCGAGCACGAAGCGCGCGACGAGGACGATGAGGAACAGCCAGACCAGCAGGTACAGGACGTCGGCGACGATCCCCACTGTCAGCTCTGGTTGTAGAACGCGGACCGGACGTCCGGCGCACTGTCCTCGCCCGTGACCTCGACGTGCGCAGGCGAGAGGAGGAACACCTTCGCGGTGACCCGCTCGATCGCGCCGTGCAGACCGAAGATGAGCCCGGCGGAGAAGTCGACGAGACGCTTCGCGTCGGCGTCGGACATCTCGGAGAGGTTCATGATGACGGGGGTGCCGGCCCGGAACGCCTCGCCGATGACGCGGGCGTCGTTGTACGAGCGCGGGTGCACGGTGGTGATGCGACGCAGCTCCGGCTGCCCGACGGCGCGCGGGACGGCCCGGCGCAGCGGGGTGACCTCCGGCACCTCGGGTGCCTGCGGCTGGGAGTAGTCCTCGTCGTCGTACTCGTCGAGGTACTCGTCGTCGAGCGGTCGGTCGTCCTCAGCCAGGCCGAGGTACAGCATCGTCTTGCGCAGCGCTCCGGCCATCGCGGGCCTCCATCCTCGTCCGGGTCCTCACCGCCACGACCGGGCGGACGCCCGTGCACGGCTGGTCGTTGCCCACGCTAACCCTCGCCATCGCCGCCACCTGGGACGACACGCCCGCCGGAGGTGAGCCGGTCTACAGGCCGTCCCGGAGCGTGCGGACGGCGCCCGCGAGCCGTCCTGCGGGACGGCCTGCCGCGGTCCCGCGATGGGAGTACCAGCGGGAGTCCTCGAGCGTGCACCCGCCGACGGAGGCCACGTGCGCGACCCCCGCGTCGCGGAGCTGGCCCCGGACGGCCCCGGGCAGGTCGAGCGCGGGCGTGCCCCACCCCGTCGTCGCGCCCGCGCCCGGGACGACGGCGGACACCTCGTCGCGGAGCACGGCGGGCACCTCGTAGCAGGCGCCGCAGATCGCGGGCCCGACGACGGCGCGCAGGCCCGCGGGCGAGGCCCCGAGCCGGGTCATCGCCTCGACGGCCGCGGCGACCACGCCCGCCACGACACCGCGTCGGCCCGCGTGCACGGCCGCGACGACCCCCGCACACGGATCCGCCAGCAGGACCGGGACGCAGTCGGCGACCAGGACGACGGCCGCGGCTGAGGGGCCGGCGACGACCACCGCGTCGGCCGGGGGCAGCGCGTCCGACGGGGGCTCGAGAACGGGGCCGCGCACGATGTGCACGTCCGCGCCGTGGACCTGGTGGATGAACGCCAGCGGCGCACCGGCCCAGCGGGCCAGGTCCGCGCGTCTGCGCAACGCCTCCTCGGCGTCGCCCACGGTCACGCTGAGGTTCGGCGGCGCCGCGACCCCGTTCCCCACGGTGAAGCCGGCCAGGACCCCGTCGCCGAGGTCGACCGGCAGCACCGGCGTCGTCACGGGTTCTTCAGGAAGTCCGGCAGGTCGAGCTCGTCCGTCACGCGGCGGGGCCGCTCCTCGAACACGCGCGGCACCTGGACGGGCGTGCCCGGCTCGCGGTCGTCGGACAGGAACGAGGGCAGCTCGCCTTGAGCCTCGGCCGCCTCGTTCGACGAGCCGGACCGGTGCTCGACCGCTGGCGCAGCCGCGGGCCCAGCCGCGGGCACAGCCGCGGGCTCGGCGGCGTGCGCCGGCTCGGCGGCCACGGGGCGGATGGCGGGCGGCAGCTCGGACGGCGTCGGCTGCGCGGGCAGCGACTCGGGGGCCGCGCGACGACCGCTGCTCACCTGGCCGAGCGCGCGCGCGTCCCGGCGCACGGTCGGCGAGCCGGAGTCGAAGCCGGCCGCGATGACCGTGACGCGCACCTCGTCGCCGAGCGCGTCGTCGATGACCGCACCGAAGATGATGTTCGCCTCGGGGTGGGCGGCCTCCTGGACGAGGCGGGCAGCCTCGTTGATCTCGAAGAGGCCGAGGTCGGAGCCACCCTGGATGGACAGCAGCACGCCGTGCGCACCGTCGATGCTCGCCTCGAGCAGGGGCGAGGAGATCGCCAGCTCGGCGGCCTGGACGGCACGGTCGTCGCCGCGCGCCGACCCGATGCCCATGAGCGCGCTGCCGGCGCCCTGCATGACGGACTTCACGTCCGCGAAGTCGAGGTTGATCAGGCCGGGCGTGGTGATGAGGTCGGTGATGCCCTGGACACCGGACAGGAGCACCTGGTCGGCGGAGCGGAAAGCGTCGAGGACGGACACGGAACGGTCACTGATCGACAGGAGGCGGTCGTTCGGGATGACGATGAGCGTGTCGACCTCGGAGCGCAGCGCGTCGATGCCGTTCTCCGCCTGGAGCGAGCGTCGCCGCCCCTCGAACGTGAACGGCCGCGTGACGACACCGATGGTGAGCGCGCCGAGCGAGCGCGCGATGCGGGCGACGATCGGGGCACCGCCCGTACCCGTGCCGCCGCCCTCGCCCGCCGTGACGAAGACCATGTCGGCGCCGCGCAGGACGTCCTCGATCTCCTCCGCGTGGTCCTCCGCCGCCTTGCGACCGACCTCGGGGTCCGCGCCTGCGCCGAGTCCGCGCGTGAGATCGCGCCCGACGTCGAGCTTCACGTCCGCGTCGGACATCAGCAGCGCCTGGGCGTCCGTGTTGATCGCGATGAACTCCACGCCCTTGAGGCCGACCTCGATCATCCGGTTGACGGCGTTGACGCCACCGCCACCGATGCCGACCACCTTGATGACGGCCAGGTAGTTCTGCGGAGCTGCCACGGCGGTGCCTCTCGTCCTGCGCGGAGTCTCAACCTTCAGGTTCAAGTCGAAGGTTAGAGTTATGTCACATCCTGTCGACCTCGACGCTAGGTCGCCCGACCCCCGTCGGCAATCACCGGGCCGGGCGTGTCGGCCTCGGGTGCGAGTCGATCTCCGAGTCGATCTCTGCGCCGATCTCTGCGTCGATCGCGTTCCGGCCGGGCGCCGGTCAGGGCACCGGTCGACGCACCGGTCAGGGCACCGGTCAGGGCGCGGTGCGCGTGATGGGCATCGTCGGCGCGGAGACGTCGAAGACCGCCGCCCCGGCGCTGGCGGGCGCCGCCCGCAGAGCCGCGAGCACCCGCGCCTTGAGCGCGGGCTGGTCCGCGCTCCCCCACTCCACCACGGCGCCGTCCGCCAGCGTCAGGCGCACGGTGTCCCGGCTGTCGGCGGACACGGCCGTCACCTGGGCGGACAGGTCCTCCGGCAGGTTCTCGAGCACCGTCAGCACCGCGGTCATCGCACGCGTGTCGTCACCCACGGGCACCGAGATCACCGGGAGGCCGGCCGGCGGCTCCGCCGAGCGGCCGACCTGCACGCCCTCCACGTCCAGGAGCACGAAACCCTCCTCCTGCGGCACGGCCGCGACGGGCTCGCGGGACACGACGGTGATGACCAGGCCGTGCGGCCACTCCCGCGCCACCTCCGCGGCGCGCACGCCCGGCACGTCGAGCACCGCGCGCCGCAGGTCGACGGTGTCCAGCCGCGGCAGCGGCGTCCCGTCGAGCGGCTCGACGACGGCCATCACGGCGGCCGGGTCGACCACGGTGCCCTCGCCGCGGACCTCGACCTCGGCCACGTCCAGGGCCAGCACGGGCGAGAAGAACAGCAGCCAGGCAAGGCCCCCGAGCACGACCAGCACGGCCGAGATCCACAGCACCTTCCGCCGCGTCAGCCGCCGGCGCATCGCCGCGCGCTCGGCGAACCGCTCCGCCGAGCCGGGGACGACGGTCCGCCGGACCGGCACGAGGAAGGGCGCCTCGTCCGGACGCGCGAGCGCGGAGCCGGTGCCACCGGACCGCACGGGCGCGTCGTCGACCGCGGACCGCGGAGCCGCGGCCGACCGGGGCGCTGGAACGGCCCGGGAGGCAGCAGGCGGGGCGGTCCGCACCGACGACGCCGGGCGTGCGGCGGGCTGCTTGCGCCCCACGGAGGCCACGCGCTGCGGGCGCGGCGGCGGCCTCACCGGTCCTCCACCGCAGCCAGCACGACGGGTGCGAGCTCGGTCACGTCCCCCGCGCCCACCGTGAGGACGAGGTCCCCCGGGCGCGCAGCGCGACCCACGACCCGCGCCGCCTCGAGCCGGTCGGCGACGAACGTGCCGCGGCCGGGCGCCATGCGCTCCGTGATCAGGGCGCCGGACACTCCGGGCTCGGGGTCCTCGCGCGCCCCGTAGACGTCCGTGACGACCACGAGGTCCGCGGCGTCGAGCGCGGCGGCGAACTCACCCGCGAAGGTGCGGGTGCGGGAGTACAGGTGCGGCTGGAAGAGGACCAGGAGCCGGCCCTGCCCCGCGACCGGCCGCGCGGCGGCGAGCAGCGCCGCGACCTCCGTCGGGTGGTGGGCGTAGTCGTCGACGACGCGGACGCCGCCCGCGCTCCCCCGGTCCTCGAAGCGGCGGCCGGTCCCGGTGAACGTCGCCAGGCCCTCCGCAGCGACGTCGGCCGGGACGTCCAGCAGCCGTGCCACGGTCCACGCCGCCGCGGCGTTCAGCCCGTTGTGCACGCCCGGCACCGCGAGCCGCAGCACTGCCGCACCCCACTCCCCGGAGACCTCGATCGTGCCGCCCGTGCCGCCGGGCTGCCACGACCCGACGCGCACGTCGGCACCGGTGTCGGCGCCGTAGCTCACCACGCGCACGCCCGCAGCCCGCGCCGCGGCCGCCAGTCGCGCCGCCCCGGCGTCGTCCGCGCACGCCACCAGCCACCCGCCGGGGACCACGCGCCCGGCGAAGGCGACGAACGCCGCCTCGAAGGCCTCGCGCGACCCGTAGTGGTCGAGGTGGTCGGGCTCGACGTTCGTCACGACCGCCACGGCAGGGGCGTACGCGAGGAAGGAGCCGTCCGACTCGTCGGCCTCGGCCACGAACACATCGCCCGCGCCGTGGCGCGCCCCGACCGGCCCGTCGACGGCAGCGCCGATGGCGTACGACGGGTCGAGCCCCGCGTGCGCGAGCGCACGGGCGACCATCGCCGAGGTCGTCGTCTTGCCGTGGGCGCCCGCGACCGCCACCGTGCGCCGGCCCTGCATGAGCGCCGCCAGCGCCACGGACCGGTGCAGCACGGGCAGGCCCAGCTCACGGGCGCGCACCAGCTCGGGATTCGTGGCGCGGATCGCCGACGACACCACGACCGTCCGTGCGCCCTCGACGTGCGCGGCGTCGTGCCCGACGTGGCAGCGCACCCCGGCCGATGCGAGCGCGTCCAGGACCACCCCGCCCCGGGCGTCCGAACCCGACACGGGCAGCCCGCGCGCCGCGAGCAGCAGTGCGATCGCCGACATACCGGCTCCGCCGACGCCGATGAGGTGGACGTGGCCCAGCTCGTCCGCCGACGCCGTGGCCGCCTGCGCCTCCTGCGCGCCCGTCACGCGTGCGCCCGTCCCGCGGCCGCCTCGACGAGGTCGGCGACGCGCGCCGCGCCGTCCCGGACCCCGACCGAGCGCGCCGCCTCGGCCATGGCGGACCGCGCGGAGGCGTCCGCGAGCAGTGGCAGGACGTGGTCCCGGAGCCAGCCGGGCCCCAGGTCGGCGTCGCGCACGAGCAGCCCGCCGCCCGCCTCGACGACCGGGGCCGCGTTGAGCCGCTGCTCGCCGTTGCCGATCGGCAGCGGCACGTACACCGCGGGCAGGCCGAGCGCCGCGAGCTCCGAGACGGTACCCGCGCCCGAACGGCAGACCACGGCGTCCGCGACGGCGAGCCCGTGGTGCATCTGCGCCAGGTACGCCCGCACGTGGTAGCCCGGCAATCCTGCGACCGTGTCCCGCACCGCCTGGTCCTTGCCGGCGCCCGTCAGGTGCAGCACCTGCACGCCGGCACCCACCAGGCTGCGCGCAGCCGCCGCGACGGCGGTGTTGAGGCTCAGCGCGCCCAGCGACCCGCCGGTGACGAGCAGCGTCGTCGCGGCCGGGTCCAGGCCGAGCTCAGCCGCGGCCCGCTCCCGGACACCCGCGGCGTCGGCCTCCCGCGCCGCGACGAGGTCCGCGATCTCCGGGCGCAGCGGCAGCCCGGTGACGACGGCGCCGCGCAGCGCGGTCCCGGGGAAGGTCACGGCCACGGACGCCGCCCACCGGGCGCCGAGCCGGTTCGCCAGCCCCGGGCGCGCGTTCTGCTCGTGGATGACGACGGGCACACCGCGCCGCCGGGCCGCGAGGTAGGCGGGGGTCGAGACGTACCCGCCGAACCCCACGACGACGTCCGCCGACGTCGTGACCAGGGTCTCCTCCGCGGTCCGCACCGCGGAGCGCAGGCGCCCGGGCAGCCGGAACCAGTCCGGCGTCGGGCGGCGCGGCAGCGGCACGCGCGGCACCGGCACGAGGGGGTAGCCGCGGGCCGGCACGAGGTCCGCCTCGAGGCCCGAGTTGGTGCCCAGGACCGTCACGGCGAGCCCTGGCCGGCGGCGGCGCAGCTCGTCGGCGACCGCGAGCAGCGGGTTCACGTGGCCGGCGGTGCCCCCACCGGCCAGGACCACGGACGTGAGCTCAGCCACGGGTGCGCCTCCTCGACAGGCCGACGACGGCGAGCGAACGACGCACCACGCCCGGTCGCGCCGCGAGGGCCTCCGCGGCCCCGGGCTCGCTGCGCGCGAACGACACGACGACGCCCATCGCCACCATGGTCGTCACGAGGGCCGAGCCGCCCGCCGACACCAGGGGAAGCGGGACGCCCACCACGGGCATCAGACCGATGACGACCGCGATGTTGAGGAGGGCCTGGCCGAGCACCCACGCGCAGATCGCGCCGGTCGTGATCTGGACGAACGGGTCGGGGTGGCGCCGCACGATGCGCGTCATGGCGAACGCCAGCACGCCGAAGAGGCCCAGGACGAGGAGCGTGCCCAGCAGGCCCAGCTCCTCACCGAGGATCGCGAAGATGAAGTCGTTGTGCGCCTCGGGAAGATAGGACCACTTCTCGCGGCTCTCCCCCAGCCCGATGCCGGTGATCCCCCCGGTGCCCAGGCCGTACAGGCCGCGCGTCGTCTGGTAGCACGCACCCTGACGGTCGCAGCCCTCGTTGAAGAACTCCGTGATGCGCCGCACTCGGCTGTCGCTCATCTGCGCGACCTGGACGACGACGAACGCGGTGACGGCCAGGCCCACGCCGAAGAAGCGCATCGGCACACCCGCGACGAAGAGCGCCCCGGCCACGAGGACCATGAGGATGAGCGCGGTGCCGAGGTCGTGGCCGAGCAGGACGAGGCCGATGGCGGCCGCCGCGACGACCACCCCCGGCACCACGACGTGCGCCCACTGGTGCAGGAGCGGGCGCTTGCGCGCGAGCACGACCCCGAGCCACAGGGCGAGCGTGAGCTTTGCGAACTCCGACGGCTGGATCTGCACGCCGGCCAGCGAGATCCAGTTCCGGTTGCCGCGCACCGTGCGCCCGATGAGCGGCACGAGCACCAGCATCGCCAGCGTCCCGAGGAGCACGGGCCACGCGAAGCGCTTGTACCAGGCCACGGGCAGGCGGCTCGCGAGCCAGGCCAGCGGCAGGCCCATGAGGGCGAACCGCGCCTGGTTGATGAAGACGCCGTAGGGCGAGGCGCCGTCGCTCGCGCTCAGGGCGGACACGGTCGAGCTCGACAGGACCATGACGAGCCCGAGCGCGACGAGCAGGGCGACGGTCCCGACGACGAGGTAGTAGCTCGCGACCGCGCTGTTCCACTGGCCGAGGAGGGCGCCCCGTTCGCGCGTGACCGGCGCCGCGACGGGCTCCGCCACCATCAGCTCTCCTCGCGCGCGTCCAGCTCCGCGACAGCGTGCGCGAACGCGTCCCCGCGCGCCGCGTACGAGGCGAACTGGTCCATCGACGCGCAGGCCGGCGCGAGCAGCACCGTGTCGCCCGACCGGGCGAGCCGGCGGGCCGAGGTCACGGCACGGGTCATCACCGTCCCAGTCTCGGTGGGATCGACGCGCTCGACGGGGATTGAGGGCGCGTGTCGGCCGAGTGCGTCCGCGAGCGGCTCGGGGTCGACGCCGATGAGGACGACGGCGCGCAGGCGGTCGGCACGCTCGGCGACCAGGTCGTCGAACCGGGCTCCCTTGGCCAGGCCGCCCGCCACCCACACGACCGACCCGGGTGCGAAGGCGCGCAGCGCGGCCGACGCCGCGTGGGCGTTCGTCGCCTTGGAGTCGTCGACGTACGCGACGTCGTCCAGCGTGCGCACGAGCGCCGTCCGGTGCGCGCCCGCACGGTAGGCGCGCAGGCCGTCCCGCACCGCGCGCGCGGGGACGCCGTGCGCACGCGCCAGCGCGGCAGCCGCGAGGGCGTCGGTGAGCACGTGCGGCGCGACGACGCCGTCCGGCCCGGCGAGGTGCTGCAGGTCCGCCACGTGCGCGAGCTCTGCGGCGTGGTCGCGGCGCTGCGGGTCGTCGAACGGCAGGTGGAACGCGCGGTCGACGAGGATGCCCTCGACGACGCCGACCTGGCCCGGCGCGGGCACGCCACGGGTGATCCCGACGGCGCGGGCGCCCTCCTCGACGTCCGCGTCCCGCACCATCGCCTCGACGCGCGGCTCGGCGACGTCGTAGACGCACGCCGTGCGGACCCCCGCGTAGACCCGCGCCTTGGCCGCCGCGTACTCCTCGAGGCCGCCGTGCCAGTCCAGGTGGTCGGGCGCGACGTTGAGCACCATCGCGGCCTCGGCCGCGAGCGACGTCGTGAAGTGCAGCTGGAAGCTCGACAGTTCCACGGCGAGCACGTCGTTCGCCGGGTCGACCGCGGCCGCGACGACGGGGTCGCCGACGTTGCCGACCGCGGGGGCTCGCAGCCCGGCTGCCGTGAGGATCGACGACAGCATGCTCACGGTCGTCGTCTTGCCGTTGGTCCCCGTGACGACGACCCAGGGCGCCGGCCCGTCGCCGCCCGTACGGTCGGCGCGCAGCCGCCACGCCAGCTCGACCTCGCTGCAGACCGCCACGCCCGCGGCCGTGGCCGCGGCGAGGAAGGGGTGGTGCGGGGGCCAGCCGGGCGAGGCCACGACGAGGTCCGTCGCGGCCAGGTCCACGACGGCGGGGTCGGCGAGGTCCGCGTCCGGCGCCTTCTCGTCCACCGTCGTCACGCGGGCGCCGCGCGCCAGGAGGACCTCCGCGGCCGCACGCCCGGAGACGCCCAGGCCCGCGACCAACACCCGCAGCCCGTCGAGCCCGCCCGGACCGAGGTCCGCACCCGCCGCCTGCTCCGCTCCGCCTGCCACCTAGCCGGCCACCCACTCCGCGTAGAAGATGCCGACGCCGCCGGCGACGAACAGCCCGGCGATGATCCAGAACCGGATGACGATCGTGACCTCGCCCCACCCCGAGAGCTCGAAGTGGTGGTGCAGGGGTGCCATCTTGAACACCCGCTTGCCTGTGAGCTTGAAGAACCCGATCTGGATGACGTCGGACATGATGACGAGCACGAAGAGGCCGCCGATGATCGCGGCCAGGACCTCCGTGCGGGACAGGATCGACAGACCCGCGAGCGCGCCACCCAGCGCGAGCGAGCCGGTGTCGCCCATGAAGATCTTCGCGGGGCTCGCGTTCCACCACAGGAACCCGAAGCACGCACCCGTGATCGCGGCGGCGACCATGGCGAGCTCGAGCGGGTCGCGCACCTCGTAGCAGCGCGGACCGGCGGACAGCAGCGAGCTGCACCGCTGGTTGAACTGCCAGACGCCGACGATGACGTACGCGCCGAACACGATGAGCGAGGTGCCCGTGGCGAGCCCGTCGAGGCCGTCGGTGAGGTTCACGGCGTTGGACCAGGCCGTGATGAGGAAGTTCGCCCAGATGACGAAGAGGATGAGCCCGAGCGTCGCGCCCTTGAAGGCCAGGTCCCAGTCGGTGTCGCGGATGAAGGACAGGTGCGTCGAGGCCGGCGTACGGAAGTTCTCGTTGGGGAACTGCAGCGCGAGGACCGCGAACGACAGCCCGACGACGCCCTGGCCGACGATCTTCCACCGCGCCTTCAGGCCGAGGCTGCGCTGCCGGGAGATCTTGATGTAGTCGTCGAGGAAGCCGACCAGCCCGAGCCCGGCCATGAGGAACAGCAGGAGCACGGCCGACGCCGAGGGCACGTTGCCGGTCACCAGGTTCGCCGCGCCCCACCCGACGAGGGTCGCGCCGATGATGACGACGCCACCCATCGTGGGCGTGCCGCGCTTGGTGTAGTGCGCCGTCGGTCCGTCCTGACGGATGAACTGGCCGTACTGCCGACGCACCAGGAGGCGGATGAACAAGGGCGTCCCGAGCAGTGCGACGGCGAGTGCGATCGCGGCGGAGAGGAGGATCGCGATCATGGCGTGGCCTCCGCGAGTGAGTCGGCGAGGGCGGCGAGCCCGTCTGCGGCGGCCCGGCGGCCGGCCTTGACCAGCACCACGTCACCGGGGCGCAGCTCTGCTGCCAGCCACGCACGGGCCGCGTCGGCGTCGGGCACCAGGTGGGACTCCCCCGCGAAGGAGCCCTCCTGGACCGCGCCCGTGTGCAGCGCGCGCGTGGCGTCACCGACGACGCACAGCCGGTCCACGCCCAGGCGCACCACGAGACGGCCGATCGCGTCGAGATCCGTCACGGCGACGGGGCCGAGGTCGTCCGGCAGGCCGAGCACCGCGACCGTCCGGCGGCCCGCCGCGGTGCGCACGAGGTCGCGCAGCGCGTCGCGCGTGGAGTCCGCGGTGGCGGCCCGCGCGGCGGAGACCACCGTGACGCCGTCGGGCCGCTCGGTGACCCGGCGGCGGTCCGCGGCGGCCCGGCGGTAGGCGTCCCGGTCGTTGTAGCGGTGGAAGACGCCGGCGATCTCCTGCGTCGGCTCGTGGCCCTTGCCCGTGACGATCACCGTGTCGCCCTCGCGGGAGAGCTCCAGGCCGACGCGCAGCGCCTCGGCGCGCGGGGAGATCTCGACGACGTCACGCCCGTCGGGGCGGACAGCGTGCACGCCCGCGAGGATCGCCTCCCGGATGGTCGCCGGGTCCTCCGAGCGCGGGTTCTCGTCGGTGACGACGACGAAGTCGGCCAGGCGGGCCGCGATCTCGCCCATGATCGGGCGCTTGCCCTGGTCGCGGTCGCCGTCGGAGCCGAGGACGAGGATGAGCCGGCCCGGCGTGATGGGCCGCACGGCCTCGAGCGCGAGCGTCAGCGCGTCGGGCGTGTGCGCGTAGTCCACCAGGCACAGTGCCTGGCCCGGCCCGCGCTCGATGACCCGCTCCATGCGGCCGGGGATCGCCGAGGCGGTGCCCACCGCGTCGACGGCGTCCGCGAGCGGCACGCCCGCGCGGTGGGCGATCACGACGGCGAGGGCCGCGTTCGACACGTTCACGAGCCCGGGCAGGGGGCTGGCAGCCTGCACGACGACGCCGTCCGGTCCCGTGAGCGTGAACGTCGAGCCGACCCCGTCGAGGCCGATCGTGGCGTCCGTGACGCGCCAGTCCGCGTCGGCGTCCGGGTCGCGCGTCGCGACGGTGTCGACGGGGACACGCACCTCGCGGGCGAGGCGTCGGCCCCACTCGTCGTCGACGCAGACGACGGCGCGGCGCGCACGGCCCGGCGCGAACAGGCGGGACTTGTCGGCGAAGTACCCCTCCATGTCGCCGTGGAAGTCGAGGTGGTCGCGCTGGAGGTTCGTGAACCCCGCGACGTCCACCTCCAGTCCGGCGACCCGGTCGAGGGCGAGCGCGTGCGAGGAGACCTCCATGGCGCACGCGCCGGCGCCGCGCTCGCGCATGAGCGCGAACAGCCCGTGCAGGACGGGGGCCTCGACGGTGGTCCGGGGGCTTTCGATCGCCTGGTCGCCGACCCGTAGCTCGACGGTGCCGACGACGCCGGTCAGCCCTGCCGCCCGCTCGAGCGCCGCAGCGACGAAGTAGCACGTGGTCGTCTTGCCGTTGGTGCCCGTGATCCCGACGACCCGCAGGCTGCGCGCGGGGTGGTCGTACAGCCACGCCGCGACCTCACCCATGAGGGCCCGCGGGTGCTCCGTCACGAGGACGGGCACGGCCACGCCGGCCGCGGCGGTGCGGCGCGCGCCGTCGGCGTCGGTCAGGACGGCGACGGCGCCGGCGTCGACCGCCTTCGCCGCGAAGTCCGCACCGTGCACCTTCAGGCCCGGCACGCCGACGAAGAGGTCGCCCGGCGCCACGTCGGCCGAGCCCATCGCGACCCCGGTCACGATGACGCCCGCGGCGCTCGCCCCCGCCTGGAGCCCGAACTGCGCCGCGAGCTCGTCGAGCGCGCGGGCGGGTCGGGTGCGGGGGCGCATCAGGCCCTGCGGGGACGTCACGGGGCCGAATGTACCGGGCCGCGCGACCCCGGGACGGACGCCACCACCGGTGCCGGCCGGTCCGGGCCGCCGCTCATCCGTGGGTCGTCGGGAACAGCTGGGCGGGCTCGCCCGACGGCGGGACGCCCAGGTACTGCAGCGCGTGCGCGGTGACCTGGCTGAACACCGGGGCCGCCACGGTGCCGCCGTACACGGACGTCTTCGGGTTGTAGAGCGCGACGTTGACGACGATCTGCGGGTCGTCCGCCGGGGCGATGCCGATGAAGGACGCGACCGTCTTGATGACGCCGCCGGGCTCGAACGCCTGCGCCGTGCCGGTCTTGCCCGCGATCCGGTAGCCCGGGACCGCAGCGTTGCCGCCGGTTCCCTCGGTGACGGCGCTCTCCAGCATCCGCACCACGGTGTCGGCCGTCTCGGGGCTGATCACCTGCTGCGGCGGGGCGAGCTCGACGGGCTGCATGACGCCGTCGGCGTCCTCGACCGCGCTCACGATGTGCGGCTGCACGCGCACGCCGTGGTTGGCGAGCGTCGCGAAGACCTGGGCGTTCTGGACCGAGGTCGCGCCGACGGCCTGGCCGAAGAGAACGGCGTACTGCGAGCGGCCGTCCCAGGTGTCGGCGGGGTACAGGAGCCCGGCGGTCTCGCCCGGCAGGCCGACGCCGGTCAGGGATCCGAAGCCGAACTTGGCCAGGTAGTCGTGCCGCACCTGCACCGGCACGTTCTGGCCCACCATGACCGTGCCCGTGTTCGAGGACTCCGCGAGGATCCCCGTCAGCGTGAGTGGCAGGTCGGCGTGCTCGTGCGAGTCCTTGAACGTCTGGCCGTTGGGCGTCGTGTACCGGTAGGGGACGACGTACTCCGACGTCGGGGTCGCGACGCCCGTCTCGAGGATCGCCGCCATCGAGATGACCTTCGCGGTGGACCCGGGCTCGTACGTGAAGGAGACCGCCCGGCTCGCCGCTGCATTGCCCTGCGGGTCGTTCGGGTCGATCGAGCCGGAGTCGGCGAGGACGAGGATCTCCCCCGTGCGCACGTCGGTGACGACGACGACACCCCACTCGGCCTGCGTGGAGGTGACCTGGGCGTCGAGGATCTGCTGCGCCGCGTACTGCAGGTCGCGGGCGATGGTGAGCTGGACGTCCCGGCCCGGGACCGCGGCCACGTACTCCTCGGCGCCCGTCGGGATGCGCTGTCCCCGGGCGCCCTCCTCGTAGGTGTCCGATCCCGGCGTGCCGGCGAGCACCTCTTCGTAGACCTGCTCGAGCCCGGCCATGCCGTACCCGTCGGTGCCGACGAACCCGAGCAGGTTCCCGCCGGTGGTGCCGTTGGGGTAGAGCCGCTGCGACGTCCGCTCGCCGAAGATCCCGAGGATGCCCAGGTCCATCACCTGCTCGTAGACCTCCGGCGCGACCTCCTTGGCGAGGTAGACGAACCGGCGGTCGCCGATGAGCTGGGGCCCGAGCTCCGTGGCGGGGATCCCGAGGAGCGGGGAGAGCAGCGCGGCCGCCTCGGTGGCGCTCTCGCCGTTCTTCTTCCAGTCCTCGAGGGCCTTCTGGTCGACGACGATGTTCCACCGCTCGACGGAGGTGGCCAGCACGACGCCATCGGCGTCGAGGATCTCGCCGCGGTCGGCGGGGATCGTGTCGGTGGCCAGGCGCAGGTCGAAGGCGTCGGCGGCGAGCCCGGGGCCCGCGAGGGCCTGGACGTAGACCAAGCGCGCCGTGAAGCCGAGCAGCAGGACCGCGACGACGGCGAGGACGAAGGCCTGGCGGCGGCCCGGCGACCCGACGACCGGGCCCGACGGGCGCGGCGGGCGCGGTGTGCGCGGCGTGCGACGCTGGATGCCGCCGCGTACCGGGCGGGCGACCTCGCCCCGACGGCGCTGGGTCCGGGCGGTCGTGCCTGCGGTGGCTGCGGTGGC
>JAEYXM010000126.1 GCA_023428465.1 Actinomycetes bacterium
GACGCAGGGCGAGGCGCCCGAGTGTCCGCGGCCGCGGCGGTGTCCGGGCGGCCGGGTGGGCGGTGCCGCCTGCCGCCGCACCCAGGCGGGCGCGCAGCGGGGCGAGGCTGTCGTTGGTGACGCGGCCGTCCCAGACGAGGTCCCACAGCGCCTCGAGGACCTGGGCAGTCGTCGGCGGCGCCGGGCCGCTCGCGACGTGACCGGCGCCCTCGGCGCCCGCTGCCCCCTCCGGTCCCGCCGCCCGCTCGGGCCCGGCGGCTCCCGCGGGTTCCGCGCTTCCCTCGCCTTCCGCGCGCGCCTGGTGGACCTGGCGGACCTGGTCGACCAGGGCGGGCAGGAAGTAGGCACCGCCCCGCCCCAGGACCTCGAGCACGGACTCGTGGACCCCGGAGCCGGCGAACGTGTCCTCGAGCACGGGCAGCGTGAGGTCCGCGGTCGCGGCCACGTGCAGGCTCACCAGACCGTCCCGCGCAGCGAGGGAGCCGTGGCCTGCCCACAGCACCTCGCCGGACGCGATGAGCTCGTCGAGCATGCGCGGGGCGTAGTCCGGGAGCCGGGCGGGCAGGACGAGCGTCTCGAGGGCGGACGCGGGCACGACGGCGCCCGCGAGCTGCTCGACGACGCGCGCCAGCCCGTCGGTTCCGCTCAGGCTCGCCGGGCGACCGTCCTCCCGCACGCCCTGCCAGCGAGGGAGGAAGACGCCGAGCGCGTCGGGTGGCACCGGCTCGACCTCGGCGCGCAGCGCCGCGAGCGACCTGCGTCGGATCAGCCGGAGCACCTCGGCATCGCAGTGGTCCTCGCCCGTCCCGCCCAGGTCCGCGGGCCGGATGCGGCCGACGACGACCGTCCCCGCCGCGACGAGCCGGTCGAGCGCGTCGCCGACGACGGCCGGACCCAGGCCGAAGCGCGCGGCGACGTCGGCCGCGACGAACGGTCCGTGGGTGCGTGCGTGGCGGCGTACGAGGTCGCCCACCGGGTCCGGGACGGGCTCGGTGAACTCCACCGGCACGCCGACGGGGAGCGCGACGCCGAGGGCGTCGCGAAGCCGGCCGGCGTCCTCCACAGCCGCCCAGCACTCGCCGCCCGCGATGCGCACGCGGATGAGCCGGCGGGTGGCCTCGAGGGCGTCGAGCCACCCGGCCACGTCGTCGCGCACGTCGGGCTCGGTGCGTTCGGCCACCGCGTCCGCCGTGAGCGGGCCATGCCGGCGGACGACGTCCGCGACCGCCTCCAGGCTCGTGGCGCGGCGCCCCGGTGCGACGCCCATGGCCTCCGTCGCCGTGCGCTCGACCGCGCCCACGTCGAGCAGGTCCGCGAGCTGCGTGGCGCCCTGCTGGCCAAGGAGCTCGGCGAGGAGCGTGGGATCGAGCGTGAGGGCGGCGGCGCGGCGCTCGGCGAGCGGCGCGTCGCCCTCGTAGAGGAACTGCGCCGTGTAGCCGAACAGCAGCGACTGGGCGAACGGCGACGGTGTCGCCGTGGTCACCTCGACGACGCGGACGCGCCGTTCGGAGACGTCGCGCATGAGCGCCGTGAGTGCCGCCACGTCGAAGTCGTCCTGGAGACACTCGCGCGCCGCCTCGAGCAGCACCGGGAAGTCGGGAAACCGGGACGCCACGGCCAGCAGCTGGGCCGAGCGCAGGCGCTGCTGCCACAGGGGCTGACGCCGGTCCGGGCGGCGCCGGGGTAGCAGGAGCGAGCGGGCGGCCGCCTCACGGAAGCGGGCGGCGAACATCGCGGAGCTGCCGAGCTGGGCGCGGACGGCGTCGGCCACCTCGTCCGGCTCGACCAGCAGGTCGTCCAGGTGGATCTCCGGGCCTTCGCCACCCGCCCAGCGACCTGCGGTCGTGTCCCACACGGCGTCGCCGGCCACCATGTCCGGCAGGCGCAGGACGATCCCGTCGTCCGCGTGGAGCACCGCTGCGTCGAGCCCGTGACGCTCCCGCAGGCGCGCCGCCAGGACGAGCGCCCACGGCGCGTGCACGCGCGCCCCGTACGGGGAGTGCAGGACGACGCGCCAGTCGCCGACCTCGTCGCGGAAGCGCTCCACGACGATCGTCGTGTCGTCCGGCACACGGCCCGTGGCCTCGCGCTGGTCGGCCAGGTAGGCGAGCAGGTTGTCGGCGGCCCAGTCGTCGAGGCCCTCGGCGCGCAGGTGCGCACGCGCGGCGTCCGGCGCGAGGCGCGCGACGTCGTGCACCCAGCGGCCCACGGCCCGGCCGAGCTCGGCGGGACGACCCGGGGCGTCGCCCTTCCAGAACGGCAGGCGTCCGGGCAGGCCGGGCGCGGGGCTGACGAGCACGCGGTCGGGCGTGATGTCCTCGATGCGCCACGTGCTCGAGCCGAGCGTGAACGTGTCGCCGACGCGCGACTCGTAGACCATCTCCTCGTCCAGCTCGCCGACCCGGCGGCCACCCCGCGCAGGTGCCGCGTCGGTCGGCACGCCCTCGTCGGAGCCGGCCAGGAACACGCCGTAGAGCCCGCGGTCGGGGATGGTGCCACCGCTGGTCACGGCGAGGCGCAGGGCGGCCGGGCGCGGCGTGAGCACGCCCGTGGCGCGGTCCCAGACGATGCGCGGGCGCAGCTCGGCGAAGTCCTCGCTCGGGTAGCGCCCCGCGAGCATGTCCAGGACGGCGCGCAGGGTCGCGTCGCCGAGGCTCGTGTAGGGCGCGGCGCGCCGGACGACTGCGGCGAGCGCGTCGACGGTCCACGGCTCGACGGCGACCATCGCGACGACCTGCTGGGCCAGCACGTCCAGCGGCGTGGTCGGGACGTGGAGCTCCTCGATGGCGCCGGCGCGCATGCGGCCCGCCGTCACAGCGGCGGGCACGAGGTCCCCGCGGTGCGTGGGGAAGAGGATGCCGCGCGAGACCGCGCCCACCTGGTGCCCGGCCCGCCCCACGCGCTGCAGCCCCGACGCGACCGACGGCGGCGATCCGACCTGGACCACCAGGTCCACCGCGCCCATGTCGATCCCGAGCTCCAGGGACGACGTCGCCACGACGGCGGGGAGCAGGCCGGACTTGAGCTCGGTCTCGGTGCGCGTCCGCTCCGCCCGGCTCATCGAGCCGTGGTGCGCCCGGGCGAGCACGGCGGCCGCGTCCCGCGTGTCGACGCCGGCGGCCGTGCCCGACAGGCCGGGGGCCTGCGCGGGCCACGTCCCGCCAGGGTCAGGGACGTCCTCGCCCTGGCGCAGCGCCCAGACCTCGTTCATCCGGGCCGTGAGTCGCTCGGCCCCGCGGCGGGAGTTGGTGAACACGAGCGTCGAGCGGTGCCCTGCCACGAGGTCGACGACGCGCTCCTCGACGTGCGGCCAGATCGAACGGCCGCGCGGGCCGGCCGGTGCCTCGTCGACCGCCTCCGCTGCGGACGGGGGGATCTCCGTCAGGTCCGGCACGGGGACGACGACGTCCACGTCCACCTGCTTGGCCACGGAGGGCTGCACGACCGTCACGGTGCGGCCGCCCTCGTCGGGCCGCCGCGCGCCGGCGAGGAAGCGGGCGACCTCGCCGACCGGGCGGACCGTCGCGGACAGGCCGATGCGCTGGGCCGGGGGCCGGCCACCCGCCTCGAGGAGTGCGTCGAGACGCTCGAGGCTCAGGGCGAGGTGCGCGCCGCGCTTGGTCCCGGCGACGGCGTGGATCTCGTCGAGGATCACCGTGTCCACGCCTGCCAGGCCGGTGCGCGCGCCCGAGGTGAGGACGAGGTAGAGCGACTCGGGCGTGGTGATCAGTACGTCGGGCGGCGTGCGGCCGAAGGCGCGCCGCTCCGCCGCGGGGGTGTCGCCCGTGCGCACGCCCACGGCCACCTCCGGCACGGGGACGCCGAGCCGTCCGGCCGCCTGGCGGATGCCGACGAGGGGGGAGCGCAGGTTGCGCTCGACGTCGGCCGCGAGTGCCTTCAGGGGCGAGACGTACAGGACGCGGCACCGCGCGGCGTCGTCGGCCGGGGGAGGATCGCTCGCGAGGCGGTCGAGCGCCCAGAGGAAGGCCGCGAGCGTCTTGCCGGACCCGGTGGGCGCCACGACGAGCGCGTGCTGCCCGGCGCCGATCGCGCGCCAGGCCCCGGCCTGGGCCGACGTCGGCGCGTCGAACGCCCCGGTGAACCACGCGCGCGTCGGCGCGGAGAAGGCCGCGAGGACGTCGTCCGGCAACGCCTCGCCCGGCGTCGCCGCACCGCCGGCCGCTGCGCCGCCTGTCACCCCGCTCGTCACCCGGCCATTGTGGTGCCCGGCACCGACACCGCGCCTACGCGAGTGCACGGTGGCCCGCAGCTGCCCGCGACGAGGCCGCGCCGGCCCGTGGCAGGCTGTCCCGGTGCGCTACAGCGAGCTGTGGGACCTGGTGGACGACGTCTTCGGACCGCTCGGCCGCACGCTCGTGCGCGACCAGGTGATCGGTGGACTCGGCGACCGGACGTGCGCGCAGGCGCTCGAGGCGGGGGAGGAGCCCGTCGTCGTCTGGCGCGCCCTGTGCGACGCGATGGAGGTGCCCGCGGCGCTGCGCTGGGGTCACGACCGGCCGCGCCCGTCGCGCTGACCGGGCAAAACGTTCTTTACGTGATCGAAACGTTTGGAGCGCGGGCGCGCCTGGGGATACGGTCGCCCGGTGTCGACCACGTCTGCGACGACCCCGATGATCCGCGCGACCGGTCTGGTCAAGCGGTTCGGGGACTTCACCGCGGTCGACGGGATCGACGTCGAGGTCCAGCCCGGCGAGTCCTTCGGCTTCCTCGGGCCGAACGGCGCCGGCAAGTCCTCCACCATGCGCATGATCGGCTGCGTCTCGCCGCCCACGGCGGGCGAGCTGAGCGTCCTCGGCATGGACCCCGTCACCGACGGCCCGCGCATCCGGGCCCAGCTCGGCGTCGTGCCGCAGCGCGACAGCCTCGACGAGGAGCTGAGCGTCGAGGAGAACATCTGGGTCTACGGCCGCTACTTCGGCCTCCCGCGCGCGGTGGTGCGCGAGCGGGCGCGTGAGCTGCTGGAGTTCGCGCAGCTGTCCGAGCGCGCGACGTCGATCGTCGAACCGCTGTCCGGGGGCATGAAGCGCCGCCTGACGATCGCCCGCGCCCTGGTCAACACCCCGCGGGTCCTGCTGCTCGACGAGCCGACGACCGGCCTCGACCCGCAGGCCCGCCACGTGCTCTGGGACCGCCTGTTCCGCCTCAAGCGCGAGGGTGTGACCCTCGTGCTCACGACGCACTACATGGACGAGGCGGAGCAGCTGTGCGACCGCCTCGTCGTCATGGACAGAGGCCGGATCGTCGCGGAGGGCTCGCCGCAGGACCTCATCGCCCGGTACTCCACGCGGGAGGTCCTCGAGCTGCGCTTCGACACCGACGACCACGCCTCAGGCGTCGGCGACGTGGACGGGATCGCCGAGCGCCTCGAGGTGCTGCCGGACCGCCTGCTCCTGTACGTCCGTGACGGCGAGTCGGCGCACGGCGAGGTGCACCGGCGCGGGCTGGAGCCGCTGTCGGCCCTCGTGCGGCGCTCGACGCTCGAGGACGTCTTCCTCCACCTCACCGGCCGGACCCTGGTGGACTAGATGACCCTCACCGCGGAGCGGATCGGCACGGGTCAGGTCTCGGGCGGCTGGCGCGCGGTGACCGGTCACCTGCTCATGCAGTACCGCCGGATCTGGCTCGGCTCGGCGATCTCGAGCTTCCTGACGCCGCTGATGTACCTCGCGGGCATGGGCTTCGGGCTCGGCATGCTCGTCGACCGGAGCGCCGGCGGGATCGACGGCGTGCCGTACGTGACGTTCATCGCGCCCGGCGTCCTCGCGTCGATGGCGCTGATGGTGGGTGCCGGGGAGGCCACGTTCCCCGTGATGGCGGCGATGAAGTGGGTGCCGATCTACTTCGGCATGCTCGCCTCGCCGCTGCGGGTGCGCGACCTCGTCCGCGGGCACCACGCGTTCGTGCTGGTGCGGGTGACGATGTCGGCGACCGTCTTCATGGCGGTCGCCGCGGCGCTCGGGACGATCCGCTCGTGGTGGGCGGTCCTCGCGATCCCCATGGCGGTACTCGGCGGGATGGCCTTCGCGACCTGTGCCTACGCGTTCGCGGCCACGCTGGACAACGACCGCGGCCTGACCATGCTCCTGCGCTTCGTCGTCAACCCGATGTCGCTCTTCGCCGGCACCTTCTTCCCGGTGGAGCAGCTGCCGGGGTGGCTTCAGCCGGTCGCGTGGGCCACGCCGCTGTGGCACGCCGTCGACGCCTGCCGATCGCTCGCGCTGGGCACGGCGACGGTCGGCGGCATCGGCGGCCACGTCGCCTACCTGGTGCTCTGGTGCGTGGTCGGGGTGGTCGCCTCCGAGCGGGTCCTGCGCAGGAGGCTCGTCACATGACGGCCACCGCGGACCGTGTGCCGCCGCGGGTGGTCAGCCAGCTCGCCCGCGCCCTGCCGCTGCCGGCCGGCGCAGGCCTGGCACGCACGCTCGTGGAGCGCAACTACGTCTCCTCCCGGCGGACGTGGACGCTCATCGTCTCCGGGTTCTTCGAGCCCGTGTTCTTCCTCTTCGCGATGGGCGTCGGGATCGGCTCGCTCGTGGGTGACGTCGTCCTGCCCGACGGGCGCAGCGTGCCCTACGCGGTCTTCGTCGCCCCGGCGCTGCTCGCGTCGTCGGCGATGAACGGGGCGGTCTTCGACGCGACGTCGAACGTCTTCTTCAAGCTCAAGTACGCGCGCCTGTACGACTCGGTGCTCGCGACGCCGCTCGGACCGCGCGACGTGGCCGTGGGGGAGATCGCATGGGCCCTGATCCGCGGGCTCGTCTACTCGATCGCGTTCCTGGTCGTCGCCGCGCTCGCGGGCACCGTGACGTCGGCGTGGGCGGTGCTGGCGGTGCCGGCGGCGACGCTGATCGGCTGGGCGTTCGCGTCGATCGGCATGGCGGCCGCGACGCACATGCGCACGTGGGCGGACTCGGAGTACGTGCAGCTGGCGGTCATGCCCATGTTCTTGTTCTCCGCGACGTTCTTCCCGCTGGACACCTACCCGCGGGCCTTGCAGTGGGTGGTCCAGGCGACGCCGCTGTACCACGGTGTCGGGCTGGCGCGGGAGGTCATGCTCGGCCACGCCACGCTCGCGATGGTCGGCCACGTCGCGTACCTGGGGCTCATGGGTGCGGTGGGCACGGTGTGGGCGACGCGCCGGGTCGGGACGCTCCTGCTGCGCTGACGCGCGCCGCCGACACCCGCGGCAGCGACACGCGCTGCAGTCGACACGCACGCGGCGTGTCGCTGACGTCGAACAGGTGTTCGGGTAGTGTCTACCCACAGGTGCTCCGCACCGACGTCGTCCCCAGGCGAGGCGGTCCTGGCGTGGGGATGTCAGAGGCCGGGCATAGCGTCACCACCACTTGACGAGAAGACGACCGCACGGGCGGACTGCCGCCCCCGGACCCCGAGGTGTCACATGCCTGCTCCCGCCGACCGCACCAAGGCCCTCGAGGCCGCCCTCATGCAGATCGACCGCCAGTTCGGCAAGGGCTCGGTGATGCGCCTCGGTGACGAGGGCCGGGCACCCGTGGAGGTCATCCCCACCGGGTCCATCGCGCTCGACGTCGCTCTGGGCATCGGGGGCCTGCCCCGCGGTCGCGTGGTGGAGATCTACGGCCCGGAGTCCAGCGGCAAGACGACGGTGGCGCTCCACGCGGTCGCGAACGCGCAGAAGGCGGGCGGCATCGCGGCGTTCATCGACGCCGAGCACGCACTGGACCCGGAGTACGCGAAGAAGCTGGGCGTGGACACGGACGCGCTCCTCGTCTCGCAGCCGGACACGGGGGAGCAGGCGCTGGAGATCATGGACATGCTGATCCGCTCCGGCGCGATCGACGTGATCGTGGTCGACTCCGTCGCGGCCCTCGTGCCCAAGGCGGAGATCGAGGGCGAGATGGGCGACAGCCACGTCGGCCTCCAGGCGCGACTGATGTCGCAGGCGCTGCGGAAGATCACCGGCGCCCTGAACTCCTCGGGCACCACCGCGATCTTCATCAACCAGCTCCGCGAGAAGATCGGGGTCTTCTTCGGTTCCCCGGAGACGACGACGGGCGGCAAGGCACTGAAGTTCTACGCCTCGGTCCGCATGGACATCCGGCGCATCGAGACCCTCAAGGAGGGCACCGAGCCCGTCGGCAACCGGACGCGCGTCAAGGTCGTGAAGAACAAGATGGCCCCGCCCTTCAAGCAGGCCGAGTTCGACATCCTGTACGGCGTCGGGATCTCCCGTGAGGGCAGCCTCATCGACCTGGGCGTCGAGCACGGCCTCGTGCGCAAGTCGGGTGCCTGGTACACGTACGACGGCGACCAGCTCGGCCAGGGCAAGGAGAACGCGCGCGGCTTCCTGCGCGACAACCCGGACCTCGCCGAGGAGCTCGAGAAGAAGATCAAGGAGAAGCTCGGGATCGGTGCACGGGTGGATGCCCCGGCCGACCCGGCCGCCTCCGTCGACTTCTAGCCCGTCCGGCCCCGTGGCCATGACCGGACGGCGCCGAGGAGCGGGGGCCGGGCGTGCCCCGGAGCCCCCGGCCAGCGGTGCGGCCGCCCACGACGCGGAGCCCGATCCCGAGTCCGTCGCCCGCGCCATCGCCCTGCGGCTGCTGACGGGTGCACCACGCACCCGGCACCAGCTCGCCGAGGCGATGGCGCGCCGCGACGTCCCGGACGACGTCGCCGCGCGCGTCCTGGACCGGTTCACCGAGGTCGGCCTGATCGACGACGCCGAGTACGCGCGCATGTTCGTCCGGGCCAAGCGCTCTTCCCGGGGCCTCGCCGGCCGGGCGCTCGCCGTCGAGCTGCGGCGGACCGGCGTGGCCGACGAGCTCGCAGCGGAGACGATAGCCGGGATCGACCCCGCCGACGAGGAGGAGACAGCCCGCGCGCTCGTCCGGCGGAAGTGGCGCCCCGACGCCGATCCCGTGGTCCAGACCCGCCGGATGCTCGCGATGTTGGCACGGAAGGGCTACCCCTCCGGCCTGTCGCGCCGTGTCGTCGCCGAGATGGGAGACGATAGGGGGGACGCGGTGCCCTTCGACACCGACGGCTGACGAACGCGCGGCAGGAGGTGACCGACATGGGTGACATGAGCGAGGCCGCCATCATCGTCGCGCTGCTGCTCGCCTGCCTCGTCGCCCTCGTCCTCGTCCTGCTGGCGCGCCGCGAGGCCGCCATGACGCGCGCGCAGGCGACCGAGGACGCCGCCGCCATCAAGGCCGAGGCCCGCGCGCAGGTCGAGGAGCTCCGGCGCCGCGAGGAGCGGGTCGGGGAACGGGAGAGCGAGCTCAAGGCCGAGCGGCAGCGCCTCCGCGAGCTCGACGAGCAGCTCGACGCGCGGGTCCGCGAGCTCGAGGAGCGCACCAAGGAGGTCGATCGCGACCGGCGTTCGGTCGACGGCCGGCTCGAGCGGGCGCGCGCGCAGGCGGACGCGCTGCTGGAGTCCGCGTCCGGCCTCTCGATGCAGGAGGCCCGCGCCGAGCAGCTCCGGCGGGTCGTCGAGCGCGCCGAGAACGACGCCGCGGCCCAGGTGCGACGCATCGAGGCGAAGGCCCGCCGCACCGCCGACGAGCGCGCCCGCCACGTCGTGGCGACCGCGATCGCCCGCATGGCCGGGCCCTCCAGCGCCCAGAGCGTCGTCACGGTCGTCCCGCTGCCGGCAGAAGAGATGAAGGGCCGCATCATCGGCAAGGAGGGCCGCAACATCCGGACCTTCGAGGCCCTCACCGGCGTGAACGTCATCATCGACGACAACTCCGACCAGGTCACCCTGTCGAGCTTCGACGCCGAGCGGCGCGAGACCGCGGCCGTCGCACTCGAGGCGCTCATCTCCGACGGCCGGATCCACCCCCAGCGCATCGAGCTCGCCTACGCCGAGGCCGTCGCCGGTGCCCGGGACCGTGCCGTCGCCGCCGGCCACGAGGCCGCCGAGCAGGCCGGCGTCACCGGCCTGCACCCGGAGATCATCGAGACGCTGGGCCGGCTCCGGCTGCGCGTGAGCTACGGGCAGAACGTGCTGGCCCACCTCGTCGAGTCGGCGCGGCTCGCCGCCGTGATGGCCGCAGAGATCGGCGCCGACCCCGTCGTCGCGAGCCGCGCAGCCTTCCTGCACGACATCGGCAAGGCGTTCAGCGCCGACCGGCCCGGGACCCACGCCGTGCTCGGCGCCGAGCTGCTGCGTCGCCTCGGCGAGTCCGACGTCGTCGCCAACGCGGTCGAGGCGCACCACGACGAGGTCCCGATGGAGTCGGTGGAGGCCGTGCTCGTCCAGGCAGCCGACGCGGTGTCGGCCGCACGGCCCGGCGCTCGGCGCGAGGAGCTGGACCAGTACGTCGAGCGCCTGAGCGACCTGGAGTCCCTCGTCGCCGCGCACGAGGGTGTTCGCCGGGCGGTCGCGATGGCCGCGGGACGCGAGATCCGCGTCGTCGTCGAGCCGGACCTCGTGGACGACGCCGCCCTCCCGGAGGTGGCCGCCGCGCTGGCGCGGCAGATCGAGAGCGACCTGACCTACCCCGGCGAGATCACCGTCACCGTGATCCGCGAGCTGCGGGCCAGCGCGACCGCCGGCTGACCCGAGGCGCTCAGGCGTTCCGCCCTGTCGACACCTCGTCGTCGGGCGGGTCTCACGACGGCAGTGCGGGCCACGTACCCTTGTCGCGATGACTGCCACGACCTCCCCGCTGCCGCCCGCCGGGCCCGCCGAGCAGCCGACCGCGCCGACGTACGTGATCCGCACGCTCGGCTGCCAGATGAACGTGCACGACTCCGAGCACATGGCCGGCATGCTCGAGCGCGCCGGGTACGTGCCCGCCGACGGTCCCGACGCGGCTGCGTGGCAGGCAGACGTCGTCGTCATCAACACGTGCGCAGTCCGGGAGAACGCGGCCACGCGCCTGTACGGGAACCTCGGACAGCTCGCGGGCATCAAGTCCGGTCGACCGGGGATGCAGATCGCCGTCGGCGGCTGCCTCGCGCAGAAGGACCGGGCAGGCATCGTCGAGCGGGCGCCGTGGGTCGACGTCGTCTTCGGCACCCACAACCTCGACGCCCTGCCCGTACTGCTGGAGCGTGCGCGGCACAACGCGCAGGCGCAGGTCGAGATCGCCGAGTCGCTGCAGGTCTTCCCCTCCACGCTCCCGACGCGCCGCGAGTCGGTCTACGCCGGCTGGGTCTCGATCAGCGTCGGCTGCAACAACACGTGCACCTTCTGCATCGTGCCCAGCCTGCGCGGGCGCGAGCGCGACCGGCGCCCCGGTGAGATCCTCGCCGAGGTGGAGGCGCTGGTGGCCGAGGGCGCCATCGAGGTCACCCTGCTCGGGCAGAACGTCAACACCTACGGCGTCGGCTTCGGCGACCGCGGCGCGTTCGCGGACCTGCTCCGCGCCGTCGGCGCGATCCCGGGGATCGAGCGCGTGCGCTTCACGTCGCCGCACCCTGCGGCGTTCACCGACGACGTCATCGCCGCCATGGCCGAGACGCCGACCGTCATGCCGAGCCTGCACATGCCCCTGCAGTCGGGTTCGGACCGCGTGCTGCGCGCGATGCGCCGCTCCTACCGGTCGGAGAAGTTCCTCGGCATCCTCGACCGGGTCCGGGCCGCGCTGCCCGACGCCGCGATCACCTCGGACATCATCGTCGGGTTCCCTGGGGAGACCGAGGAGGACTTCGCGGAGACCCTGCGGGTCGTCGAGGCCGCGCGGTTCAGCTCGGCGTTCACGTTCCAGTACTCCCAGCGCCCGGGGACGCCGGCGGCCACGCTGCCCGACCAGCTGCCCAAGGCCGTGGTCCAGGAGCGCTACGAGAGGCTCGTCGACCTGCAGGAGCGGGTCTCCACCCAGGAGAACCTGCGCCAGGTCGGCCGCGTGGTCGAGGTACTCGTTGCCGAGGGCGAGGGGCGCAAGGACGGCGTCAGCCGGCGCGTCAGCGGCCGCGCCGCGGACAACCGGCTCGTGCACCTGGCGCTGCCCGCAGACGCCGCGGCGTCCGACCTCCCGCGCCCCGGTGACCTCGTGACGGTCGCGGTGACCTACGGCGCGCCGCACCACCTCGTCGCCGACTCGGCGCTCGAGGGCGGCCCCTTCGCGGTGCGCCGCACGCGCGCGGGCGACGCCTGGGAGGCGCGCCGCACCGGCGGGCACGATCACGGCGCCCACGGTGGGGGCCACGGGTCCGGGCAGGGCGCCGCGACCGGCCCGGTGCTGCTGGGCATGCCCGCGCGCCCCTGAACCCGCGCAGCCCCTGACTCCGATCAGGGCAGCTGCGGGCGGTCAGGGCAGCTCGGGCAGCTGCTGGCCGAGGGCGTCGAACAGCCGGCCCCCGGCCGCGAGGCCCCGGAGCAGGACGGCGTCGAGCTGGTCGTCGGTGGCGCCCGCGCCCAGGTCGACGGAGAGCTCGCCCGAGACGGACAGGACGTCGCCCTCGGCCCGCACGTAGGCCTTGGGCCAGAGCCGCTCGCGGTTCCAGTCGTTGACGACGAGGAGAAGGTCCCCGTGCCGGTCGAGGGGCAGGGTCCGGTGCCAGCGGCCCCGGATCTGCAGCACCTCCTGGTCGGCACCGAGCCGCAGGAACCAGAAGCGGTCCATGCCCCAGATGCCGGTGGGGTCGCCCTCCTCGTCGACTGCGACGTGGTACCCGAGGGCCTCGAGGCGGGCCAGGACACGGGCGAGGGTCAGCGGACCGACGCGTTGCCCCGGCGTCCGCCCGGCGCCCGGGGTGCGCGCTGCGGCGGTCACGGCGCACGTCCGGCCGGGTCGGGGTAGGCCGCGTCGACGGCGTCGAAGAAGACCGTCGACGTGCCCAGCCCGCACTGCAGCATGAGCTCGAGCTGGTCGTCCGTGGCGCCGCACGAGACATCCGTCGTGACCTCCGCGGTCACCGTCACGCGCCCGTTGTCCCGCACGCGGGCGTAGGTGACCGGCCAGATCTTCTCCACGTGCCAGGAGTTGCACAGGTCCAGCACCTCGCCGAGGCGCTCGATCGCGAACTCCCGGTTCCAGTGCCCGCGAATCTGCAGGACCTCCTCGCCCTCGCCGAGCAGGAAGAAGAAGAACAGGCGCCCGCGCCAGATGCCGCCGACGTCGCCCTGGCTGTCGGTGAAGTACGCGTACCCGTGCCGCTCGCAGAAGTCGCGGATCCGGTCGGCTGACACGGGCCTCGGGACCGCGGGATCCGCATCGCCGCTGGCGCTGGCGTCGGTGCGGTCCGACGTGGGCGGTGCGGGGCGTGCGGGCCGCGGCGAGCCGCCGTCGGGCACGCCGGACGGCCGTGTGCCGGGCCGCTCGTCGCCGCCCCCACGGTGGCGCAGCCAGCCGAACAGGTCCACCCACCGACCCTAACGCCGCGTCCGGCTGGTCATGGCCGGACGGCGTCGGCCTCCTCGGTGCGCCCGGCCGCCCGGAGCGCCTCGATGAGCTCGCCCGCGGCCTGCGCGCGGTGATCGGTGTCTCCCGCGAGGCCGAACCCCTCGACGGCCGACTCCAGGTGCCATGCCGCAGCGGCCAGGTCGCCGAGCGCGCGGTGCATGCGGCCGGCCAGCCAGAACGCGTGGGCCGCGTCGCCGGCCATGCCCAACCCAGCGAAGCTCTCGGCCGCCGTCTCGGCCTCCATGGCTGCAACGGCGTGCTCGCCGCCCGTCGCGTGCAGGCGGGCCGTGATGTCGACCAGCTCTGCGCGCGCCCGCTTCCGGGCGGCGCGTCGCCGCTCGGCGAGGACGGGCGCCACGGTGCCGTCGTCCTCGTCGTCGGTGGAGAGCGCGGCGTCGAGGCGGGCGCCCACCCGGTCGACGATCGCGAGGGCGGGATCCGGCGTGCCGAGCTCGGCGTACGAGCGCGCCACGGTCAGGACGACGGGCACGGTCCTCTCCGGCGGCACGCCGGCCGCCTCGAGGAACGCCAGGGCCCGGTCGTACGCGGCGGCGGCACCGGCATGGTCGCCGAGCTCGTCCACGCACCGGGCTGCCTCCGCCAGCGCCCAGCCCGCATCCGCGGTGCGGCCGGCGCGTTCGGCTGCGTCCGAGGCCGCGGCGAACGCGCGCGCGGCGTTCTCGAGCTCGCCGACGCGCAGCGCGGCCTCCGCTTCACCGGCGAGCCGCTCAGCCTCCTGACC
>JAEYXM010000144.1 GCA_023428465.1 Actinomycetes bacterium
GTCCGGCCCCGGCGCGGCCCGAGGCGGCCGGCCGCTGGTCCCTCCTGCCGACGCGTCACGCCGACCCGACGGTGCGGGCCCGCGCGCTCGCCGCCCAGCTGCTCGACCGGCACGGCGTCCTGACCCGCGCGGTCGCCCCCGCTGAGGGCGTGTCCGGGTGGTTCGGCGTGGTCTACCGCGTGCTCGGTGCGCTCGAGGAGGCCGGTCAGGTGCGCCGCGGGTACTTCGTCGAGCACCTCGGCGGGTCGCAGTTCGCCGTACCCGGCGCGGTCGACCAGGTCCGCGCGGACGCCGCCGACGCCGGGCCCGCCGGTCCCGCTGTGGTCCTCGCGGCGACCGACCCGGCCAACCCCTACGGGGCGGCGCTCGCCTGGCCGGACGCCGTCGGCTCCGACGACGAGGGCGGCCGCCACCGACCCGGGCGCAAGGCGGGCGCCGTCGTCGTGCTGGTCGGCGGCGCGCTCGTGCTCTACATCGAGCGGGGCGGGCGCAGCCTGCTGTCGTTCACCGAGGACGAGGACGTGCTCGCGCGGGCGGCGCAGGCCCTCGCGGATCGCGCCCGGTCGGGGGCCCTCGGGCGGCTCACGCTCGGCAAGGCCGACGGGTCCGCCCTCCTGGACCGGACCACCCTCGCCGGTCCGGTCGCGCGTGCCCTCACCCAGGCAGGGTTCGGTGTGACCCCGCGGGGACTGCGGCTGGCCGATGCCCGAAGGTGACATCCTCCGGCGCACCGCCGCCGTCCTGGACGATGCGCTCACCGGCACCGTGCTGACGCGGACCGACCTGCGGTGGCCCAGCGCTGCGGGCGTGACGTTCGTCGGGTGCACGGTCGTCGGGACGACCGCCTACGGCAAGCACCTGTTCACGCGCGTCGACGACGGCCGCACGCTCCACACGCACCTGCGCATGGACGGGTACTGGCGGGTGCACCCGAACGACCGGCCGGCCGCACGCGCGGTGGGGGCGTACGTGCGGGCCGTGCTCGGCAACGACGCGGTCACCGCCGTCGGCACGCACCTGGGCATGCTCGACGTCGTGCGCACGAGCCAGGAGCGGACCCTCATCGGCCACCTCGGACCGGACGTCCTGGCCGACGACTTCCCGACCGCCGGGCTGCCGGAGGCGCTCACCCGGTGGGCGGCGCGCACGACGACGCCGGTCGCGGAGGTGCTGCTGGACCAGACCGTGGCCGCGGGCATCGGCACGATCTACCTCGCGGAGTCGTTGTTCGCGCGACGCCTGTGGCCGTGGACGCCCGCGGACCAGGTCGACGCGGCGTCGCTCCTCATGACGGCGCGGGTCCTCATGGAACGCAGTGTCGCGGCCATCTCGCCGACGGCGACGGGCGAGACGGCGGGCGGCCGGACGACGCAGGTGCACGGCCGGACCGGGCAGGCGTGCCGGCGGTGCCGCACCCCGATCCGGGCCGGACGGGCAGGCCGACCGCCGATGGATCGGCCCGTCTTCTACTGCCCGGTGTGCCAGCCCGCACCAGCCACCACCTGACGCACAACGACGCGCCCCACCCGGCCCTGACGTGCAACGGCGCCCCACCCGTGCGGGTGGGGCGCCGTTGCCGCGAAGAGTGCGGGCCGGTCAGCCGACGGGCGTCAGCTCGCCCAGGTCGGTCAGCGGGTCACGCGACCAGTAGCGGCGACCCAGCGTGTCCGCCAGGTCGACGGGCACCGTGTCCGGGACCGTCAGGCCCTCGGCGACGGCCACGCGGTCGCTGACCTCGCGGAGCACGAGCGACAGGGGCACGTCGAGCGCGTCGCAGATGGAACCCAGCAGCTCCGACGACGCCTCCTTCTGTCCACGCTCGACCTCGCTCAGGTAGCCGAGCGACACCCGAGCGGCCGAGGAGACCTCGCGCAGCGTGCGTCCCTGGCGCTGACGCGCGCCGCGAAGGACATCACCGATCTCACGTCGCAGTACGACCATCGGCCGACCTCCTTCCCTCGACCCCGCTCCGGGGTGCCTCGCGGACGCAAGGCCCGCAGGCCTGGTTGCTGCGCCTGCAGTCCTACCGTACCCCGGGGGTCGGACACCGTCGCGGGTGATACCTGGGGCGCTCGTCCATGTCACGTCGGTTCCAACGCACGGGAACTCCGTCATGTTCCCCGGCAGACGTGCAGCACGGCCTCGAGCGCCGCGTCCCGCGCGGCGGCGCGCACGGCTGCGCGGCCGAGGTCGCCGACCGCGCCCGCCCGCACCGCGACGTCGGCCCCGGTCGCGACCGCGACGTAGAAGGTCCCCACGGGGCGACCGCCCTGCGGCTCGGGACCCGCCACGCCCGTGGTGGCGACACCGAGGTCCGCACCGAGGCGACGCCGGACGCCGTCGGCCATCGCGGCCGCAACGTCGGGGTCGACCGGGCCGCGCTCGGCGAGCAGGTCCGCCGGCACACCGAGCAACGTCGCCTTGAGGTCCGTCGCGTAGGCCACGACTCCCCCACGCACGCAGGCCGAGGCCCCCGGGACCCGCACCAGGGCCTCGACGACCGAGCCGCCGGTCAGCGACTCCGCGACGGCGACCGTCAGCCCGGCGGCGGTGAGCGCGGCGACCGCCGCGACCGCGTCCGCACGAGCGTCGGGAGCAGCGCCGGGAGAGGCGGCACTCACCCGCTTCTCGTCGGTCCCCATCTCACGCTCACTCGGCCGGCACCGGGGCGCCCGCCCCCGCGGCGCGGCGGACCGCGAGGCCGCGACGGACGTAGTCGGCGCCGGTGACGAGGGTGACCACGACCGCGGCCAGGACGATCACCCACGCGACCTGCGTGACGACGTCGGGCAGCTGGTCCAGCGGCAGCACGAACAGCCCGATGCCGACGGACTGCAGGGCAGTCTTGAGCTTGCCGCCCCGGGAGGCCGGGATGACGACGTACCGCAGCACCGCGAGACGCAGGGCGGTGATGCCGAGCTCACGCGCGACGATCACGACCGTCACCCACCAGGGCAGGTCGCCGAGCGCCGAGAGCGTGACGAGGGTGCCGCCCATGAGCAGCTTGTCGGCGATCGGGTCGACCAGCTTGCCGAAGTCCGTGACCTGGTCGAGGCGTCGCGCGAGGTAGCCGTCGACCCGGTCGGAGATCGCGGCGACCGCGAAGAGCACGCCCGCGACGATCCGCCAGCCGCCGTCGACGTCCACGACCAGGGCGGCCACGACCCCGGGGACGAGTGCGATCCTCACGAGGGTGATCACGTTGGCCGGGGTCCAGGTCAGCGCGGCGGGCACGGGACAACCCTACGGGTCCGTTCGCGGGTCGCGGGTCCCGCCTGCCCGGCGGGGTAGTTTTGTCGCGTGACCCGCCACGCCAGACAGGCTCCCCGGGAGTCCCGCCGCGGGCTGCTCGCCGCTGCGCTGGCCGTGCTGCTCCTCGCCGGCGCAGGAACCGCGACCGCCCTCGCGGGCGCCTGGCCGTGGTCCGTCGACGACGCGGGCACCGCCGACGAGCGCGCCGACGAGGCGCCCACCGAGACCGCCCGGCCCACCCCGACCCCGACCCCCACGCCAACCCCCACGATCCCGGCGGACGCGGTGTTCACGCTGGTCGCCGCGGGCGACGTGCTCCCCCACGAGCCCGTCATCGGCGCGGCGCGCGCGGGCGACGGCTACGACTTCTCGCCGATGTTCGCCCCGAGCCAGCCCTTCATCGCGGGCGCGGACCTGGCGCTGTGCCACCTGGAGGTGCCCGTCACACCCGACGGCAGGGCGCCGTCGGGGTACCCGATGTTCGGGGCACCCGTGCAGATCGCACAGAATCTCGCGGCAGCAGGCTGGGACGGCTGCTCCACGGCGTCCAACCACAGCCTCGACCGCGGCGAGTCCGGCCTCGTCGCCACGCTCGATGCGCTCGACGCCGTCGGCCTCGGCCACGTCGGGACCGCGCGCACCGCGGAGGAGGCAGCCCAGCCGCAGCTGTACGAGATCGTGCGCAACACGCAGACGATCCGCGTCGCCCACATCGCCGCGACGTACGGCACCAACGGCCTGCCCATCCCCGGCGACAAGCCGTGGTCGGTGACGCTCATCGACACGGCGGCGCTCGTCCAGCAGGCGACCGCCGCGCGCGCCGCGGGTGCCGACATCGTCGTCGCGAGCGTGCACTGCTGCGTGGAGTACGTCTCGTCCGCGACGGCCGAGCAGGAGCGCATCGCCACCGAGCTCGGCGCGTCCGGCCAGATCGACCTGCTCATCGGGCACCACGCGCACGTCCCGCAGCCGGTCGCGAAGGTCCCCGGTGGCCCGCTCGGCGACGGCATGTGGGTCGCGTACGGACTCGGGAACTTCATCTCCAACCAGGGCCCGCACGCCGGTCTGAAGGCCGAGACGCAGAACGGCCTGCTCCTCACGGCGACGTTCACCAAGCCGTTCGAGGGTCCGCCGGTTGTCAGTGCGGTCGAGTGGACGGCCCTGACCGTCGACCGGTCGGGCGGCTACGGGGTGTACGCCCTGTCCGCCTCCGCTGCCGCCGGGAGCGCGGCCGGCCAGGTCACCCCGGCGGCCGTGGCGGAGCGCCACGCGCTCGTGGCGTCCGTCGTCGGCGCGCAGGCACCCGAGCGCACGACGCCGCCCGAGCCCACCGGCCCGCCGGCCGCCCCACTGCCGCGCACCGCGGCGCCGCCCGGGGGCTGAGGACGGCTCAGATGATCCCCGGGATCTGGCCCGGCGGCAGGATGCCCGGCATCGGCTCCTGGGCCGCCGTCTGACTGGTGACGCGCTCGGACTGCCCGGCGCCGAACAGCCAGCCCTGCCCGTACCGCCAGCCGCACTGGTTCAGGAACGTGGCCTGCTCGGCGGTCTCGACACCCTCCGCGATCGTGAGCATGTCCATTTCCCGGGCGAGGGCGCCGAGGGCCCGGCTGACGCGCGCGGCGGCCGGGTCCTCCGGGATGCCCGCGGTGAAGGACATGTCGAGTTTGACGCCGTCGACCGGCAGGTCGCGCAGGTAGGACAGCGGCGCGATGCCCGTGCCGAAGTCGTCGAGGAGCACCGGCACGCCGGCGGCACGCAGCTCCGCGAGCTCGTGCCGGACCCGGCTCTCGCTGTCGACGAGACCCGCCTCGGTGAGCTCGATGACCAGGCGACCCGGTCCCACCCGGTGGCGGGACAGCGCCGAGCGCACCTGGGCGGCGAGCTCGCCGTTGCCGAGCTGGTCGGCGGACACGTTCACCGACACCCAACGCCCGGTGCCGACGTTGCGTGCCAGGAACGACGCCGCCTGCCGCACGACGTTCGCCCCGAGCGCGACGGCCAGACCCCCCTCGACGGCCGCGGGCAGGAAGGAACCCGGCAGCAGGAGGC
>JAEYXM010000150.1 GCA_023428465.1 Actinomycetes bacterium
GGCGGCCGCGGCCGCGCGACGATCCCCTTGACGACCAGGGACACGCCCGTGCTCACGAGCATCGCGGCCGCGAGCAGGCCCGCCTGCCACCGTTGCCGGCCGACGAACGCCCAGAGCAGAGCGCCCACGAGCACGACGATCGGCAGCACGACGGGCCCGCTGACCGTGGTGACCGCGACGAGGACCGCCGTGACCGCACTCGAGCGAACCTCTCGCAGGCCCACGAGCACGGGGTCGTCGAGCGAGGCGAGGTCGTCGGCCTCCTGCACGGAGTCGACCACGACGGCGAAGCCGACGAGGCCCACCACGACGAGCGCGACGCCGACCAGCACGGCCGCACGGGGCCCGCCGTCGCGCAGGCGTGCCAGCCACCGGGTCGGCCACTGGCGCCAGGTACGCGTGATCACGCCACGAGCATCTCGTGCGGCCCGGCGTCTCGCCCGTCGACGGCACAGTCAGGGGACGAATGTCCGGGGATGGGCCCCGTTCGCGCTGCGACGATCGAGGTGCAGCGCAGTGCTGCGAACCAGACCACATCTGATTCACGGGAGTGTCCGGTGGAGAAGAGGCTCGGTGTGGTGTCGATCATCGTGGAACGGCCGACGGCTTCGATCGAGGGCGTCAATGAACTGCTGATGCAGTTCGGCGACGAGATCATCGGACGGTTCGGGCTTCCGTACGCACAGCGGGGCGTGAACATCATCACGCTCGTTGTCGACACCTCCGTGGAGCGCGTCAGCGCGCTCACCGGCAAGCTGGGCAAGCTCCCAGGCGTTCAGGTGCGGTCACTCATGTCCAGGACCGCCGCGCCAGGAGACCCCCTTGTCCCTCCCCCTGATCACTGAGCCGCGCACCTCCAGCCCGGCCAGGTCGCTCATCGACCGGCTCTCCGCCGCGGGCCGGCTCTCGGTCGACGAGTTCGAGACCCTGATCACGACCGCGACCGAGGGCGACCGCGACTACGCCCGTGAGGCTGCGGTGGCGGTCCGCCACGAGCACTTCGGCGCCAAGGTCTTCGTCCGCGGCCTCATCGAGTTCTCGAACCACTGCCGCCAGGACTGCCTGTACTGCGGCATCCGCAAGAGCAACCGGGGCGCGGAGCGCTACCGCCTCGACGCGGAGCAGGTGCTGGCGTGCTGCGCCGCGGGGTACGCGCTCGGGTACCGCACGTTCGTCCTGCAGAGCGGCGAGGACGCGCGCTACACGACCGAGGTCCTGACCGTCATCGTGCGACACATCCGCGCGCGGTACCCGGACTGCGCGATCACCCTCTCGGTCGGTGAGCGCAGTCGCGCGGCCTACCAGGAGCTCTACGACGCCGGCGTGAACCGGTTCCTCCTGCGCCACGAGACGGCCGACGCCGACCACTACGCGCTCCTGCACCCCGAGGGCCAGACGCTCGCGACGCGCATGGAGTGCCTGCGCACCCTCAAGGACATCGGCTTCCAGACCGGTGCGGGCTTCATGGTGGGCTCGCCGTTCCAGACGACGCGCCACCTCGCGCAGGACCTGGCGTTCCTCGCCGACCTGCGCCCCCACATGGTGGGCCTGGGCCCGTTCCTGCCCCACCGCAGCACGCCGTTCGCCGACTTCCCGGCCGGCGACGTCGACCTGACCCTCTTCCTGCTCAGCCTGGTCCGCCTCATGCTGCCGACCGTCCTGCTGCCGTCGACGACGGCGCTCGGCACCGCGCGCACAGGCGGACGCGAGGCCGGCATCCTCGCCGGCGCCAACGTCATCATGCTCAACCTGAGCCCCACGGACCTGCGCCCCAAGTACCTGCTGTACGACAACAAGCCGGTCTCCGGCGACATCGCCGAGATGACGGACGCGGCCCGTACCTCGCTCGCCGAGATCGGCTACGAGCTGGTCGTCGATCGTGGCGACCACCCCGGGGCGGTGACCGCATGAGCCTCCTCGACACCGCCCGCGCGAACCGGCTGCACATCGGTCTGTACGGCAAGCGCAACGTCGGCAAGTCCTCGCTGGTCAATGCGATCACCGGCCAGTCGGTGGCCGTGGTCTCCGACGTCGCCGGCACGACGACGGACCCGGTCTACAAGGCGATGGAGATCCACGGCATCGGGCCGGTGGTCTTCATCGACACCGCGGGCGTGGACGACGACGGCGACCTGGGCCGCCTGCGCGTCGACCGCACCCGGCACGCAGCGAAGAAGACCGACATCGCGCTCGTCGTGTTCGCGGGGGCACCGGACGTCGAGGCCGAGTGGATCGAGGACCTCGTCCGTCGCGGCGTGCCCGTGATCGGCGTGGTGAACAAGGCCGACGAGCTGGCCGACGCCGAGGCGATCCGCGCCGAGGTGGCGCGCCGGTTCGGCGTCCACACGATCGTCGTGAGCGCACGGACCGGCGAGAACGTCGCCGAGGTGCGCGAGGCGATCATCCGGGCCCTGCCCGACGACGCGCCGACCTCGATCACGGGTCCGCTGGCGAAGGAGGGCGACCTCGTCCTCCTGGTCATGCCGCAGGACATCCAGGCCCCGAAGGGCCGGCTGATCCTGCCGCAGGTCCAGACGCTGCGGGACCTGCTCGACAAGAAGTGCCTCGTGATGAGCTGCACGACCGACAAGCTCGACGAGACCCTCACCGCGCTGAGCCGCCCGCCGTCGCTCATCATCACCGACTCGCAGGTCTTCCCCGTCGTCCACGCGAAGAAGCCCGCCGGGAGCCTCCTGACCTCGTTCTCCGTCCTGTTCGCCAGCTACAAGGGCGACATCCGGACGTTCGTCGCCGGCGCCGAGGGCATCGGGCGGCTCACGGCCACCTCGCGCGTCCTCGTCGCGGAGTCGTGCACCCACGCGCCGCTCGAGGAGGACATCGGCCGGGTGAAGATCCCGGCGCTCCTGCGCAAGCGCTTCGGCGACACGCTCACGGTCGACATCGTGGCGGGGCCGGACCCGCTCGAGGACCTCGCGTCCTACGACCTGGTGATCCACTGCGGCGGCTGCATGTTCAACCGCGCGCACGTCCTGGCCCGCATCGACGAGGCCCAGGGCCTCGGCATCCCGATCACCAACTACGGGATCACGATCGCCTACCTCACCGGGATCCTCGACCAGATCAGCCTGCCGGAGCCGGCATGACCGCTGCCGTCCGCGGGATCGTCGTGACCGGCGTCGTCGTCGGTGTCTGGTGGGTGCTCACCGAGCTCCATCTGTGGAGCACCTACGTGCTCCCGACGCCGGCGAAGGTGTGGTCGAGCGCCGTCGACATGACGCTGTCCGGCGAGCTGCCCGAGCACATCGGGACGAGCCTGGGTCGGGTCGTCATCGGGTTCGCGGTCGCCTTCGGGCTCGCCTTCGCGTTCGCGGTCCTCGCCACGCTCCTGCCCGGGGTGAACGGGTTCGTCTCCCCCCTCCTGGGGTTCCTCAAGAACGTCCCGCCCCTCGCCCTCATCCCGCTGCTGATCCTCTGGTTCGGGATCGACGAGACGGCAAAGCTCATCGTGATCGTCCTCACCGCGTTCTTCCCCATGTACATGTCCATCACCAAGGGCCTGCGCTCGTGCAGCCCCCAGCTGCTCGACGTCGGCACGTCCGTGCAGATGTCGGGTGCCGGCAAGTTCTTCCTCATCCGCGTGCCGAACGCCCTGCCGGACATCCTCGTCGGGATGCGCGTCAGCCTCGGCTTCGCGTGGCGCGCGCTCGTGGGCGCCGAGCTCATCGCCGCGACGTCCGGCCTGGGGTACCTCGTGCTCGACGGCCAACGCATGTCGCGCTCGGACAAGGTCGTCGTCGGCATCCTCGCCATCGGCCTCATCGGCGTGGCGACCGACCGTCTCTTCGCGCACGTCGTGCGCCGCAGGCTCCGTTGGGGGATCGATGACAGCTGGAGCTGAGATCACCGGGCTCCGCAAGAGCTTCCGCGTATCCGACCGCACCGTCCGGGTGCTCGACGGGCTCGACCTCGTCCAGCGGCCGGGCATCACCGCTGTGCTCGGCCCGAGCGGCTGCGGCAAGACGACACTGCTGCGCATCGTCGCGGGCATGGAGACGCCCGACGCCGGGACCGTCCGCGTGAGCGGGCGCGTCGGCATGGTGTTCCAGGAGCCCCGGCTGATGCCGTGGCTCACCGCTGCGCAGAACGTGCGGTTCGGGCGCCGGGCGTCCCGCGGCGACGTCGCGCGCCTGCTCGCGCTCACCGGCCTCACCGACTTCGCCGACGCGCTCCCCCACCAGCTCTCCGGTGGCATGCAGCAGCGTGTCGCGCTCGCGCGCGCCCTGGCGAACCGGCCCGCGCTCGTCCTCATGGACGAGCCCTTCGCCGCACTCGACCACCTCACGCGCGAGCGCATGCAGGACCAGCTGCTCGAGCTCCAGCAGGCCGAGGGCATGAGCGTCCTGTTCGTCACCCACAGCATCGACGAGGCGCTGTACGTGGGCGACCGCGTCGTCGTCCTCGGCGACGGTCGGGTCAGCGCCGACCATGACGTCACCCACGACCCCGGGCCGCGCAGCCGCACGCCCGACCCCGAGCTGACCAGCCTCATCCGATCGGGCATCTGCTCGACGACCACGAAGGAACCGCAACCATGCTGAAGACCACCCTGGCCAGGACCGCCACGCTCGCCGTGGCCCTCGTGGCCCTTGCCGGCTGCACGAGCGAGGCGGACACCCCGGATGCGCCGGACGCCCGCGGGGCGACCGCCGAGCAGCCGCAGGAGCCGACGGTCGACGAGGTGACCTTCACCTACGTCACGTCGCCGCTGAACATGCCGTCGATCGTGGAGCGGGAGCGGGGCACGTTCACCGACGCGTTCGGTGACCTCGGCGTGGATGTGTCCTACTCGGAGCTGACCACCGGGCCGGAGCAGACCGCGGCACTCGCCTCGGGCGACATCCAGTTCCTCTTCGCCGTCGGCGCGACGTCGGTCATCCTGTCCGCCGCGAACGGGGCGGACATCGCGATCGTCGACATGTACAGCCGCTCCCCCGAGGCGTTCATGCTCATCACCGGGCAGGACGGCGTCGACAGCCCGGAGGAGCTCGTCGGTCTGACGATCGGCGGCCCGAAGGGCACGATCCTGCACGAGCTGCTGCTCGCCTACCTCGCCTCCGGCGGGTACTCCGCCGACGACGTGCAGTTCGTCGACATGACCCTCCCGGACGCGCAGGCCGCGCTCGCGGGCGGGAGCGTCGACGTCGCCCTGCTCGCCGGGCCGCTGGCGTACAACGCGCTGGCCGACGGCTACCAGATGGTCACCGACGGCGACGGCCTCGTGGGCGCGACCATCGTCGTCGCGACGACCCGCGAGTTCGCCGAGGCGAACCCGATGCTCATCGAGGCGTACCGCGCCGCGCACGCCGAGGTCGTGGACTGGGTGCTCGCCAACCCCGACGAGGCGCAGGAGCTGGCCGCCGCCGAGACGGGCCTGTCCCCCGAGGCCGTGGCGGAGATGGCCGCCATGTACGACTTCAGTGTGGGGCTCACCGACGCCGACCTCGCCGCGATGGAGGCGACCGTCGACTTCATGGTCGCCAACGCGATGCTCGACGAGCCGATCGACGTGCAGAGCCTGCTGCTCGACGTCGAGTGAGGAGCGTGCGGGTGCGGGACGCCGCCTGACACCCGCGCGTCCTGTGGCCCGGGCCGTCACGGCCCGGGCCACAGGTCACACGCGTTCACATTGTCTTGCCCCGTGAGACGCCTCGCACGGGATCGCGAAGCACCCGTGGCCCATCTGTCATATTCGGCCCATGACTGCAGCCGCCGCGCGCACCGGGGTCGTCCCGGTCTGCTCGGCCGCGCGCGGTCGAATGTGTCTCTGCCTGGTCTGAACTCCCCGTTCCTGACCGCGTCGGCGACCGCCGACACCGGCGATCCGCCGGCCAGCAGAGGACAACTCCCGTGGCACTTCCCGCTCCTGTCCGCCCCGCACCCACGCAGGTGCGCCGCTCTCCCGCCGCCGTCCGGGCGGCCTCCCCGCGCGTCGCCCGCCGCGGTGCGCCGACCGGGTTCGCCCTGTACGTCGACGTCTCGGACGAGGTCGAGGCCACGTCGCACGACCTCGCACGCACCGCAGACACCCTGCGCGAGCTGGTCCGCGAGTGGGTCCCGTCCGCCCGCACCCGCGCCGTGGCCACGAGCGACGTCGGCGAGGCACCACTGCCGACCCCGCGCTCGACCGACGAGCTCCGCGCCCGCCTGCGGGCGGTCCCCGACGCCCCAGAGATCCACATCGACGTCCCCGGCCGACGCCTCGTCATCAACGGCGAGACCGTGCGGCTCACCGCACGCGAGTTCGACCTGCTGGCCCGTCTCGCGACCGCCGACGGGCGCGTGGTCGGCCGGCAGGAGCTCCTCGCGACCGTCTGGCACGGCTCGGGCGTCGGTGCCGCCAGCCGCACGGTCGACGTGCACGTCCGGCGCATCCGCGCCGCCGTCGGCCA
>JAEYXM010000151.1 GCA_023428465.1 Actinomycetes bacterium
CCACCGCGGAGCTCGCACCGGCCAGTGCGCGGCACGCGCACGCCGACGTCGGGGCGCTGCTGAGCGGCCCGCGGGGCCTCCCGGCGCAGGCGGAGGCGCTCGCCGACGTGGCCGCGAGCCTGCGCGGCGCGGCAGAGGTCTACACGCGTGCGGACCTGGACGCGGCAGCGCTCTGGCGGCCCGCGTCGATCGCGCTCGCAGGGATGCTCGGCGACCTGGGCGAGCGCACCCGTCTGCTGCCCGCGGCCGGGCTCCTCGGGATCGTCGGCCTCACCTCCGTCGACCAGATGGTCCTCGAGGCGCGGATCCTGCGCTACGCACCGTCGCCGGTCGGTGCGGCCCTGCGCTGGCTCGGCAGCGACGAGCACCGCGCCGACCCCGGGCTCCTGGGCGTGCTCGCGCGCATGGTCGGGGGCCCGGGCCTGTGGCACACCACGGAGCTCCCGGGCCCGGCACTCCTGGAGAGGATGCTCCCGGCGATCGCCGCGATGGTCCTCGGTGTCGCACCCGGCCCGTTCGTCCTGCCCGAGGACCCGGTCGCACGGGTCGCCGGCATGCTCGCGGTGCTCGCGCGGGCCGCCGGTGCGTTGACCGGGACGGCGCTCACCGGGCTGGCCGTCGTCCCGCTGGTCCCCACCAAGGCCAAGGGCGACCGGACGTCGTCCGACCGGCCCGCGCCCCGCGACGTCGCGGACGTGCTCCGCCAGGTCGACGCCACCTACGACGACCCCGAGGGCACGGTCGCTGTGCAGCGCATCGACCGCGAGGACGGCTCGCGCGCGTGGGTCGTCGCCATCCCGGGGACGCAGGACGGCGGGCTCGGGGGCCCGGTGCCCACGGACATGCTGACGAATCTCGAGCTCGTCGCCGGCCTGCCCGACGACCGGTCCGAGACGGTGATCCGTGCGATGAAGGCCGCGGGCGTCCAGCCGGGGGAGCCCGTGCTGCTCGCCGGGCACAGCCAGGGCGGGATGGCCGCGATGCGCGTCGCCGCCGCCGTCGACGGCACGCTGAGCATCGCCGGCGTCGTGACCGCGGGATCGCCGGTCGGCTCGATGGACCTGCCGCCCGACGTCCCGGCGCTGCACCTCGAGCACACGCAGGACTACGTGTGGGCCGCCGACGGCCGCCCCAACCCCGACCTGCCCAACCGCACGACCGTCACGCGCGACCTGACGGCGACGCTCGACATCGGGCCCGTGCCCGCACGCGACCTGGGGATCCTCCTGACGCGCCCGCACGAGGTCGCCGACTACGTCGTCACCGCCGAGCTGGCGCAGGGCCGCGACGACCGCTCGCTCGCGGTCTTCGCCGACCAGGTCTCGACGGTGCTCGGGGGTGCGCCCGCGACGACGACGACGGCGCTCTACCTCGGCACGCGCGTCCCGGCGGTCACTTCTTCGTCTTGAAGGCCGCGTTGAGGACGAGGCTGACGATCGAGACGATCAGCGCGCCGAGGAGCGCCGACCAGAAGTCCTCGACGCGCAGGCCGTACTCGGTGCGCTCGGACAGCCAGCCGACGAGCCACAGCATCGCGCCGTTCACGACGAGCGTGAACAGGCCCAGCGTGAGGATGAACAGCGGCAGGGACAACAGCTTCACGATCGGCTTCACGACCGCGTTCACGATGCCGAAGACGAGCGCCACGACGACGAACACGAGCACGGTCGTCGTCGTGTCCTCACCGCCGATGACGTCGAGGCCGCCGACGACGAGCGTCGCGAGCCAGATGGCCAGGGCGTTGATGAGCACGCGCAGCAGGAAGTTCATGGGGGCATCGTCCCGGCCTGCGTTCCGCCGGGCAAGGACCGGGGGCGTCGGTGGCATGCTGGCGGCCGTGACCACGCCCGCCCCACGTGCCGTCGTCCGCGCCCTGCCCGCCTATGTGCCTGGTGCGCGGGTGGACGAGGGCTCCGCGTTCAAGCTCTCCTCCAACGAGAACCCGTTCGACCCGCTGCCCAGCGTGGTCGAGGCGATCGCGGGCGCTGCGGGCCAGGTGAACCGCTACCCGGACATGCTCGCGGTCGAGCTGGGGGAGGCGCTCGCGGCCAAGCACGGCGTCGCGCGCGAGGCGGTCGTCGCGGGGTGCGGCTCGGTCGCGGTGCTCGGGCACGTGCTCCAGGCGTTCTGCGACGCCGGCACGGAGGTCGTGCACGCGTGGCGCTCGTTCGAGGCGTACCCGATCGTGGCCCGCCTGCAGGGCGCCGTCGGCGTGCCGGTCCCGCTGGACGCGGACAGCCGGCACGACCTGACGGCGATGGCCGCCGCCGTCGGGCCGCGCACGTCTGCAGTGCTCGTGTGCTCGCCGAACAACCCGACCGGGCCGGTGGTCCACCGCGCCGAGCTCGAGGCGTTCCTCGCCGCCGTCCCGTCGGACGTGCTCGTGGTGCTCGACGAGGCGTACATCGAGTTCGTCCGTGACCCGGACGCGCCTGACGGGCCGGCCGTCCTCGCCGCGCACCCGAACGTCGTCGTGCTGCGGACGTTCTCCAAGGCCTACGGGCTCGCGGGGCTGCGCGTCGGCTACGCGGTCGCCCACCCGGACGTCGCGGCGGCGATCCGGACGGCGTCGACGCCGTTCGGCGTCAACCACCTCGCGCAGGTCGCGGCGCTGGCCTCGCTGGCGGCGGAGGACGAGCTCGCCGCGCGCGTGGACGCGGTCGTCGGCGAGCGCGGCCGGGTGCTCGCCGGGCTGCGAGCCCAGGGCTGGGCGGTCCCGGAGTCGGAGGCGAACTTCGTCTGGCTGCCCACCGGCGAGCGCACCGCCGCCCTCGCCGCGGACGCCGCGCGGCAGGGGCTCCTCGTCCGTCCCTTCGCGGGCGAGGGCATTCGCGTGACCGTGGGTGAGCCCGCCGCCAACGACCGCTTCCTCGAGGTCGCCGCCGGCTGGCGGTGACCCGCCGTCCTCACGCGCCGGTCCGGCCCGCCGCGAGCCCAGGTGGCGCTCGCGCTCGGGGTGCTCCCACGCCTGCAGACGTGACGGGAGTCCGCTCCGCGAGACGATCGCGGCCGCGCGCTGGTTCTGGCACGGCCCGGCCCGGTAGTTTGCCGACCGTGCAGCAGACCGTGCAGCTCAGCGCTCAGCCGGGCCGGAACCGCGTCCGTCCCGACGCCGTCCGCCGTGCCGTCTGTCGCCCGTGCTGTCCGGGCCACCGAATGCCCTGCTGAGTCCCGCACCGCGGGCCACGCGCGCCCCGAGGGCCCGCGTGCCGAGGCCCTGCTCCCCCGAGGAGCCCAGGCGCCGACCCAGGCCGTGACACCTGCACCGTCCATCGACGGCGCCGTGGTTGCCGGCTGACAGCACCCCGACGGCCGACCGCCGTCACACCCACACGCGCCCGCGCCGGCCGACCGCCGTGGGGCACGTGCCGCCACGCGTCCGGGCCTGCCGGCCCGCGCGACCACCCGCATCCGAGCACCGACCACCGGAGGACCACCATGACCATCGACGCACCCGTGCGGACCGCCCCGGCCCGCACCACCCCGCTCGAGCCCATCCCGCTCGACCCCGCGACGCTCGGCTTCCCGCCCACCAACGTCGCCTCGATCCCGCCGCTCGCGGCGCAGTGGCAGGGCCTGGACCTGCGCGAGATCCTGTCGCGCCCGGCCGCGTTCCTGTCCGTGAGCCAGTCCAACTCGCTCTACAAGCCGGGCGGGGTCCAGTACGCCGAGGGCCACGCGTTCCGCGGCAGCCTCGAGGCGACCGTCCGCACCGTCGAGGCCGCGCGCCGGGCGCCGAACTTCGTCTCGTTCAACTGGATCGGTTACTCGGTGTTCCGGCACGAGTACCCGCAGACCGACTTCGACCGCGCGCAGTACTCCGCCTGGACCGGGCACCTCGACGTGACGCCCGAGCAGATCGCGTGGGACGACGCGCTCGTCGGCGAGCTGCGCGACCTCGTCCGCCCGGGCGACAACGAGCTCTACGAGAAGGCGCTGCAGACCGCCTTCACCGGGACGGACCTGCCGCTCGAGCTCGCGCGCAAGAAGGTCGAGGTGCTGGTCATCACGGGGATCCACCTCGACTGGTGCATCGAGGGCAACGCCCGGGCCGCACGCGACAACGGCTACTTGCCGATCGTCATCGGCGACGCCACGGGCACGCAGCACCCGAGCCAGGAGCCGGAGGCGTTCCGCCGGATCAACGAGTTCTTCGCGCCCGTCATCTCCTCCGCGCAGTTCGCCGAGCTGGTGGCCCGCTGATGGGCAACGTCGGCCTGCTCCTCGTCGGCGTCGTGCT
>JAEYXM010000177.1 GCA_023428465.1 Actinomycetes bacterium
AGGCCGACCGCCAGCGCCTCGCCGGAGCTGACGTCGATCAGCTGGTACTTGATCGACGAGGACCCCGAGTTGAGGACCAGGACGTGCTCGCTCACTTGCTCTCCTTGTTCATGGCCTGGGCCTGGACGGCGGTGATGGCGACGGTGTTCACGATGTCCTGCACGAGCGCGCCGCGCGACAGGTCGTTCACGGGCTTGCGCAGGCCCTGCAGGACGGGGCCGATCGCGACGGCGCCGGCCGACCGCTGGACCGCCTTGTAGGTGTTGTTGCCGGTGTTGAGGTCGGGGAAGACGAAGACCGTCGCCCGGCCCGCCACCGTGGAGTCCGGCATCTTCGTCTTGGCGACGGAGGCGTCGACGGCGGCGTCGTACTGGATGGGGCCCTCGACGTTCAGGTCGGGGCGCCGCTCGCGGACCAGGGCGGTCGCGGTGCGAACCTTGTCGACGTCGGCGCCGGTCCCGGAGTCGCCCGTCGAGTACGACAGCATCGCGATGCGCGGCTCGATGCCGAACACCGTGGCCGTCTCCGCCGAGGAGATCGCGATGTCCGCGAGCTGCTCGGCCGTCGGGTCGGGGTTGACGGCGCAGTCCCCGTAGACGAGCACCCGGTCCTCGAGGCACATGAGGAACACGCTCGAGACGATGCCGACGCCGGGCTGGGTCTTGATGATCTCGAAGGCGGGCCGGATGGTGTGCGCGGTCGTGTGGATCGCGCCGGAGACCATGCCGTCGGCGAGGCCGAGCTGGACCATCATCGTGCCGAAGTAGGAGACCGAGCCGACGATCTCCCGTGCGCGGTCCACGGTCATGCCCTTGTGCTTGCGCAGCTCGGCGTACTCGACCGCGAACCGCTCGAAGAGGTCGCCCTCCTTCGGGTCGACGACGGCGGCCCCGCTGAGGTCGAGCCCCAGCTCGGCGGCGCGCGTGCGGATCGCCGTCTCGTTGCCGAGGATCGTCAGCTGTGCGACGTCGCGCTGCAGCAGCGTGCTCGCGGCGCGCAGGATGCGGTCGTCGCTGCCCTCGGGCAGGACGATGTGCTTGCGGTCCGCGCGGGCGCGGTCCAGCAGCTCGTACTCGAACATGAGCGGCGTCACGACGGACGGCTTGGTCACGTCGAGGCGCTCCAGCAGTGCGGGGCCGTCCACGTGCCGCTCGAAGAGCGCGAGGGCGGTGTCGATCTTGCGCTGGGAGTCCGCCGTGAGGCGGCCGCGGACGGCCGCGGCCCGGTTCGCCGAGCGGAACGTGCCCTGCGTCGTCGCGATGACGGGCAGGCGCTGGTTGAGGCCGCTGACGAGCCGCGCGATGGGCTCGGGGGGCAGGAAGTCGCCGTTGAGGACGATGCCCGCGAGCGAGGGGAACCCGTCGGCCGCGTGCGCGGTGACGAGCCCGAGGAGGACGTCCGACCGGTCGCCCGGTGTGATCACCACGGCGCCGTCGGTGAGGTTCTCGAGCAGGTGCTCCATCGACATCGCGCCGACCAGCAGGTCGAGCGCCTCGCGGGAGAGCAGCTCCTCGTCACCGGCGATGAGGCGGCCGCCGACGGCCTCCATGACGGCGCGGACCGTGGGCGCGGCGAGCAGCTGGTCCTCGGGCACCGCCCACGCCGGCAGGACGTCGGTGATGGCCGCCTTCACCGATGCCAGGTCCTCGGGGGCGCAGCGGTTCGCCACGACCCCGAGGGCCTCCGCGTGCTGCGCCTTGAGCTCGACGAGCATGAGGTCGAGGACGTGGCGCACCTCCTCCGGCGTCCGCTGCGCACCCCGGACCACGAGCAGCACCGGCGACCCGAGGTTCGCCGCGACGCGCGCGTTGTACGCGAGCTCCGTCGGCCCCGCGACGTCGGTGTAGTCGCTGCCGACCACCACGACCACGTCGCACTCCCGGGCCATCTCGTGGTACCGGGTGACGATGCGCGAGAGGGCCGCGTCCGGGTCGGCGTGCACCTCCTCGTACGTCACCCCCACGCACTGGTCGTAGGTGAGGTCGACGCCGTCGTGCGCCAGGAGGACCTCGAGCACGTAGTCCGGCTGGTCCGTGGACCGGGCGACCGGACGGAAGACGCCGACCCGGCGCACCGTACGGCTCAGCAGGTCCACCATGCCGAGGGCGATCGTCGACTTACCGGTGTCGCCCTCGGCGGCGGTGATGTACAGGCTGCGTGCCATGGTCCCTACTCGTCGGTGCTGTCTGCTGAGTCGTGCTTCGTCGCGCTACTCGTTGTCCCCGCCGGTCGCGGCCGTCGCCGAGACGCGGTCCGCGCTGGGCCCGCCCGCCTCGGTCGCGGTCTCGCCGGCGTCCGGCCACACCCAGTCGCGGACCTCGGGGATGTCCTCCCCGTGGTCACGCGTGTACGCCCGGGCACGGAGCCGTGCGTCGACCATCTCCTGGCGGAGGTTCGCCTGGCCGGACCGCATCCAGTGCACGTGGTCGATCACGTCGATCACGAGCTTGTAGCGGTCGAGGTCGTTGAGCATCACCATGTCGAACGGCGTCGTGGTGGTGCCCTCCTCCTTGTACCCGCGCACGTGCAGGTTCGGGTGGCCGTTGCGGCGGTACGTGAGCCGGTGGATCAGCCACGGGTACCCGTGGTACGCGAACACGATGGGGCGGTCGGCGGTGAAGAGGTTGTCGAACTCCCGGTCGGACAGGCCGTGCGGGTGCTCCCGCGCGTCCTGCAGGCGCATGAGGTCGACGACGTTGACGACGCGCACCTTGAGGACGGGCACGCGGCGACGCAGGATGTCCGCCGCGGCGAGCACCTCGAGCGTCGGCACGTCACCGGCGCACGCGAGCACGACGTCGGGCTGCTGGCCCTCGACCTCCGTGCCGGCCCAGTCCCAGATCCCGACGCCGCGCGTGCAGTGCGCGATCGCCTGGTCCATGGAGAGGAAGTTCGGCGCCGGCTGCTTGCCGCTCACGACGACGTTGACGTAGTCGCGGCTGCGCAGGCAGTGGTCGTAGGTGGACAGCAGGGTGTTGGCGTCCGGCGGCAGGTACACCCGGACGATCTCGGCCTTCTTGTTGACCACGTGGTCGATGAAGCCGGGGTCCTGGTGGCTGAAGCCGTTGTGGTCCTGGCGCCACACGTGGCTCGACAGGAGGTAGTTCAGGCTCGAGATGGGCCGGCGCCACGGGATGTCCGCCGTGACCTTCAGCCACTTCGCGTGCTGGTTGACCATCGAGTCGACGATGTGGATGAACGCCTCGTAGCAGTTGAACAGGCCGTGCCGGCCGGTGAGCAGGTAGCCCTCGAGCCAGCCCTGCATCTGGTGCTCGGAGAGCATCTCGAGGACGCGGCCCGCGCGGGCCATGTGCTCGTCGACCTCGGGGCCCTCGAACTCGGCGTTCCACTGCTTGTCGGTGGCCTCGAAGACCGCCTGCAGGCGGTTCGACGCCGTCTCGTCCGGGCCGAAGATCCGGAAGTTGTCCGGGTTGAGCCGGATGACGTCCGCGAGCCACTGGCCGAGGATGCGCGGCGCCTCGGAGATCGTGGCACCGGGCGCAGGCACGTGGACCGCGTACTCGCGGAAGTCGGGCAGGCGCAGGTCCTTGAGCAGCAGGCCGCCGTTGGCGTGCGGGTTGTCGCTCATGCGCAGGGTGCCCGCCGGGGCGAGCGCGGCGATCTCCGGGACGATGTGCCCGTTCTCGTCGAACAGCTCGCCGGGTCCGTAGCTCTCCAGCCAGGCGCGCAGGACCTCGAGGTGCTCGGGGGTGTCCCGTGCGCTCGCGAGCGGCACCTGGTGCGCGCGCCACGAGCCGGTCGTCTTCTTGCCGTCGATGTAGTCGGGGCCGGTCCAGCCCTTGGGGGTCCGGAAGACGATCATCGGCCACATCGGGCGGTCGGTGTCGCCGGCCGCGGCGCGCGCCTTGATCTCGCCGATCTCGTTGAGCACCTCGTCGAGCAGCACGGCGAACCGGCCGTGGATCGACAGGGCGTCCTCCTCGTCGAAGCCAGCGGTGAACAGGTGCGGCTTGTGCCCGAAGCCCACCATGAGCGAGGTGAGCTCCTCCTCGCTGATGCGCGCGAGGACGGTGGGGTTGGCGATCTTGTAGCCGTTGAGGTGCAGGATCGGCAGGACGACGCCGTCCTGGGCCGGGTTGACGAACTTGGTCGAGTGCCACGAGGTGGCGAGGGGGCCGGTCTCGGCCTCACCGTCGCCGACGACCGCGGCGACCAGCAGGTCGGGGTTGTCGAACGCGGCGCCGTAGGCGTGCGAGAGTGCGTAGCCGAGCTCGCCGCCCTCGTGGATCGAGCCCGGCGTCTCCGGGGCCACGTGGCTGGGGATGCCGCCCGGGAACGAGAACTGGCGGAACAGGCGGCGCATGCCCTCGGCGTCCGGCGTGATGTCCGAGTAGACCTCGGAGTACGTCCCGTCGAGGTACGCGGCTGCGACAAGGCCCGGGCCGCCATGGCCCGGGCCGGTGATGTAGATCGTGGACTGCGACCGCTCCTGGATGGCGCGGTTGAGGTGCGCGTACAGGAAGGTCAGGCCGGGGGTGGTGCCCCAGTGGCCGAGCAGCCGCGGCTTGACGTGGTCGCGGTGCAGGGGCTCGGCGAGCAACGGGTTGTCGAGCAGGTAGATCTGCCCGACGGACAGGTAGTTGGCTGCGCGCCACCACTTGTCCACCCTGTCCAGGGTCTCGGGACTGAGTGGCGCGACCTCACGGGTCGGCCAGCTGGCGGGACGGTCCTGGACCGAGGTCATCCTTGCCTCCACGTACCGCGCGCCCGCCGGGCGGTTCCCGGCGCGCTCTCAAGGGTGCCCCCCGCGCGCGCGTAGACATGGGACGTTTGACCCCGCGCGGGGCTGGCGACGACGTCGCCGGACACACCGCAATGCCACCACATCCGTCCGGTGAACGCACCCACCGTCCGGGCGGGACTTCGTGCGTCGTCCGGGTCCCCGCGGCGTCGCACCGGCGTCGGGCACGGTCGCCGGACCGGGCGCCGGGTAGCGTGGAGGCATGACCGGACGACCGCCGTACGGGCGCGTCGCGCGCAGCCCGCGGATGATCGGGCTCCTGGTCCTCTTCCTGGTGATCGCCGGGGTGTGCGGCCTGCTCGGGGCGTGGCAGCTCGACCGCGCGCGCGAGCGCGGCGTCGCCGCCGACGTCGTCGCGCCCGACGCCGTCGCGCTCGCCGAGGTCCTCGCGCCCCAGGAGCCGTTCCGGGGGGAGCTCGTGGGCCGCCCGGTCCTCGCCGAGGGGCGCTTCGGCACCGACCAGCTCCTCGTGCCCGACCGGCTCCTCGACGGCGTCGCCGGCGGCTGGGTGGTCACGCCGTTCACGGTCGCCGAGACCGGGGCGACGCTCGTCGTCGTCCGCGGTTGGCTGCCCGACGGCGTGCCGGCACCCGCCCCGCCCACGGGCGACGTGACGCTCGAGGGTCGGCTCGAGGCAGGCGAGGCCGCGACCGGCGCGGACGTCACGTCCGTGAGCCCCGCGCAGCTCGTGAACCGCTGGGGCGGCCCCGTGTACTCCGGGTTCGTCCTGCTCGACTCCCCGGTCGGCGAGCCGCTGACGCCCGTGCCCGCGCCCGCGCCCGCCGACGGCTGGGACGTGCAGAACCTCGCCTACGCGGCGCAGTGGTGGATCTTCGGCGGCGCGGCCGTCCTCCTGTGGCTGCGCATGGTGCGCGACGAGGCGCGGGACCGCGTCACGCGTGACCCGGACGAGGTCGGCCGCGACGACGTCGGCCAGGTCGGCCGCGACGAGGCCGACCCGGACGCACCCGGCCGGGACGAGGCCGCGGCCGACGCGCTCACTCCGGACGCGGCCGACGCCTGAGGCCCTTCACCGCCCGCCGGTGCCGCTCCGCGGCCACCCGCCGGGCCTTCGA
>JAEYXM010000213.1 GCA_023428465.1 Actinomycetes bacterium
CCGTCCGCCTGTGCCTGGCACTTCGCGATCATCTCGCGAGCATCGGCGATGTTCTTGTCGATCGCGTGGAGTCGGGCCTTGGGATCCATAACTGCGGGCCTCCCGTGAGGTTGTGTGCGGGTTACCCGTCGCAGTATTGCCCAGTCCGAGCTCTTCCAGGTGCTTCGGAAGGGTGAGCTATCGGTTGCCGCAACACCCACGCAATCTGCGGCACCATTGCCGGAGGGTGCCCCAGCGCCACCCGGACGGTGTCTCCACGTGCCCTCCAGGAGCCGCCCCCACTGGCGCATCGAGCGGCCCCTTCTGTGGCATCGCCGAGGCATTGCATGACCCGCTGGGAGCGCGCCGAGCGGCTGCGACGGTACCTCGACGGCGGCCAGACGAACCACGGGCTATGTCCCGGGATGTCGGCTGGCGACGTGACCGTCATCGGGCCGAAGGTCACCAGGCGCGCCCCGTACGGCATCGGACCGGCTGGCGGCCTGGGCTGAGCGAACTCGGGTGGTGACGGCCCGGTGGAACGAGGCCCTGGGCGCCGGGGCCGGCCTGCGCCTCGTGATCGACCCCGTCCAGCATGCTGAGATGTTGGACTCCGGCCCGTCACGTGGCCGGTCGTGAATGCGCAGGTCAGCGCGCTGCCATGTGAGCACTTGCGGGGGTTTCGTGTGACGACGAGATCAACTACGGGCCGTCTGCGCAGGTCAGGTAGTTGTGTCACTACCCCGCACGTAACACCCCGGGACCCCGTCCCGGGGTGTTCTGCTGTCCGGACTGCACCGACCCCGGCGCGCCTCGCCGTCGTCGGCCAACCGCCTGGCGACGTAGGGTCGCAGGCGTGCTGATCCTCCTGCCGCCGTCGGAGTCCAAGGCGCCGCCCGCGCGCCGCGGGACGTCCGTCGACGTCGGCGGGCTGTCGTTCCCGGAGCTCGGCCCGACGCGCGAGCGCGTCCTCGACGCCCTGCACGCCACCACGCGCGAGCCGGATGCGCTCGCGCGGCTCTTCCTCGGCGCGTCCCTCGCGGCGGAGGTGGAGCGCGACGCCCGCGTGCGCGAGCTGCCCGCACGTCCGGCCCTCGAGGTGTACACGGGCGTGCTCTACGACGCCCTCTCCGCGCAGACCCTGAGCCCGGCGGCGAAGCGTCGGGCGGCGGCGCGCGTCGTCATCCTCTCGGGGCTGTGGGGGGCGGTGCGGCCGACGGACCGGATCCCGCCCTACCGGCTCAACATCTGCTCGCACCTGGTCGGGATGCCGAATCTCGAGCAGGTGTGGCGCGGCGTCCTGCCGCGCGCCCTGAGCGCGGCCGCAGGCACCCGCGGCCTCGTCGTCGACTGCCGCTCCTCGAGCTACACGTCCATGGGTCTGCCCCAGGGCGCGGCCGACCGTACGGTCGCGATCCGCGTGCTGCGCGACGACGCCGGACGGCGCAGCGTCGTCAGTCACATGGCCAAGCACACGCGCGGCGAGGTGACCCGGCACCTGCTCGAGACCGGTGCCGACCCGCGGACCCCGGAGGCCCTCGCGGAGGCGCTCGCGAACCGGTGGGAGACCGACCTGACGCCGCCCCTGCGGAACGGCAAGCCCTGGACGCTGGCCGTCATAGTGCCGGCCTGAGGGCCTGGCGGACCTGGACCCCGGCCTCCTCGCTGAGCCGTTCCTCGATGGATGGGTCCCCGGCAGTGGGCGCGGGGTCCTACCCTGTCGAGTGCCCGGCAATCCCGCAGGATCCGGACAAGTCGCTCGACGGACCGGTGTGGGGTCTGCGCGACGAACCTGCCAGGCTGGTACCCGCAAGCTGACGTCCGGACGGCGTCGGCGTCGGCGAAGGACGGTGGAGTCGTGGGACGTGGCGCGACGCGGGCGCGCGCTGCCGCGTCGGTCGCGCTCGTCGTCGCCGTCCTCGCGACCGCCTCGTGCGGCCTGTTCCGGGACCCGCTGCTCGACGTCGTCACCGGCATCACGGGCGGGGAGTGCTTCACGGGTGCGCCCGAGGGCGGGTTCGACGTGACCACCGAGGTGCCGTGCGACCAGCCGCACGCGTGGGAGGTCGTCGGGACCGTGCCCGTCCCGGAGGGGTACGAGGACGCCGACTACGACGAGGTCGTGAGCAACGGCCGGCTGCGCGACGACGTCTTCCGCTCGGCCATGCGCGCGTGCGTGCCGCAGGTGGCGCAGCTGTCGGGCGTCTCGGCGGCCCTCGAGGGGGCCGACCCGTTCGGGTCGGACGCGCTCGTGTGGCCGGGCTTCGCGGGCCGCGTCGTCGTGAGCACGACGCCGGAGGCCGTGTGGTCGGACACCCGGACCCTCTTCTGCGTCATCGAGTGGCGGGACGTGCGGGGCGCATCGATGCCGGTGACGTCGGCGTCGCCGGACGAGCCGGCGATCGCCTCGTTCACGAAGGACGCGCCCCCGGAGCAGCGGGTCTGCCGCGTGTACGACCTCGTGGGCCGCCTCAACCAGGCCCCGTGCGCCCGCCCGCACGACGCCGAGTACCTGTTCACCTACGACGCCATGGTGCACGGTGCAGACTTCGTGGCGGACGTCGACCCCGCCGACGTCACGGTCGAGCAGTGGATCGAGCTCGACCGCGCGTGCCGCGCCGCCGCGAACGGGGTGTTCGGCGTCGAGCGCGCCCAGCCGGACCTGGCCGTCATCGCCGATGTCCGGCCGGAGCTGTGGGGCAAGGGGCCGTTCGGACCGGAGACGTACCTGGTGGCGTGCATGGTCCTGCCGAGCGACCCCGCGATGCTCCTCGACGGCCCGGTCTGGGGCCTGGCCAACGAGCCGGCGACGCTGGTGCCCGGCGATGCCTGACGACGACGCCGTCGTCATCCCGCGCCCTCGCGGGTGAGCCGGTCGACGACGACTGACCCACGCCGTCAGGGCGGAACCGTCACATCCCGGGCCCGGTGGCCGATGGGAGGGGTGTCTCGGGAAGGGGAGGCGTCCGCGTGAACGCCCAGCAGGTCGCCGTCGCGCTCGCCGCCGGGTACGTGGCGGCTGCGGTCGTCGGCGTGGTCGTCGGCGTCCGGCTCCTGCGCGGCCGCCCGTCGACGACGAGCCGCTCGTTCGGCGTCGCGCTCCTCGGTGGCGCCCTGTGGTCGCTCGTGGTCCTCGCGGCCAACGACGCGCCCGCGGCGGTGCGCGAGGCGGTCTACGCGGTCGTCGTCGTGCCGGTCATCGCCGTGGTCGTGGCGGCCTTCTTCTGCGGGGTGCTCGCCATCGCGCGGGTCGACTGGCGGCCGAGCCGCCGCACGCTCGCGATCCTCGCGATCCACCCCGTGGTGATGGTGGCCGTCGGCGCCACGAACGGCCTGCACGGGCTCGAGGTGACGGCTCTCGAGGGCACCCCGGAGCTGGAGTTCGGACCGCTGTTCTGGGTGCACAGCGCGTACACGTACGGGCTGCTGGTCGTCGCCGGGGTCCTCGCGTTCCGGGCCCGCCGGCACGCACCGATGCTGCGCAGCCGCCAGATCACCACCGTCGTCGCGGTCGGTGGGGTGCCCGCCGTCGCGATCGTCGTGCAGCTGGCGCTCCTGCCGCCCGAGGTGCCGGACCTCACGCCACTGAGCTTCGTCGTCGTCGGCCTCATCGACGCGCACCTGATCCTGCGGCGCAACGCCCTGGCCGCCCTGCCGATCGCCCGCAGCACCGTCCTGGAGACGATCAGCGACGCCATCGTCGTCGTAGACGACGCCGGAGTGGTCGTCGACGCGAACCTCGCGGCCCTGAGCCTCCTGACGGGGGAGGCCGACGTCGCCGACGTGCGCAGGTCACCGGCCGACGACGTCGTGGGGCGGCCCGCGGGCGACGTCCTGGCGGTGATCGGACTGGTCGTCGACGGCGCGGCCGAGGACGGCCGGTACACCGTCGACCTGCCGACCGGCACGACCGTCGTCGACCTGCGGACGCGCCCGATCACCGGTGCGCTCGGCCGCGTCCACGGCACCGTCGTCGTGCTCCGCGACGTGACCATGGAGACCGAGCGCGAGAAGGAGCTGACCAGGGCGAACACCGAGCTGCGCGCCCACGTGCAGACGATCGAGCGCCTCCGCGCCGAGGTCGCCGAGCAGGCGCTGCGCGACGCGGTCACGGGCTTGCACAACCGGCGGCACCTCGACGACGTCCTGCACGCCCGCCTCGTCGACGACGCCGCGGCGCCGGTCGGGCTCGCGATCCTCGACGCCGACCACTTCAAGCTCGTCAACGACGAGCACGGGCACGCGGCGGGCGACCGGGTCCTCGAGGCGCTCGCCGACGCCCTGACGGCGGGTGTGGCGCCGGGCGACACGCTCGTGCGCTACGGCGGCGAGGAGTTCGTCGTCGTCATGCCGGGCGTGGACGCGGCGACGGCGACCGCGCGCGTCGAGGACCTGCGGGCCCGGTGCGCCCGAGCCCGTGCGGTGACCCGGGAAGGCGCCGTCGGCGTCACGATGAGCGCCGGCCTGGCGTTCGCGGCACGGGGCACGACCAGCCCGGGCGCCCTGCTCGACGCCGCCGACCGCGCCCTCTACGAGGCGAAGCGCGCCGGCCGCGACCGCCTCTGCGTGGCGGCGGACGTCCTCACCTGACACCACCGCGCCCGTCCCGGGCGGTCACCGGGGCGCAGCGGTTCCCGGGTCACGCCGGCTGATCGCGGGCGTCCTCGGGCTCGCGCGCGACCGCGACCAGCGCCCGCGCCACGACCACCGCGAGCGCCACGATCAGCGCGTTGCGCACGACGAGCGCCGCCGTCACGCCCGCGTGCCCCTCCAGATAGGCCTCGTAGCCCCACGGGAACACGACCTGCGTGAGCGCGGCCGCGACGAGCCCGAGTACCGCGGCGACGGGCACCCACCGCTCCACACGTCGTCCGACGGCGGTGCCGGGGCCCGCGCCCGATGCCGGCCCCGAGCGCGCGATCGCGACCGCCACCGGCGGCGCCAGCCACGTGAGGAACTGCGGCGATCCGACCTTGTTGAAGACGACGAGCAGGGTGAGCATCAGCAGGGCCCCGGGCAGGAGCGCGGCCCCGTGCCGTCCGCGCGCACCCGCCCACCACAGCAGGACACCGGCTGCGCCCACGGCGAGCACGAGGGCGACGTCGAGGACGCGCGCCGTCGACGTCGCGGCGGGGGAGGCGACCTCCCAGGTGACGAGCGACTGGTTGAGGCTGAACACCGCGTCGGAGCTGTCGATCGCGCGCAGCACCGCCCAGGGGGTCGCGGCGACGGACTCGACCTGCAGGCGGCGGTCCGACTGCTGCGTCAGGAACGACAGCAGGTGCTCGCCCCCGCCGAGCGCCGCGACGGCCCCCACGACGACCGCGCACACCGCGGCGGCCGGCAGGACGACGTCGCGCACCGGGCGCCGGGTCGAAGCCGCGAGCGGGAGCACGAGGATCCCGGGCGCGACCTTGATCCACGCGCCCACCGTCATCAGCGCAGCGGCGACCCGAGGCCGTTCGACTGCGACCACCAGCGCCAGGACCATGACGGGCGCGATCACGCCGTCGAGGCGCCCCATCGCCACGGGGCCCAGCGCCGCGATGAACGCCAGCCACCACCCGGCCCCGAACGCGCCGGTGCGCCCGCGCCGCAGCAGCGCGGACACCGCCGCACCGTTGAGCAGCGTGACGAGCAGGCACCACCCGATCGCGTACCCGGTCGTCGAGGTCGCGCTGCCGAGCCCAGGCAGGGCCATCGGGACGATGGCGCCCACCGGGTACACCCACGGGCCGTCGAACACGGGCCACAGGCCGACGTTCAGGCCGAGGTCCATCCACCAGCGGTACAGGTCGACGTCGTGGAACGCCTGTCTCGGCGCGAGGACGACGCCGACGAACGCCAGCCAGCCGTGCACCACGGCGAAGCCCGCCCAGACGGCGGTCCGAGCGCGACGGTCGGTCACGTGGCTGCGGTCAGGTGCTGCTGGCGCCCGCGGCGATCCCGAAGATGCCCACACCCATGGCCAGGAAGAACAGGACGAAGGCGGCGGCGGCCGCGATCATGATCCAGCCGAGGATCAGGCCGGCGACCGCCATGCCGTCCCCGCCCTCGCCGGTCTCGCGGATCTGCTTGCGGGCCATGTGCCCGGTGATGACCGCGACGATCGAGGCGACGAACGGCAGGATCGTCACGCCGCCGATGCCGCACAGCAGCGACACGAGCGCGAGGCTGTTGTTGGGCCGCGCCGGCGGGTAGGCGTAGTTGCCGTACGGCTGGGGGTACCCGGGCTGGGCGTAGCCGGGCTGGGTGTAGCCGGGCTGGGTGTAGCCGGGCTGGCCGTAGGGCTGCTGCGGGTAGGCGAGCTGCTGGCCCTGCGGGGGCTGCTCATAGGGGTTCGACGCGTGGGGCGCCGAGGGCGCGGGGTCGCCCATGGGGTTGGGGGTCTGCTCGCTCACGACGTCCTCCTGTGATCTGCGTCGACACGCGCAGATCAGCATTCCATACCTGCGCCTGCGGTCCGGGCGGATCGCTACAGTTGGCCGGGCCGCGCGGCGGCGCCCCCTCCAGCGTCGCCGGACAGTGACCCCTGGGACCTAGGGAGTCAGGCATGAGCAGCATCGGTTGGCGGGTCCACGGCGACGGCCGTCGGGTCACCCCGGGAGCGGTGGTCAACCCCGATGAGCGGCTGAGCTGGCCGCGGACCATCGGCATCGGCACGCAGCACGTCGTCGCCATGTTCGGTGCGACCGTGCTCGTCCCGACGATCACGCAGTTCCCGGTGTCCACGACCCTGTTCTTCTCCGCGGTCGGCACGGTGCTGTTCCTCGTCATCACCGGGAACAAGCTGCCGTCCTACCTCGGGTCGTCGTTCGCGTTCATCGCCCCGGTGCTGGCCGCGACCGCCCAGGAGGGCGTGAGCGCCGCGACGGGCGGCATCCTGGCCGCGGGCCTCCTGCTCGCGATCGTCGGCGTCGTCGTGCACCTGTGGGGCGCGACGTGGATCGACGTCGTCATGCCCCCGATCGTCACGGGCACGATCGTCGCCCTCATCGGCATCAACCTGGCGCCGGCCGCGTGGGGCTACCCGCAGGCCGACGGCTCGTTCTCCGGCGTCCGCGGCGCGCCGCTCACCGCGATCATCACGATCGCGGCGATCTGCTTCACGACCGTCTTCTTCCGCGGCATGCTCGGGCGGCTCGCGATCCTCGTCGGCGCGGTGGTCGGCTACCTGGCCGCCTGGGCGCAGGGCCAGATCGACTTCACGCCCGTCGACAAGGCGAGCTGGATCGGCTTCCCCGAGTTCACCACCCCCACGTTCAGCCCGTCGGTCCTCGGCCTGTTCCTGCCCGTCGTCTTCGTCCTCATCGCGGAGAACGTGGGCCACGTGAAGTCCGTCGCCGCGATGACCGGCAAGGACTACGACCCGCTGATCGGCCGCGCGCTCCTGTCCGACGGCCTCGCGACGTCGCTCGCCGGCATCGGCGGCGGCTCGGGCACGACGACGTACGCGGAGAACATCGGCGTCATGGCGGCGACGAAGGTCTACTCGACCGCGGCGTACTGGGCCGCAGCGGCCGCCGCTCTGGTCCTCAGCCTCTCGCCGAAGTTCGGTGCGCTCATCGGCTCCGTGCCGGTCGGCGTCCTCGGCGGTGCGGGCACGGTCCTGTACGGGATGATCTGCATCCTCGGCGCGCGCATCTGGGTGCAGAACCGCGTGAGCTTCGCCGACCCGGTCAACCTGACCACCGCCGGCGTCGGTCTCATCATCGCTGCCGCGAACTTCACGTACTCCACCGACGGCGGCCTGGTCTTCGAGGGCATCGCGATCGGCACCGCCGCCGTGCTCGTGCTCTACCACGGCATGCGGGCCATCGCGAAGTGGCGCGGCACCCACGTCGAGGCCGCGACGCCGGCGTCCGTGCCGGGCGGCGTGGAGCTCGAGGAGCCCGCCGCGGAAGGCTGATCGAGCAGCCTGACCGCTGAGTACGGCGCAGGGGCGCCCTCCCGACCGGGATGGGCGCCCCTGCGGCGTCTGCGTGATGGCGCACGCAAGTCTCGGGCGCAGGCAAGGTTTCGCGTGCGCGGTACCGGCCCGATGTGGCGCCGCCGGAGCGGTGGCGGTCAGCCCTCCGCGGCGGGGGCCTCGCCGCCGACGTCGGTGCCCTCCGGGACCTCGCCGGTGTCACCCTCGGGGACGTCTCCGGCCGGGACCTCGCCGTCGGCCGGGGGCTCGGTGGTCGGCGGCACGGGGCCGGGCGGGGCGGTGAGCAGGGCCTGCTCGAGCGGGACGCACGACAGCGAGCCCTCGAGCGGGGCCTGGAACGCGAGCGCGACCTCCTCGCGCGGGATGAGCGTGTCCCACTTGTCGCCGAGGAGCAGGTCGACGCTCTCGTCCTCGCGCTGGTCGAGGACGAGGACGGCGTCGGGGATGGTCGCCGCGAGGGTGTACGCGGCCGCCAGGCCGGCCTCGCCGAAGTGGATCCGCGCGGTCCCGGGCACGGAGCCGTCGTAGTTGCCGGAGCGCAGGACCGTGAAACCGCGCTCGGTGAGCGTCTCCGCCGTCATCCCGGCGAGGCCGCTGCGCGTCGTCGCGTTGAGGACGTTGATCTGCACCGACGCGTACGCGACGGAGATGGCGCCCTCGGGTGGGCACGGGGCGGGCTGGACGGACGGGTCGAAGTCCGGCGTCGGCGTCGTGAAGTCGCGGGCGAGGAAGTCCGCGTCCATGGCGCCCGTATAGACCGCGGTGGCCCCGAGGAACGTGAGGGCCAGGC
>JAEYXM010000231.1 GCA_023428465.1 Actinomycetes bacterium
CGTCCGGTGCGCAAGCCTTCTGAACGGAGATTCCACATGGCCGAGACCTACAAGGGCGAGTTCTACTGTGTGAAGTGCAAGGAGAAGCGCGAGGCCGAGGGCGAGGTCGTCGTCGCGAACGGCCGCAAGATGGCCAAGGGCATCTGCCCCGAGTGCGGCACCAAGCTCAACCGCATCCTCGGCAAGGCCTGACCCACAAGACGCAGACGGAGGGCGGCTCCCGCTGGGAGCCGCCCTCCGTCTGTCATCTCCGGGCCGCCGAGCCTGTGGACAACCGCCGCGGGGCCCGCCGGTACAGCACGCTTGCGCCGGAGGTGATCACGTGCGACTCAGAGAACGTCTGCCCCTGCTCTGGCAGGAACCCTCGCAGGTGCGGATCGGGACCGACCCCCGCTGGTCGGCGACGCTGGCGGACCTGAGCCCCGGGGCCGTCCGCGCCCTCACCGGCGTCGCGGCCGGGGCCACGGTGCGCACCCTGCGCGCTGCGCTCCGCCGCGAGGGCGCCACGCAGGCCGAGGCGGACGACGTCGTCGCGCACCTGAAGGCCGCGCACCTCCTGGTCGACGCACCCACTCCCGACACCCCGGACGCGCACGTCCTGGGACTGCTGGAGCCCGACGGTTCGCCCACCGAGGCACTCGCCCGGCGTTCCGCCGCCACCGTGCACATCCACGGCCTCGGGCGGCTCGGCGCCACGGCTGCCGGTCTCCTCGCCACGGCAGGCGTCGGCCGCCTCGCGCTCGTCGACCGCAGCCCCGTGGACCGCCACGACGTCGGCTGGGCAGGGCTGGCCCCGAGCGACCTCGGTCGCCCCCGCGCCGACGCCGTCGCGCACGTCCTGCAGGGGCGCGGCACGTCGCTCGTGACGTCGAAGCCCGCGCGGTCAGCCCCGGCCCCCGACGCCGTCCTGCTCGTCGAGCACCACGTCGCGGACCCGACCCGGCACCGGACCCTCGTGGCCGACGCCGTCCCGCACCTGTCCGTCGTCGTCCGGGAGGCGTCGGTGCTGGTGGGGCCGCTCGTCGACCCGGGTGCGACGCCGTGCCTGCGGTGCCTGGACCTGCGCCGCACCGACCAGGACCCGCACTGGCCGGCCATCGCCGCACAGCTGGCGGTCGCCCGGCCCGGGCCTGAGGAGTCGGCCCTCGCCGCCGTCGGCGGATCCCTCGCCGCCGCGCAGCTGCTCGCGTGGCTCGACCGCGGGACGTCGGCCCTGGCGGGTGCGGCCCTGGAGGTGGCCCTGCCCGACGTCGTCCCCCGCATCATCAGCTGGCCCGTCCACGCCGAGTGCGGGTGTGCGGGGATCCCCGACGTCCCGGTGGCCGGCGCGGCCCCGGTGGCCGGCGCGGTCCCGGTGGCCGGCGCGGAGCTGCGGGCCCCGGACGTCACGCCCCTGGGAACGCCGCAAGGGCGGTGACCCGGTGGTCCGGGTCACCGCCCTCAGGCAGCCGAGCTCTCGTCCTTGCGGGGGCGGCCACGGCCTCGCTTTCGCGGGACCACGACGCCGCCGATGAAGACCTCTCCACCCCACACGCCCCAGGGCTCCTGACGGGCGACGGCACCGGCGAGGCACCCCTCGCGGATGGGGCACTCGTGGCAGAGCGACTTGGCGAGCTCCACCTCGGCGGTGGACTCGGCGAACCACAGCTCGGCGTCGTGCTCGCGGCACGGGATGAGCGTGGCGACCAGCTGGTCGAACTCCTCGGCCTCGGTGAACGAGGGCGAGACGATCGACCGGATGGGATGGGAGCCTGTCGTGCTCCCGTTCAGTGAATCGAGCAGCGTGGTGAGCCGCACGATGTCCTCCCTGGTCCGTGTATGACGACTGTTGCTCGTCGGGACCGGCGAAACCATCGTGATCCAGGCCCAGAAGGGCCGGGAATTGACGAAGGCCGCGGATCCCGGTGTGGACTCCGCGGCCTGTGGGCTCCGGCTGGTTAAGCCGGCAGCTCTCCTGCTACGGAATCGAACGGGGTGGTGGCACGCTTCCCGCGAAGTCGCCACTGGGCGTTGCCAGCGGCGCCGGCGGCGGACAGACCTCGCCCCTGGAACGAAGCGGGGGTGGGTGCGATCGGACGCGTCACGACGCGCGCATCAGCGCGATACGTCAGGTCCGTCATCGTGATCATTTGTGCACACACCTCCTCTCCAGGCGGAACGCGGCTCGACGCCAGGCGTCGTAGCAGGACGCGTAGAACCCTAGAACCGGCCTCGGACATCGCACAACCGAATTAACGGGTGGGATTTGTGAACGCTCGTCGGGACCTCGTCAGGCACGCCCGGCGACGTGCTCGGCGACCAGCGCGAGGACCGCGCTGCCGTACCGCGTGAGCTTGGTCGGACCCACGCCCTTGATCGCCGTGAGCTCGGAGTCCGTGGTCGGCCGGGCGGCGGCGACGCGCACCAGGACCTCCGGGGACAGGACCGCGAACCGCGGCAGGCCCGACGCCTTGGCCTCCCGCGCGCACCAGTCATTGAGCGCGGCGAGGAGCGCCGGGTCCGGATCGGCGGGCTGCGCCGGATGCGTCGCCACCCGCGAGCGCGTGCCGCGGCCGCGCGTCGAACCCTCCGGCCACAAGCCGTCGAGGAAGCGCGTACGACGTCGCCCGCCCCGGCCGCCCGGGGCTCGGGCCTTCGCGTAGCTCAGCTCGAGGACCTCCCGCGCGCGGGTGACGCCCACGTAGAGCAACCGCCGCTCCTCCTCCACCGCCGCGTCCGTCTCCGCCAGGGAGATGGGCATGAGTCCCTCGCTCAGCCCCGCCAGGAAGACCGCGTCCCACTCCAGGCCCTTGGCGGCGTGCAACGACGCGAGCGTGACACCGTCGACCGCGGGCGCGTGCTGGGCCGCAGCGCGCTCATCCAGCTCGGCGACCAGGGTCGGGAGCGTCGCCGTCGGGTCCGTCGCCAGCTCGTCCGCCAGCTCGACGATCGCCTGGAGGGAGTCCCACTCCTCGCGGCGCGCCCCCCGCGCGGCCGGCGGCTCCGGCGTCCACCGTGCCGACGACAGCACGTCGCGGACCGCGTCGCGGAGCGGGACGTCGGCCATCGACCGTGCGTTACCCCGCAGCAGGACGAGCGCCTCCCGCACCTCGCGCCTGGCGAAGAACCGCTCACCGCCACGGACGACGTACCCGATGCCCGCGTCGGCCAGGGCCTGCTCGAAGGCCTGGGCCTGGGCGTTGGTCCGGTAGAGGATCGCGACCTGCGACGCAGGCGTGCCCACGGCCACGAGGCGCCCGATGCGCGCGGCGATGCCCGCGGCCTCCGCCTCGTCGTCGTCGTAGACCGCGAAGCCGACCGGGGGGCCGGCGGGTCGCTGCGCCACCAGCTCGAGGCCCTCGCTGCGGCGGCGCCCGCGGGAGGCGAGCAGGGAGTTGGCCAGCCCGACCACCTGGGGCGTCGAACGGTAGTCGCGCACCAGCCGCACCACCGTGGCCCCGGGGTGCGCCTGCGCGAACGTGAGGAGGTAGTGCGGCGTCGCGCCCGTGAACGAGTAGATCGTCTGGTGGGGGTCGCCGACGACGCACAGCTCGCGACGGCCGCCGAGCCACTGCTTCAGCAGCTCCTGCTGGAGGGGCGAGACGTCCTGGTACTCGTCCACCACGAAGTGCCGGTACTGGGCCCGCACCTCCTCCGCGACGTCGCGGTGGTCGACGAGGATGCCCGTGAGTCGCTCGAGCACGTCCTCGAAGTCCATGAGGCTGCGCGCCTCCTTGACGCGCTCGTAGGCGCTCATGAGGCGGCTGACCGTCGTCGTCTCGTAGCCCGCGGGCGAGGCGCGGCGGGCCGCGAGCGCGGCCGCCGGGTAGTCGTCCGGGGCGATCTGGCTCACCTTCGCCCACTCGATCTCCGACGCCAGGTCCCGGACCGCGAGCCGGTCCACGCCGATGCCGAGCGACGCCGCCGCCTCCGCCACGAGGGGAGCCTTGTGCTCGACCAGCCGGGGCGGCGCACCGCCGACGACGCGCGGCCAGAAGTAGCCGAGCTGACGCAGTGCCGCGGCGTGGAAGGTGCGCGCCTGGACCCCGTGCACCCCGAGCTCGCGCAGGCGCGTGCGCATCTCCCCCGCCGCCCGCGCGGTGAACGTGACGGCCAGGACGTTCTTCGGTGCGTACACGTTGGTGCGGACGCCGTAGGCGATGCGGTGCGTGATGGCGCGCGTCTTGCCCGTGCCCGCTCCCGCGAGCACGCAGACCGGCCCGGTCAGGGCGCGCGCGACCGCCGCCTGGTCGGGATCGAGGGCGTCGAGGAGCTCGTCGGCAGACATCGCCCAGAAGTCTCCCAGGCCCCGGTGACACCGCCGCACCATCCACAGCCGCTACGTAGGATCAGGGGATGACCGACGCGACGCTGACCATGTACACCACGACGTGGTGCGGCTACTGCCGCCGGCTGAAGAACCAGCTCACGGAGGCCGGCATCGACTTCGTCGAGGTGGACATCGAGCAGCAGGAGGACGCCGCCGAGCTGATCGAGCGGATCAACGACGGGAACCGAACCGTCCCGACGCTCGTCTTCCCCGACGGCTCCGCCGCGACCAACCCGTCCCTCGCCGACGTGCAGCGGCGTCTGTCCTGACCTGAGCTCGCGCGGCTCGTCAGGCCGACGGCGGCACGTCGATCGGGCCGCCGTACCACTCCTCGATGAGCGCGAGCGCGATCGAGGTCGCGCGCGGCAGGCCCACCTCGCCGTCGCGCACCGCCGCATGCAGCTCCGCGCGCGTGAACCAGCGGGCGTCGGTGACCTCCTGGGCGTCGAGCGTGATCGCCGTCGTCAGCGCCCGCGCACGGAATCCCACCATCAGCGATGCCGGGAACGGCCACGGCTGGCTCCCGACGTACGTCACCTCGCCGACCTCGACCCCGACCTCCTCCGCGACCTCGCGCCGGACCGCCGTCTCGAGCGACTCCCCCGGCTCCACGAAGCCCGCGAGCGTCGAGAACCGCCCGGGTGCCCAGTGCGCGCCGTGCGCCAGCAGGATGCGGTCGGCGTCATCGGTCACCGCCATGATCACCGCCGCGTCCGTGCGCGGGTGCTCCTCGCCGCCGTCCTCGGGGCACCGGCGGACCCAGCCGGCCAGCTCGGTTCGCGTCACGGCGCCGCACCGCGGGCACCGCGTCGTGCGGCGATGCCACTCGGACAGGGCCACGGCGGTCGTCGCCAGGTCCGCGTCCAGGTCGGCCAGGACGTGCCCCACCTCGCGCAGCATCGACCAGGTGCAACCCGCCGGGAGGTCGTCGCCCGCGTCAGGGCCGCCCTCGGCCGGGTCGTCGATCAGCACCCCGAGGTAGGCCGCTCCGTCGTGCTCGCCCAGGTAGAACCACAGGCCCGGGCCGGTGCCCGACGGCGGGAGACCCGCCTCGGACAGGCGCGCCGGTTCCCACAGGTCCAGGTGGGCGCCGTCGGGCGTCGTCGCGACCCGGCCCTGCCGGACGAGAACCGTCCGCGCGCCCGGGCGGGCCGCAAGCACCTCGAGCGGCTCACCGCGCCGGTGCGACGACGGGTCGACGACGGAGCGGGCCAGGGGGAGCGTGCGCACCTTCCCACCGTAGGCGACCAGACACACCGCGGAACCGCTGTCCCGCCCGCCGTCCGGCGCTTAACGTGAGCAGGTGACCCGATCGCCGCTCGCCCTGGCAGCCCTCGCGACCGTCGCCGTCCCGGGCTTGGACGCCGTCGACGTGCGGCGACCCCGCCACCCCACGACCGGCACGGACTCCGCGATCGTCATCGACGCCGAGGGCCGTCGCTGGGTGGTCCGGGCACCGCAGGGCCCCGCCACGGGGGCGGCGCTCGAGGCGGAGGTCGGGCTGCTCGGCGGGCTCGCCGCGCACGTCGACGCCGGCCTGCTGCCCTTCGACGTCCCGCGCCCCACGGGGTTCGCCGAGCTGCCCGAGGGCGGCCGCGCCGTCGTGCACCCGCAGCTGCCCGGGCGACCGCTGCGGCTCGAGGACCTCGGCCCCGGTCCGGGCCTGGCGGCCGAGGTCGGGCGTGCCATCGCCGCCATCCACGAGCTCCCGCCCGAGACCATCGAGGACGCGGGGCTACCCGTGTACGAGGCGGACGCGTACCGGCGTCGGCGGCTCACGGAGGTCGACGAGGCCGCCCGGACCGGGCGCGTACCCACCGGGCTGCTGCGGCGCTGGGAGCACGCGCTCGAGGACGTCTCGCTCTGGCGGTTCCGGCCCGTCGTCGTGCACGGCGACCTGTCCGCCGACCACGTGCTCTGCTCCGGCGAGCGGCCCGTCGCGGTGCTCGGGTGGTCCGAGGCGAAGGTCGCCGACCCCGCCGACGACCTCGCGTGGCTGCTCGTCGCCGCGCCGCACGAGGGCGTCGACGCCATCCTCGAGGCCTACAACATGCGGCGGACGGAGCTGCGCGACCCGCACCTCGCGGACCGCGCGCTCCTCGCGGGTGAGCTCGCGCTCGCGCGCTGGCTGCTGCACGGGGTCCGGCTCGAGGACGGGGCGATCGTCGAGGACGCGACCGCGATGCTCGCCGAGCTCGCCGCGCACACCGACGTCGCCGACGACGTCGTCGTCGCGATCGCGCCGTTCGAGCTCGCGGCCGAGGGCGGCGAGGGCCAGGCGGCGGGCGGCGAGGTCGTTGCGGACGACGCGGCTGTCGCGGACGACGCGGACGCCGTGGCCGTCGCGGACGAGGAAGCGGCGATGACCGCGGACCCTGTCGTCGACGTGGTTCCGGCTGATCAGTCCGCCGACGAGGTCATCTCCGCCGACGAGTCGGTCGCCGACGGGTTCGTCGTCGACGGGTACGTCGCCGATGCGCCCGACGTCGACGAGGTCCCCGACGAGGTGCCGGCGGTCTCGGACGAGCCGGACGTCCCGGCCGTCGTGGAGGACGCCGGTGAGCCCGCGGACGTCCCTGCTGAGGTTGCCGCTGAGGTTGCCGCTGAGGTTGCCGCCGAGGTTCCCGTGGCCGAGCAGCCCGCCCTGTCCCTCTGGGACCGGGTCGCAGACGTCGACCCGGCGCCTGACGCCCACCCCGACGCCGATGCCGGTGCCCACGAAGGCGAGGGTGAAGGTCAGGGCGAGAGCGAGGGCGAGCAGGTGCCCAGCGCCTGAGGTCGCGCCCGGCCTGCCGTCTTGCTGCCCGCCGGCCCGCCGTCTTGCTGCCCGCAGACTGCCCGCAGACTGCCCGCCGGACTGCCCGTCAGACTGCGGCGACCGCCGCCCGGAGGGTCTCCTCGATGCGCTCGGCGTCGAGCCGCCCCTCGGGCCGGACGGTCTCGCCCGTGGCGACGTAGTAGAACGCCGCCGCGACCTTCTCGAGGGGCAGTCCGCTGCGCCGCGACCACGCGAGCCGGTACGTCGCGAGCTGGAGCTCGCGCGCGCGGACGGCAGCCTCGTCGGTGGGTGGACGGCCGGTCTTCCAGTCGACGACCACGACGCCCCCGTCGCCGTCCGGGAAGACCGCGTCGATGCGGGACCGCAGGACGACGCCGCCGACCGGGGTCTCGACGTCGACCTCCACCGCAACCGGTGCGCGCGCCGCCCACTGGGAGGCGAGGAACCGCTCCTGCAGGGCGGTGAGGTCCGCGTCGTCGGGCACCGTCTCGTCGTCCGCTCCCGGGAGAGAGTCGACGTCGACCAGGGCCGCCGCCCCGAAGTACCGCTCGACCCACGTGTGGAACGCCGTGCCCCGGCGGGCCCGCGAGGACGGCTCGGCGGGGACGGGGCGGCGGAGCTGGCGCGTGAAGCGGACCGGGTCCGCGGCGAGCTGCACGACCGCCGACGCCGCGAGGTGCTCGGGCAGGCGGACGTCGTCCCGCTCGGCGCTGCGACGACGGCGCTCGGCCAGCAGGAGCTCGGCCACCGCAAGGAGATCGGTGCCGTCGGGTGAGGTGCTCGCGAGGCTGGCCGGGGTCCCGTGCTCCCCCGCCTGGGCGCGGCGCACGGCCTCCGCGGCCAGCTCGACGGCGTCGGTCCGCGGGCCGAACGGGCGAGCCACGGGCCACACGGTGCGCGCGCGGGCCGCCTCGGAGTCCTCGACCGGCTCGGGACGCACGTCGCCCGGCTGCGGTGGGTCGGCGCGCACGAGCTCGACGAGGGGTACCTCGCCTGCCTCCGCCGCGGCGACCAGCTCCTCGCAGAACACGGACAGCCCGACGGGTCGCACGCCGTCCCGCCACCACGACGCCGCCAGGAGCAGGTGCTCGCGGGCCCGCGTGAGCGCGACGTACGCGAGGCGCCGCTCCTCCGCGAGCTGGTGTGCCGCATGGGCCGTCGCGTGCTCGTCGAGGCGCCGCCGCACGGCCGCGACGTCGGTGGCATCCGACACGTCGACGTCGGGCAGGTGCTCGCGGTCCCCGCGCAGGGCGACGGGCAGCGCACCGCGGTCGGTGACCCAGCTCGCGCGTGCCGAGACCGGGAAGGTGCGCTCGACGAGCCCGGGGACCGCGACGACGTCCCACTCCAGGCCCTTCGCGGCGTGCACGGTGAGCAGCTGGACGGCATCCGGGTCGAGCTCGGTGACGGGCGCCTCGAGGCCGCGCTCCTCCTGCTGCGCGGCGGACAGCCACGCGAGGAACGCCCCGAGCGTCCCGCCCTCCTCGGCGTCGAACTCCGCCGCGACCGCCCGGAACGCGTCCAGGTGCGCGCGCGGGACTGTGCCCGTCCCCCGCACGGCGACCTCGATGTCGAGGCCCAGCAGGCGCTCGGCCTCCCCCGCCAGGTCGGACACCGACAGGTACGTCAGGCTGCGCAGCCGGCGCAGCACGGTCGCGAGGTCCGCCAGGCGCTCCCGGCCACGCTCCGACAGGCGACGGCCGCGCGCGCTCACCCAGGACGGCGCCGGCAGCTCGTCGAGCGCGTCGACGATGCTCCGTTCCGCGCGGCCCGCCCCGTCCGGGGTGTGCGCGCGGGCGAGCTCGGCGGACCAGTCGGCGAGCGCGTGGAGGTCCGCCAGGCCGAGCCGCGCCCGGGGACCGGTGAGCAGGCGCATGAGGGAGTCCCCGCGCGACGGGTCGTGCGCGGCCTCGAGCGCCGCGACGAGGTCGACGACCTCCGGGGTGTCCAGCAACCCGCCCAGGCCGACCACCTCGACCGGCAGCCCGGCGTCGAGCAGCGCGGCGTGCAGGACCGGGAACTGGGCCCGACGGCGGCACAGCACGGCCGCCGTGACGCCCGGGGTGCGGCGCCCGGCGATGAACGCGGCGACCTGGTGGGCCTCTTCCTGCAAGGTCGTCGTGACGGCGAGCGCGACCTCCCCGGCGCCCGCGTCGGGCCGCGCGGCAAGCGTCGGAAGCGTCAGAGAGCTGCGCGCCTCGACGTCCGCGCGCAGGGGCTCGGCGACGACGTTGGCGGCCGCGAGGACCGCGCGGTCGTTGCGCCACGACGTCGACAGGGCCAGGACGGTCGCGGGCGCGCCGGTGGCAGCCGGGAACTGGGCCGGGAAGCGCTCGAGGCCGCCGGCACTCGCGCCGCGCCAGCCGTAGATGGACTGGTGCGGGTCCCCGACGGCGGTGACCGGGTGCCCGACGCCGGACCCGGCCGCGTCGCCGAAGAGGTGCCGCAGAAGGACCAGCTGGGCGTAGGAGGTGTCCTGGTACTCGTCGAGGAGCACGACGCCGAAGCGCGACCGCTCGACGGCGCCGACCTCCGGAACCTGCGCGGCCAGCCGCGCCGCGAGCGCGACCTGGTCCGCGAAGTCCATGACGTCCGCCGCGCGCTTGCGCTCGGTGAACTCGGTCACGAGGTCCATGAGGAGCCCGCGCAGCCGGACCGACGTGAGCACGTCGCGGACGGCGGCGGGGATGCCGCGGCTCGACCCCGCCGGCAGCGCCTCGACGTGCTGCACCCAGTCGGCCACGAACTCGCGCACCTGCGCGGGCTCGACGAGGTGCTCGGCGAGCTCCCCGGCGAGGTCCAGGACCGCCTCGGTGATGGTCGACGGCGCGAGGTCGACGCCCAGGTCCACCGCCCAGTGCTCCACCACGTCGTCCGCGATCTGCCAGCGGGCGGCCTCCCCGAGGAGCCGTGCGGAGGGCTCGATGCCGATGCGCAGCGCGTGCTCGGTGACGATGCCCGCCGCGTAGGAGTTGTACGTGGAGATGGCAGGCGCGACGAGTGTGTCCGTCGGCGTGAGCGTGCGCCCCAGTGCGCGGTCCAGCGCCCGGAGTCGGCGCCGCACCCGGTCGGAGAGCTCGCCAGCCGCCTTGCGCGTGAACGTCAGCCCGAGGACGCGGTCCCGCTCGACGAGCCCGTTCGCCACGAGGTGCACGACGCGCGCCGTCATCGTCTCCGTCTTGCCGGAGCCCGCGCCGGCGACGACGAGCAGCGGCTCGAGGGGTGCCTCGATGACGCGCACCTGCTCGGGCGTCGGCTCGGGCCGACCCAGGAGGCGGGCGACCTCCACCGCGCCGAGGTTCATGAGCCCACCACCCGGCCCTGCGGCTGCAGCGGGCAGGAGCGCGTCACGGGGCAGACCCGGCACAGGTCGTTGCCCGACGCCGCGACGGCGGACCGGCTGACGACGTCCGCCACCTGGTCGATCAGCTCGTGCGCCCAGGTCGGGTCCGCGTCGTCGGGCAGCGCGGGCTGCTCCCGGCACGTGACCGTGGCGTTGGTGGTCCCCACGTAGACGAGGGCGGCGCCACCCGAGCGGTCCCCTCCCGTGACGTCGTCGAACGCGCCGGCCTCGACCGCGAGCTGGTACGCGCCCAGCTGCGCGTGCCGGGCGGCGGCGGCCTTCGCGACGGCGGACTTACCGGTCTTGAGGTCGACGACGCGGACCCGGGTGGTCCCGTCCTCGTCCCGGACCCGCTCGAGCCGGTCGACGACGCCACGGAGCACCACGCGGCCGACGTCGACGGTGAACTCGCGCTCGACCGCCACGACCTCCCGCTGGCGCAGGTAGGCGGCGAGGTGGTCGACCATCCCGTCGGCCCGGCGCCGCTGCCGCGCGCCCACCCAGCCGTCGGGCACGCCCAGCTCCGGCCAGCGCTCGTCGAGGGCCTGCGCGATCTCCTCGCGGGTGCCCGTCGGCAGCGCCGCGGCGACCTCGTGGACCAGCGTGCCGAGCGACTGCTCGGCCGAGTCGGCGGACGTCCCGCCCGCGGCCTCGAGGGCCCAGCGCAGCGCGCACGTCCAGGCGGCCTCGAGCTTGGACGGCGACAGCGGGATGCGCGCGTCGTCGGGCCAGAGCGGCTCGTCCGTCGACGGACCGCCCAGCCCGTACCACTCGGCCGGGTCCGCACCCGCGACACCCTCCGCCGCGAGCCGCGCCAGGAGCGTCGCCGCAGGGTGCCCGGGCCCGACCGCGCCCCCGCCATCGTCCGCCGCGTCGCGCTCGAGCCACGCCCGCGCCTGCGCGACGACGGCGCGCAGGTCCAGCGCGCGCGGCACCGCGACGACCCGGTGGTCCACCGCGTCGTCCGCCCCGGGCGGTTCGACCAGGTCCACGAAAGGCGAGGGCTGGTGGTCCGTGTCCCGCACCGCCGTGACCACGAGCCGCGACCGCGCCCGCGAGACGGCGACCGCGAAGGAGCGCAGCTCGTCGTCGAGGACGGCCGCCCGGGCCTGCACGAAGCGCTCGCCGTCGGTGGCCGGCGCCGTCCGCCCCGCGAGCACCTCGACCAGGTGCTGGGCCCCCAGCAGGTGGTCGCGCAGGCGCAGGTCCGGCCACACGCCCTCCTGGACACCCGCGACGCACACCACGTCCCACTCCCCGCCCGCCGCCCCGGCGGCGGTGAGCAGCTCGACCGCGGGCCCGCTGTCCCCGTGCGCGGCGAGGGAGTCCGCCGGGAGGTCCTGCGAGCGGACGTGCTCGACGAACGCGTCGGCCGTGGCCTGCGGCAGCCGCTCGACGAACCGCTCGGCGGCGGCGAAGAGGGCGAGCACCGCGTCCAGGTCTGCGTCCGCGCGGGCCCCACCCGTGCCGCCCGCGAGGGCAGCCTGCTGCCAGGCCTGCGCCAGGTCCGCCGCGGACCACACCGCCCACAGGACGTCGAGCGCCGTCGCCCCCGGCTCCGCCGCGGCCTGCTGCACGGCCTGGAGCGCGCGGGCGAGGCG
>JAEYXM010000012.1 GCA_023428465.1 Actinomycetes bacterium
CGGCAGATGTGTATAAGCGACCGGGCGAGCGCCGCGCCGAGCTCGTCGAGCACCGCCGCGTGGACAACGGCGGCCGACGTCGCCTGCCGCACGGTCAGGGCGTCCGGCACCTCGCGGGCCGACGTCAGCGGGCTCACGGGCAGGCCGGCGGCGGTGGCCGTCCGCTGCGCGGTGTCGGCGACCGTGGCGGGCGTCCGGTAGTTCACGGTGAGCTCGGCGAGGCGCCACGAGCCCTGGAGCACCGGGTCGAGCATCGTGCGCCAGGACCGTGCCCCGGCGGGCGCCGAGGTCTGCGCGACGTCGCCGGCGACCGTCATCGACCGTGTGGGGCAGCGACGCAGGAGCATGCGCCACGCCATGGGGGAGAGCTCCTGGGCCTCGTCGACGACCACGTGGCCGTACGTCCAGGTACGGTCCGCGGCGGCGCGCTCCGCCGTCGTCATCGCCGGACCGCCGTGCGCGAAGCGGTCGGCGAGGAGCTCGGCCGAGACGAGCCCGTCCGCACCCGAGGTGCTCAGCACCTGCCGCGCGTACTCGACGTCCGCGGCCCGGCGCCGGGCGTCCTCCGCGGCGCGGGCGCGCTCGGCCTGGTCGTCCTCGCCGAGCAGCTCGGCGGCCTCGTCGAGCAGCGGCACGTCGGCGGGTGTCCAGTACGACCCCGCGGGGCGCACCAGGAGGGCGCGCTCGTCGTCGGTGAGCTCCGGGGCCGCGTCCGCGAGCCGGTCGGGCCGGGCGAACAGGCCCTCGAGCAGGCTCTGCGGCGTCAGTGGCATCCAGGCGAGGTTGAGGGCGATCCGGACCTCGCGGGTGGTGCGCAGCTCCTCCACGACGTCGCCCAGCTCGTCCGGCGGCAGGGGGAACGGCAGCTGCGCGGAGTACTGCTGGGCGAGCCGGCTGAGCATGTCCCGCACGAACACGACCCGCGCGAGGTTGTGCGGCCGGCCGGTCCGGCGTGCCTTGCCGATCGCGTCCGCGACGTCGCGCGGCTCCACGCGGACCACGCGGCCCTCGATCGTGATCTCGCGCGCCTCCGCGGGGACGCGCTCGCGCTGGCGCACGGCCCGGGGGAGGATCTGCGCCCACAGGGCGCGCCCCTTGACGGCTGCGACGGCGTCGGGCTCCGTGCCGTCCGCGACGACGCCGGGCAGCAGGTCCGCGACCGTCGCGGTGACCACGCCCGTCTCGCCGAGCGAGGGGAGCACCTGGTCGATGTAACGCAGGAACGTGTGGCTCGGGCCCACGAGGAGGACGCCCGAGCGCTCGAGCGTGCGGCGGTGGGCGTAGAGCAGGTAGGCGGCACGGTGCAGCGCGACCGCCGTCTTGCCCGTCCCCGGACCGCCCTGCACGACGAGCGTGCCGGCCAGGTCGGAGCGGATCACGGCGTCCTGCTCGGCCTGGATCGTCGCGACGATGTCACCCATGCGGCCGGTCCGGCCCGTCGCGAGGGCGGCGAGCAGCGCGCCCTCGCCGGAGAGCGTGGACGGGTCCGCGGCGCCCGTGCCCACCGCGTCGAGGTCGAGCACCTCGTCCTCGACGCCGGTGACGACGCGGCCGCGGCTGACGAGGTGGCGGCGGCGCACGACCCCCTCCGGCCGCGCCGCGGTCGCGCGGTAGAACGCCTGGGCGGCGGGGGCCCGCCAGTCGGTGAGCAGGACGGTGTGGTCCTCCTGCGTCAGGCCGATGCGCCCGACGTAGCGCGTCTCGCCGTCCGCGAGGTCCAGCCGACCGAAGGTCAGGCGCTGCTCGACGGCGTCGAGCTGGGCGATCCGGTCCTCGTAGAGCGTGGCGAAGGCGTCCCGCTCGGAGCGGTTCTGCGGGGAACCCGAGGGCCCGCTGCGCCGGATCTGGCGCAGCCGCTCGGCGGTCTGCTCCCGCAGGACGTCGAGCCGGGCGTACCGGAGATCGACCGCCGACTGCTCCTCGCGCAGCTGCTCCTGCCTCGACACACCGGTCCTCTCCGCCCGGGCGACGCGCGCGACCGGGCCGTCCATTATCCGCCATGGCGAGGCCCGGTGGCAGGCACATCGCCCGACGGACTCAGCCGCAGGCCGCGCGCACGGGCGCTCGCCACCTTAAGATCGTCGACGGACGTCGAAAGGTGGCCCGTGCCCTACCACGAGATCAATCCGCGCCCGATCCCGGTGCTGCTCGTCGAGGACGACGACGGCGACGCGGTGCTCGTCGCGGAGCTCTTCGCCGACACCGGTGTCCCCGTCGACCTGCGGCGCGTCACGAGCGCCGAGGCCGCGCTCCGCGAGCTCGACGTCGCGTGCGTGCTGCTGGACCTCGGCCTGCCCGGAGTCACCGGCCTCGAGGCGCTCGAGCTGCTGCTCGCCGCTCCGCAGCACCCCGCGGTCGTCGTCCTCACCGGTCTGGCCACGCAGGGCCAGGGCCTGGCCGCGGTCTCGGCCGGCGCTCAGGACTACCTCGTCAAGGGCGAGGTACAGCCCGAGACGCTCATCCGGTCCGTGCAGTACGCCGTCCAGCGGCGCCGGGCCGAGGAGCAGGAGCGCGAGCTCTACCGCGCGCAGGTCCGGGCGCTCGAGACCACGCGCCTCGAGCGCGGCCTCCTGCCACGGCCCCTGCTGGGCGACGCCCCGGTGGAGGTGCTCGTCGGGTACCGCTCCGGCCGGGACGGTCTGCTCGGCGGCGACTTCTACGACGTCGTCGCGCGGCCCGACGGCTCGGTCGCGGCCGTCGTCGGGGACGTCGCCGGGCACGGCCCGGACGAGGCGGCGCTCGGCGCGACCCTGCGCACCGCGTGGCGCACCGGGGTGCTCGCCGGCCTGCCCGCGGCGCGCGTGCTCGCCGTCGTCGAGGCCGTCCTCGCCGCCGAGCGCGAGCGGCCCGAGACGTTCGTGACGCTCGTCATGGTCGAGCTCGCGCCCGACGGGCACGCGCTCGACCTGTACCTGTGCGGCCATCCGGCGCCCTTCGCCGTCGGCCCGCCGACGGTCGCGCTGCCCACGACGCACCGGGGCCGCGCCCTGGGCATCCCCGTCCCTGGCGGGTGGGAGCCGGTGCGCGTCGTCTCGGCCGCGCCCCTGCACGTCGCGCTCTTCACCGACGGTCTGGTCGAGGCCACGCTCGCCGCGGGCGACGGCGCCGACCGCCTCGGCGAGGAGGGCCTGCGTTCGATCGTCGAGACCGAGGCCGCCCGGGCGGGCGCGCCCTGGTCGACCGTCGTCGAGCGTGTCATCGAGCGGGTCCGCGAGCTGCACGGTGGCGACCTCGTCGACGACTCCGCGCTCGTCGTCGTCGGGCCGGCCGTCGCAGGCACGGCTGCGGTCGTCGGCGACGCGCGCGGTGGCGACCGATGACGCACCGGTCCCTGCGGACGCGCCTGCGCACGGCGCTCGTCGCCGGAGCGGCGGTCCTCGTGATCGCGGCGGTCCTCGCCGGCACCGCGCTCATCGTCATGCGCGACCGTCAGGACGCGATCACCGGCGTCTACTTCATGTCCATCACCGAGGCCGACGCCGCGCACATCCTGCTGCTGGACGTCGAGTCGTCGCTCGAGGGGTACGTCGAGACGGGCAACGACGCGGCGCTCGGTCTGTTCGAGCGCGTGCGCGGGGAGGGCATCGACGACGGCCCCGACACCGAGCGCATGCTCGTGGCCGAGCTGGGGGCCGACCACCCTGTGCTCGGGTTACGGACCCAGGCCGGCGAGGCGCTCGACGTGTGGTTCGGCGAGCACGTGGAGCCGATCCTCGCCACCGTCGCCGCCGAGGGCCCCGGCTCGGTGCCCGAGGCCCGGCTCGGGGCGGAGCGTGCCGCCTTCGCCGACCTGGAGTCGCTGCTGACCGAGTACGTCGCCGACCTGCGCGTGGAGCGGGCGCGGGCGAACGAGCAGCTGCGGACCTGGATCGACGTGACCACGGGGGCGTTCGTCGTCCTCGTGCTGGGTGCCCTGGTCGCGGGCGCCCTCCTGTGGGTCTTTCTGCGGAGGTGGGTCACCGACCCGCTCACCGCGCTCGCGAGCGACACCCGCCGCGTGTCGGGCGGCGATGTGCGGCACGCGGTCGCGCCGTCCGGCATCGGCGAGGTCGCCGAGCTCTCGCGCGACGTCGAGGACATGCGCGCACGCCTGGTCGTGCTCCTCGAGGAGTCGGCGAGCGCGCGCGAGGAGCTCGAGCGCTCGCACGCCGCGCTCGAGGAGCAGGCGGAGGACCTGCGGCGCTCGAACCGCGACCTCGAGCAGTTCGCGTACGTCGCCTCGCACGACCTGCAGGAGCCGCTGCGCAAGGTGGCGAGCTTCACGCAGCTGCTCGCGAGCCGGTACTCCGGGCAGCTCGACGAGCGCGCCGACCAGTACATCGCGTTCGCGGTCGACGGCGCCAAGCGCATGCAGCGCCTCATCAACGACCTCCTCGGGTTCTCGCGGGTCGGCCGCATCGGGACCGAGATCACCGACGTCGACCTGCGCGCCGCCCTCGACCAGGTGGTCGGGGACCTGCAGCCCACGATCGAGGCGACAGGCGGGGAGGTCGCCGCGGGGGAGCTGCCGACGGTCCGCGGTGAGGCGCCGCTCCTGACGCAGCTCCTGGCGAACCTCGTGGGGAACGCCCTGAAGTTCCGCCACCCGGACCGCCCCCCGAAGGTCCGGATCGAGGCCCGGCGCGTCGGGGGCGCCTGGGAGCTCTCGTGCACGGACAACGGGATCGGCATCGACCCCAAGTACGCCGACCGCGTGTTCGTCATCTTCCAGCGCCTGCACCCGAAGGAGGTCTACGAGGGCACGGGCATCGGGCTCGCGCTGTGCAAGAAGATCGTGGAGTTCCACGGTGGGGACATCTGGATCGAGCAGGGCGTCGTGGAGGGTGCCGTGATCCGGTGGACGCTCCCGGTGGCGTCCGAGGCCACGGAGTCCCCGAGGTCCGCACGGCCGGCCACCGACGCGCCGGGCGACGCCGGTTCGCAGGCGCGGCCCGATCCGGGCGATGATGGTCCTGCCGACCTGGCCGCACCCGAGGAGTCGCATGCCTGAGCAGAAGCCGATCGACGTCCTCCTGGTGGAGGACGACCCGGGTGACGTCCTGATGACCCGCGAGGCGTTCAGCGAGAACAAGGTGGCCAACCGGCTCGCGGTCGTCGCGGACGGCGTCGACGCGATGGCCTTCCTGCGCAAGGAGGGCGAGTACGCGGACGCACCGACGCCCGACCTCGTGCTCCTCGACCTGAACCTGCCACGGATGGACGGCCGCGAGGTCCTCGCCGCGATGAAGTCCGACGACGAGCTGCGCCGCATCCCCGTCGTCGTCCTGACGACGTCGGAGGCCGAGGAGGACGTGCTGCGCAGCTACTCGCTGCACGCCAACGCGTACGTCACCAAGCCGGTCGACTTCGAGCGTTTCATCGACGTCGTGCGGCAGATCGACGACTTCTTCGTCTCCGTGGTGCGCCTGCCCGGTCACTGACCCAAGGAATCCGCGCGCCGCCGCCGGTGTTGGACCCCTTGTAGGCAGGGAGGAGGACCATGACCGCACCGCACGAGCTCTACACGGTCGAGCAGGACGTGGCCGCGGAGCTGACCGCGACGCCCGGCAGCCCGGTGCTGCTGCACGTGCTGCGTGGGTTCGTCGACGCGGGCGGCGCGGCGGAGCTCGTCGCCGAGCACCTGCTGGCGCACTTCCCGCGCCGCCGCCTGGTGACGTTCGACGTCGACCAGCTCATCGACTACCGCTCCCGGCGGCCCATGATGACGTTCGACGTCTCGCGCTGGCGCGACTACGAGGAGCCGCGGCTCGTCGTCGACGTGCTGACCGACGCCGAGGGCACGCCGTTCCTGCTGCTGCACGGCCTCGAACCGGACGTGCGCTGGGAGCGTTTCGCGACCGCGGTGCGGGAGGTCGTCGAGCGGTTCGACGTGAGCCTCACCGTCGGCGTCAACGGCATCCCCATGGGTGTGCCGCACACGCGGCCGGTCTCCGTGACCGCGCACGGCACGCGGCCGGAGCTCGTGGAGTCACCGGGCTGGTTCGGCACGGTGCAGGTGCCGGCGTCGATCGGCTCCGTCCTGGAGTACCGGCTGGGCCGGTGGGGGCACGACGCCGTCGGGTTCGCCGTGCACGTGCCGCACTACCTCGCGGGCTCGGGATTCCCGCCCGCCGCTGTCGCCGGGCTGCGCGAGATCGAGGACGTGACGGGGCTCGCGCTCGACGCGCACGAGCTCGAGCCGGCCGCGCGCCAGGCCCTCGCGGCCGTCGAGCGCCAGGTCGCCGGCTCGGACGAGGTCGCCACGGTCGTGCACGCGCTCGAGGAGCAGTACGACGCGCTCGTCCGGTCGCTCGGGCGTGCGTCGCTCCTGGCTGACACGACAGACCTGCCGACGGCCGACGAGCTCGGTGCCGAGCTCGAGCGGTACCTCGCGGAGCAGCAGCCGCCCGACGGGGCGTAGGGCACGACGCCGCCGGACCCGCCGAAGGTGCGTCCGGGCAGGTCGGCGCGCGTGTCGGACCCGTCCGGACACCGTGATCAGGACTGTGGCGCGCGGCCGGTCTGCGTGCCATGCTTGCGCGTGTTGCAGTGACCAGCATCACCCTTGGTCGTCCGGGCCCCCGTCATGACCCCTCGAGGTCTGTCGGTGCAGGACGTGGGACAACGGCATTGCGGCACGACGACCGGGCACAGGGCGCGGTCACGATGTCCCGGATGGGCAGAAGGACAGGCAGAGCATGGCGCAGGGATCCGTGAAGTGGTTCAACGCGGAGAAGGGCTACGGCTTCATCGCTCAGGAGGGTGGCGGCGGCGCTGACGTCTTCGTCCACTACTCCGCGATCGACGTGCCCGGCTACAAGACCCTCGAGGAGGGCCAGCGGGTGGAGTTCGAGATCACCCAGGGCCCGAAGGGGCCGCAGGCGGAGGGCGTCCGTCCGATCTGATCGGACCCCAGGCTTTCGGAAGGCCGTTCCCGGTGACCCTGGGGGCGGCCTTCCGTCATGTCACGCGTCGCGCAGGGGAGCGGCGCCCGCGGCGAAGGCCCGCAGCTCCGCGCCGCGCAGCACGTGCGCAGGTGGTGCGAGGGACCGCAGGGCGCGTGCGAGAGCGGGGGAGGCGAGGTCCAGGCCGCCGTCCCCGGGTGCGACGCCGACGACGACGAGGTTGCCGTAGTAGCGGCCCTTGAGCAGCCCGGGCTCCGCGACGACCGCGACGTCGGCCATCACCGCCGCCGCGGTGGCCACCTCCGCCCGCGCGGTGCGCAGCGGCGGGCGGTCGGCGCAGTTGGCGAGGTAGAGCCCGCCGGGCCGCAGGGCCCGGACCGCGTCGGCGAGGAACTCGGCCGTGCACAGGCCCGGCGGCGTCGTGTCCGGCGCGAACACGTCGCGCACGACGACGTCGGTGGAGGCGTCCCGCAGCCCCGCGACGGTCTCGCGCGCGTCCTGCGCCCGCAGGCGCAGCCGCGGGGCGCGGGGGAGGTCGAACCAGGTGCGCACGAGGCGGACGAGCTCCGGGTCGACGTCGACCGCGAGCTGGCGCGACCCGGGCCGCGCGGCGTCGATGCGCCGGGCGAAGGCGCAGCCGCCGGCGCCGAGGTGCACGACGTCGAGGGGCCCGGGCGGGAGCTGGTCCACGACGGCCGCCATCTGCTGGAGGTACTCGAAGTCCAGCCAGGCCGGGTCGGTCAGGTCGAGCGGTGAGCTGGGCACGCCGTTGACGAGGAGGGTGACGTGGGACGGCCCGTCCACCCGGACGGACGCCGAGCCGGTCGAGATGGGCACCGGACCCTGCGGGAGCCGGGCCAGGAGCTGGCGGGGGTCGGGGCGCCGGGGCACCGGACCACCGTAGCGGCGCTCGCCGCCGCGGCGTGCCGGGCGTGCCGGGCGCGGAGCACCGGGCGCGGAGCACTTGACGGGATCGAACAGGCGTTCGATACTAGGGGGCGAGGAGGTGCGGCATGCGAGGCAACCAGCGCGGCACGCGGCGGGACGACGCACGCGACGAGCGCACCCGCACCGCGCGCCCATCCGCGCCTCCGGTGTCGGCCGCGACAGCGGACCTGCTCGCCCGCAGCGATGCCGAGCTCGTGGCGGCCACGCTGGCGTCGGACGCGGGCGAGACGCTCGTGCACGCGCACCTGGCGGCTCTCCGGGCGGGGGCCGCCCTGGTCCAGGCACGTGGTCGCCCCGGTGGTCGCCCTGCGCCGCGCACGGTGTGGGACATGGTGGCGGTGCTCGCGCCCCACCTGACGGGCTGGGCGTCGTTCTTCGCCGACAATGCCGCGGCCCGCGCGGCCGTCGAAGCGGGACGCGGCCACGTGGTCACGGCGGAGCGTGCCGACCAGACGTTGGCCGCCGCAGAGGACTTCCAGGACGCCGTACGCGCCGAGCTCGGGTTCACGGACGCCCCGCAGGGCCGGCTCGTGCTCCGCGCGTCCTGACCGTGGGCCGCCATCCGGCGCCGCCGGGCGCCCGCCGCGACTGGGGGACCGACGAGGAGGGGTGCGCCATCCTCCACGTCGACATGGACGCGTTCTACGCGTCCGTCGAGCTCTCCCGTCGGCCGGAGCTGCGAGGGCGGCCGGTGATCATCGGCGGCGAGGGCCGTTCGGTGGTGCTCTCCGGCTCCTACGAGGCGCGGGCGTTCGGGGTGCGCGCGGCGATGCCGATGGCGCACGCCCGGCGACTGTGCCCGCAGGCGGCGGTGGTCCCGCCCGACCACCGCCGCTACCACGAGGTGTCCGAGGGCGTCATGGCCGTGCTGCGCGACGTCACGGTGCTCGTCGAGCAGGTCAGTATCGACGAGGCCTTCCTCGACGTCTCGGGCGCCCGTCGCAGGCTCGGACCGCCCACGCACATCGCGGCGCGGATCCGCGAGCGCGTCCGGGCCGAGTGGGAGGTCACCTGCTCGGTGGGCATCGCCGCCACGAAGTTCGTCGCGAAGCTGGGCTCCGGCATGGCCAAGCCTGACGGCGTCCTGCTCGTCCCGCGCGCCGCGACCGTGCCGTTCCTGCACTCGCTGCCGGTGACGTCGCTGTGGGGCGTGGGGGAGCGCACGGCGGAGGCCCTCGCCCGGTGGGGCATCGTCACCGTCGAGCAGCTGGCGCACTCGGACGTGGGAACCGTGCAGCGGGCCGTCGGGGTCGCCACCGGCGCGCACCTGCACGACCTGGCATGGGGTCGGGACCCGCGTCCCGTCATGCCCGAGCACATGGACAAGAGCGTCGGCTCCGAGACGACGTTCGCCGCGGACACGACGGACCCCCAGGTCATCCGCGCGCACGTGGCCGCGATGGCCGACCGGTGCGCCGCGGAGCTGCGGCGCAAGGGCGTCGTGGCGCGCACGGCGACCCTCAAGGTCAAGACGGCCGACTTCCAGGTCCTGACCCGGTCCCGGACGCTGCCGGTGCCCACCGACGTCGGCGCGGACCTGCTCGCCGCGGTGCTCGGTGTGCTCTCCTCGACGGACCTCGGCGGGCGCGCGGTGCGTCTCGTCGGGGTGCGTGCGGAGGGTCTTCTCGCGCGGCAGGAGCGCCAGCTCACGCTCGAGGAGGCGACCGACGACGCCGCCCCCGCCCGGCGCCGCGCCGAGGCCGCGATGGATGAGGTTCGGGGACGATTCGGGGCCAATGCACTCGTGCGCGGGACTCTCCTGCCACGAGACCACGGTCCAACTACCGCCCCGCCCACGGGCGAACTATCCTGAAGGGGTCCCGCGAAACCAGCAGAACGGAGGTACGTCGATGCCTCTGTCCGAGTACGAGCAGCGCGTCCTCGAGCAGATGGAGCGACAGCTCTCTTCTGACGACCCCAAGCTGGTGCACACGCTGCAGAGCGGGCCGACGTCCAACCTCAAGCGGTGGCTCCTGTCCGGCATCGGCGCCATCGGTGGCCTCGCCCTGCTGCTGACCGGTACTGCGACGGGTAACCCCGTCATCGGGGTGCTCGGGTTCGTGGTGATGTTCGTGAGCGTCGTCTTCGCGCTCACGCCGCCCCGGCGCCGCGGCCCTGCGGGCACGGTCGCACCTGACGGCTCGGTGCGTCGCCGCAAGGGCCCGTCGCGCATGCAGCGGCTCGAGGACCGCTGGGACCGTCGGCGCGAGTCCGGTCTCTGACAACGCCTGCCCGGTCGGTCGGCAGTCCGGTAGTCCAGTCGCGCAGTATCTCGGCCGCCCAGTACTTCAGCCGCGCAGCAGGTCGGCCGCACAGGACTCAGCCGCGCAGGACTCAGCCGTGCCGCGCGTCAGGCGCCGTCGGTCAGCGGTCCGCCGCGGTCACCGGGGTCCCGAGAGGACGCTCCACGGCATCCACCCAGGCGCCCATCTGCTCGCCCGTGACGTCGACGTCCCGGTTCGTGTAGCGCTCCGTCTCGAGCGCAGCCACGAGGTCGCCGAGGGCGTGCCGGGCCTGCAGGAGGTCCGCCGGGTCGGCGTCGAGGGCGCTCGGGAAGCGGCCACGCACCACCTCGGCCGCCTGCCGCGGTGTCGTCGCGTCCGTCCAGACGACGCCGTGCGCGGCGAGGCGCTCCCGCAGGCGGGTCCACCACTCCTCGGGGCTGTGCGGGATCCGCGCCTGGATCCGCCGGCGGCGGAGCACCAGGACGACGACGGCGGCGGCCGCGAGCACGAGCGCCGTCGCCATGCCCACGACGGCGAGGATGGGCAGGTCCGTCGAGCCGAGCGTCACGTAGCCCGAGGGTGCCCCGGTGGGGCCGACCGGAAGGCTCGTCGCGGATCCGGACGGTAGCGCCGTCGAGGTGGGGATCTGGCCGTCGGGTCCTTGGGGGGTGCCGGCGAACGGGTCGGCGTAGACGGGCGGCGCGCCGGTCTGGCGGGCCGGCGTCGGCTCGAAGCGCACCCAGCCGGCGTCCTCGAAGTACAGCTCGGGCCACGTGTGCGCCTGGCGCCCCGAGACGAGGAACTCGCCCGGTGAGCCTTCGACGGGCTTGCCCGACAGGAAGCCCACCGCCATCCGGGACGGGATCCCGACGGTGCGCGCCATGATCGTCATCGCGGTCGCGTACTGCACGCAGTAGCCGCGGCGGTTCGTGAGGAAGTCCCACACCGCGTCCTGGGTGAGGGGCGGCCCGAGCTCGGTGCTGTACTCGAAGTTCTGGGCGTTGCGCAGGTAGGACTGGAGGGCGAGCGCCTGGTCGTAGGTCGTGGTGGCCCCGGCGGTGATCTCCCGGGCGAGGGCCGCGATGTCTGCGGCGTGCTCGGTCTCCGGGACCCCGAGGTAGGCCTGCAGTGCGCCGGGGTCGCCGGCGCGGTCGGCGCGCAGCCCGTCCGCGGACAGGTCTCGGGGCCAGACCTCGAGGGAGTAGCTCACGCCGCGCGTCGTGCCACCCGACGACCGCACCTCGTCCGTGCGTGCGTCGTAGAACCAGGTGCCGCCGAGGTCCGTGACGACCGGCTCCGTCGGGATCGGCAGGTGGTCCTGGTTGAGTGCGAGCACCTCGACGTCGACCTGCCCGACCTCGTCGGGGTCGATCCCGTCGGTGACCTCCTCGTCCGGCCACAGGAGGCCCGAGGCGCCGCGGGGCAGGCCCCCGCTGCGCCCCGCGTGCCACTCCACGCCGTCGAAGTCGGTCATCGTGTACATGCGCAGGGCGTCGATCACGGTGCCGTCACCGGAGTAGCGCAGCAGCGGGCGGTCCGAGCGCGCCTCGAGGTCGGACCGCATGTCGAGGTCGGTCGAGACACGCAGCGGGCTGTCGATGCCCTCGCCGCCCATGCCGGGCAGTGTCACGGAGCCGTAGAAGGGCAGTGCGGTGGCGGCCGACCCGACGACGAGCGCGCCGACGGCGAGCGCGGCGGCCGCCCCCGCGGCGATCGGTGCCTCCTGCGTCACGGAGCGGTCGTTGCGACGTGAGCGGGTGCGCGTGAGTGCGAGCAGCAGGATGAAGGTGGTCCCGCCGGCGGCCTCCAGCCAGAAGCCGGGGCTGCGCTCGAAGGCGATGGTCGGGGCCCACAGGGCGACGAGCGGAAGGCTGCCGAGCGCGCCACGGCCCAGGCCGAGCGCGACGAGCTCGACGAGCAGGTACGTCGCCACGGTCCCCGCCACGACGAGCAGCTCGATGCCGCGGGTCGGCTCGACGGGGATGCGGCCGTCGTTGATGGCCTTCGCGCCCGACTCGACAAGGAGGCGCAGGCGCTCGAACGTCTCGGCCGTCGGTGCGGGCACGGACAGCCCCGGCTCGGCGTCGCCGTACCAGGCGGCCACGAGGGTGACGGCGGCCAGCAGGCCCCAGGCGCTGGGGGCGACCCGCGAGCGGACCACCTGGCGCAGGACGACGACCAGTGCGGCCACGGGGAGGGTCACCCAGATCGCGGTCGAGGACCACGTGCCGGCGGCGATCAGGGTGGACAGGGTGAGCATGCCGACGACGACGGCGACGAGCGCGACGCCCGTGCCGAGCCAGAGGCGGGGGCCGTTGAGGCGTGCGGGGCGGTTCACCGGGTGGCCGCCATGTCCTCGGCGCCGCGCAGGCGGTCCCAGGCGAGCGAGATGTCCTCGCCCGGCTCCACGCCGACGACGCGCCAGCCGGCGCGCCGCAGGGCGTCGAGCGTGTGGGTGTCGTCGTCGGCGGCGGAGTGCACCGCGCGCCCGAGCCGGACCATCGCCCAGCCCATGTTCGCGTCGCCCAGGCGGGCGAGGGAGGACAGGGCGCCCGGTTCGAGGCCGCCGATGACCGCGAACACGAACTCCGCCCCGTTGCCCTCCTGCCCGAGCGTGTCGAGCGCCGACGCGAGCCAGGCGTCGCGCGTGATCCGGTTGGGCGGGAGGGTCAGGTCGACGGTCTGGTCGAGCAGGGCGTCGGCGGCCATGCCGTCGACGTCGGCGCGGTGGTGCTCACCGGTGGTGCCACCGCCGAGGAGGCGCACCCGGTGCCCGGAGCGCATGAGCGCGAGCGCCACGGAGGCGGCGACGGAGATGGACCACTCGGCGGGCTCCTCCTCCTCGGCAAGGTCGAGCAGGACGCTCACCGGGCGGCGTGCCGCGCGCTCGTCCTGGCGCACCATGAGCTCGGCGCGCCGGGCGCTGGTGCGCCAGTGCACGCGGCGGAGGTCGTCGCCCGGGCGGTAGTCGCGCAGGGATGCGTCGTCGGCCGCGGGCATCCGTGTCCCGACGGCGGCCCGGTCGACGTCGGTGGAGGCGCTTCGGGTGTCCATGTCGAGCTGGACGACGCGCGGGCGCACCGCGACCTGCATGGGCGGGCCGAGCGGACCGGCCCACCGGGCGACGCCGAACAGGTCGAGCCGTTGCACCTGCAGGGGCCCGATGCTCCAGCGTCCCCGTCGTGACGGATGGATCTGGTAGGTCAGGCTCAGGGTGCCGCGGGTGCGGTGGACGCGGGCGCGCAGACCGGTGCTCCCGGAGAGCTCACGGGCGGCCTGCTCGGCGATGTCCAGCCGGTCCAGGCGGTGCGCGGTGCCGGTGCTGCTCAGCTCCACCTCGACGGTCGCGGAGTCGCCGGCGGTCACCGGGTGGGGCACCACGTGGCGACGGAACAGGAGGCCGCCGCGGTCGACGGTGCGGACCTGCAGGTTCAGCACGACGAGGCCGAAGGCCACGACCGCCACGACGACGAACCCCACCTGGGTGAGGAGGTCGACGCCCAACGCGATGCCGGCCACCGTGACGGCCACCCCGGCCACCGCCAGCCCGAGGCCGCGCTGGGTGATCCGGACGCGCCGATCCATCAGCCGGTGGCCCGCCGGTCCGGCGCAGCGGCGCGACCGCTGATCGGCAGGCGGGTCCGCGCGACGATCGCGTTGATGCTCTCGGTGACCGAGTGCCCGGCGAGCCGCGCGTCGGTGCTCGGGAGCAGTCGGTGCCCGAGGACGGGGACGGCGAGGTCCTGGATGTCGTCGGGCAGGACGTGGTCGCGCCCCGACATGGCGGCGAGGGCCTTGGCGGCCCGGAGCAGCTGGATGGCGGCGCGGGGGGACGCGCCGAGGCGGAGCATCGGGTCGTTGCGTGTCCCGTCGGCGAGGGCCACGACGTACTGCTTGATTCCGGGCGCGGCGTACAGCCGGCGCGCGAGACCGATCATCTCGGTGATGCGGTCGACGGTGCAGACGGGCTGCACCTGCGCGAGCGGGTCGGACGTCTCCTGGCGGTCGAGCATCTCGACCTCGGCGGACGCGGCGGGGTAGCCGACGCTGAGCCGCGCCATGAACCGGTCACGCTGCGCCTCGGGGAGGGCGTAGGTGCCCTCCATCTCGATGGGGTTCTGCGTCGCGATGACGAGGAACGGGCGCGGCAGGGCGTGCGTGGTCCCGTCGATGGTGGCCTGTGCCTCCTGCATGCACTCCAGGAGTGCGGACTGCGTCTTGGGCGAGGCGCGGTTGATCTCGTCGGCGATGACGATGTTCGCGAACACAGGCCCCGGCCGGAACTCGAACTCGTGCTGCACCTGCCGGTAGATCGTGACGCCGGTGAGGTCGCTGGGGAGCAGGTCCGGGGTGAACTGGATGCGGCTGACGGAGCAGTCGACGGAACGTGCGAGGGCCTTGGCCAACGTCGTCTTCCCGACGCCGGGGACGTCCTCGAGGAGGAGGTGCCCCTCCGCGAGGAGCACCGCGACGGTGAGGCGGACCAGCTCACTGCGCCCGGAGATCACCTGCTCCATGGATGCGCAGACCGAACCAGCCGTGTCCGCCAGCGCGTCGAGCTCCGCCGGCGAGGGCAATGCATGCACCATCTCGACCCTTTCGTCATTCGGGTTGGTCGCAGCCTAACTGTCCGGGTCGTCCCGGACCGACGCGTCTGAGGCCGGGCTTGTGGGGGTCGTGTGGAGGCGTTTCGGGGCGTCCCCCCACAACGCTCCACGGCCACGCCCCACCGCGCTCCCTCGCTCTCACCGCAGCGGGAACGCTGTCCTGCTTCGGGCTGAAGTGTCCGGTTTCTGGGCCCCCGATGGCGTCGGACATGCCCGTGAGGGCATTCGTCCATTGGGGTGACCCTCCACAACCCTCCACCGCGCTGACCTGCGCGAATGCTCGCAGAACGACGCCACTCAGAGGTTTTGTCCCTTGCAGGTGGAGGATTGTGGAGTAGCGTGGAGGCACCTGGGGAGGAGTGGCCCTTCCTGTTTCGGACCGGGGAGAGGGGGACACGTGACCGACGACGCAACGGCCTACGCGCCCTTCCTCGGCACCTACACCCCCCGCCTCGACGACAAGGGCCGGCTGATCCTTCCCGCGAAGTTCCGCGGCCAGCTGGCGTCCGGCCTCGTCGTGACACGCGGCCAGGAGCGCTGCCTCTTCGTCTTCCCGATGGCGGAGTTCCGCCGGATGCACGACCAGATCCGCAACGCCCCCGTGACGAGCAAGCAGGCGCGTGACTACCTGCGCGTGTTCCTGTCCGGCGCGCACGACGAGATCCCCGACAAGCAGGGCCGGCTGTCCATCCCGACGCCCCTGCGCCAGTACGCGGGTCTCGACCGGGACGTCGCCGTGATCGGCGCCGGTACCCGCGTGGAGATCTGGGACGCCGCCGCCTGGGAGACCTACCTGGCCGAGCAGGTCTCGGTCTACGCCGAGACGTCCGAGGAGGTGCTGCCCGGTGCCTTCTGACGCATGACCCCTCGAGGGCTCACCCGCACGGTGAGGTCTCTCCCCGCCCTCTCTGGCGCACTTCCCCGGTGCCAGAGGTGGCTGCGGAGGGAGACCTGGTCGGGCGGTGGAGGGCCCCCGACCAGCACCGTAGAGCGAGGAGATGGCATGGCCGAGCAGCCCACGTGGACCCACGTGCCGGTGCTGCTGGAGCGCTGCGTCGAGCTGCTCGCGCCCGCTGTGACCGCCCCCGGAGCAGTCCTGGTGGACATGACCCTGGGCCTCGGCGGACACTCCGCGGCGCTCCTGGCGCGCTTCCCCGAGGTGCGTGTCATCGGGCTCGACCGCGACCCCGCGGCGATCGCCCGGGCGCAGGAGCGCCTCGCGGAGTACGGCGAGCGCTTCGTCGCCGTGCACGCCGTGTACGACGACGTGCTCGACGTCGTCCGCCGCGTCGTCGGGCACCCGGTGCAGGGCGTCCTGGCGGACCTCGGGGTGTCCTCGATGCAGCTCGACGAGGCCGCCCGCGGCTTCGCCTACGCGCAGGACGCCCCCCTCGACATGCGCATGGACCCGACGACGGGGCTCACGGCCGCCGACGTCCTCAACACCTACCCGGAGGCCGACCTCGTGCGCATCCTGCGGACGTACGGCGAGGAGCAGTTCGCCCCGCGCATCGCTCGCGCGGTCGTGGCGGCCCGCGCGTCGGCCCCGCTCGCCCGCACCTTCGAGCTCGTGTCGATCGTTCGCGCGGCGATCCCGGCGGCCGCCCGCACCACCGGCGGCAACCCGGCCAAGCGGACCTTCCAGGCCGTGCGGATCGAGGTCAACGACGAGCTGGGCGCCCTCGAGCGCGCACTTCCCGCCGCGATCGAGTCCGTGGCCGTCCAGGGACGCATCGTCGTGATGGCCTACCAGTCGCTCGAGGACCGCCTGGTCAAGCGGGCACTCGCCCGCGGCGCGACATCCAGCGCCCCCGTCGGCCTCCCGGTCGAGCCGGAGACGCACCGTCCGTACCTGCGACTCCTGACGCGGGGTGCGGAGATGGCCGACGACGCCGAGCGCGCGGCCAACCCCCGGTCCGCCTCGGTGCGTCTGCGGGCTGCCGAGCGACTCCGGCCGACGCCGGACCACCTGCGCACCCACCGACCGAGGTGGGTCGCATGAGCGCCGTCCACAGCAACGCGGTCCGCGCGCGTGCCGTCCCCCGCCCCGCACCGCAGGCCGAGCCGGCACCCCGGCCGCGGCTGCGCGTGGTGCGGGCGCCGTCGCACGCCCGCACCCGGGTGCCCTTCGTCGTGCTCTGCATGTCCGTGCTGGTGGTGTCCCTCCTCGGGGCCCTCCTGCTGAACACGACCATGGCGCAGGGGGAGTACGACCGCTTCTCGCTCCAGACCCGGTACGCGCAGTCCGCGCAGGCGCAGCAGCAGATGCGTGGGCAGCTCGAGCAGGCGGCCGCGCCGGCCCAGCTGGCGGCCGCGGCCACCGCGCTCGGCATGGTGCCGACGACGAGCGGTGCGTACCTGCGGCTCGAGGACGGAGCGGTCCTCGGCAACCCCGCCCCGGCGGGAGCCGGTCAGTGACGCCGGCCGGGCAGCGGCCCGCACGCCGGACC
>JAEYXM010000014.1 GCA_023428465.1 Actinomycetes bacterium
GGCACCCGGGGCGAGTGGCCCACCTGGTCCGACCCCGACGTCGTCCGCGGCTACCAGGCCCTGGGCGTCGAGCGGCCCTGGCTGCACCAGGTGACGGCCGCCGACGCCGCCTGGTCGGGTCGGCACACCGTGCTCGCCACGTCGACGGGATCCGGCAAGTCCCTCGCGTTCTGGCTGCCCGCGCTCTCGGCGGTCCGCGCGCCGGAGGGACCCGGCGTCACGTCCGTGCGGCGCGCGACGACCCTGTACCTGTGCCCGACCAAGGCCCTCGCCGCCGACCAGCTCGCCGGGCTGGAGCGGCTGCTCGCCGCCGCGCAGCTCGGCGACCTGCGCGTCGCCACCTGCGACGGGGACACCGACACCACGCAGCGCCGCTGGGTCCGTGACCACGCCGACGTCGTCCTGACCAACCCGGACTTCCTGCACTTCGCGCTGCTGCCCGGGCACGGCCGCTGGAACCGCCTGCTGCGCGGGCTGCGCTACGTCGTCGTCGACGAGAGCCACGCGTTCCGCGGGGTCTTCGGCGCCCACGTCGCGCTCGTGCTGCGCCGACTGCGGCGCGTCGCGGCGCTGCACGGGCGGGCACCGACGTTCATCCTCGCGTCGGCGACGACGGCGGACCCGGCCGAGAGCACCGCGCGCCTCGTGGGCGTCCCCGCCGCCGACGTCGTGGCCGTCACCGACGACGCGTCGCCCCGAGGCCGCAAGACGTTCGCCCTCTGGGAGCCGCCGCTGCTGCCCGGCGCCGCGGCCGTCGTGCCCGGGGGGCCGGCCGACGAGGCGACCGGCGACGCCGCCGCACCCGAGGCGCCCATGTCGAGCACGCACCGCACCGCGACGGCCGAGACGTCCGACCTGCTCGCCGACCTCGTCTCGCACGGGGCGCGGGCGCTCGCGTTCACGCGCTCGCGCCGCGCCGCGGAGGCCGTGGCCACGACGACCCGGGACCTGCTCGACGACGTCCGCCCCGGCCTCGGCACGCGGGTCGCCGCCTACCGGGGCGGCTACCTGCCCGAGGAGCGGCGCGAGCTCGAGCGGGCCATCCGGTCCGGGGACCTGCAGGCCCTCGCGACGACGAACGCCCTCGAGCTCGGCGTCGACATCTCCGGGCTGGACGCCGTCCTCATCGCGGGCTGGCCGGGCACCCGGGTCTCGCTGTGGCAGCAGGCCGGGCGCGCCGGGCGGGCGGGCGCCGACGGGATCGTCGCCCTGGTCGCGCGCGAGGACCCCCTCGACACGTACGTGGTGCACCACCCGGAGGTCGTGTTCGGCGCACCCGTCGAGGCAACCGTGTTCGACCCCCAGAACCCGTACGTGCTCGGCCCGCACCTGTGCGCCGCCGCCGCCGAGACGCCCGTGCGCGGGGCCGACCTGGACCTGTTCGGGCCCGGAACGGCGGCCGTGCTCGACTCGCTCGTCGAGGCCGGGTGGCTGCGGCGGCGCGCGTCGGGCTGGTACTGGACGCACGCCGAGCCCGCATCCCGGCTGACCGACCTGCGCGGCTCCGGGGGCGAGCCGGTGCGGGTCGTGGAGTCCGCGACGGGACGCCTCCTGGGCACGGTCGACGCGGGCGCGGCCGACTCCACCGTCCACCCCGGCGCGGTCTACGTGCACCAGGGCGCGACGTACGTCGTCGACGAGCTGGACCTCGAGGGGTCCGTGGCCCTCGTGCGGCGTCGGGCCGTGGACTACGGGACGTGGTCGAGGTTCCTCACGTCGATCGAGATCCAGCACGTCCGGGCCGAGCGCACCGCAGGCCCCGTGACCTGGGGCTTCGGCGACGTGGACGTCACCACGCAGGTCATGGACTACCAGAAGCGCCGCCTGCCGGACCTGGTGCCCATCGGCGGGGAGACCCTCGACCTGCCCGCCCGCACCCTGCGCACCACCGCCGTGTGGTGGACCGCTCCCGAGGAGGTCCTGAACCTCGCGGACCTCGTCGAGGGCGACGTCCCCGGCGCGCTGCACGCCGCCGAGCACGCGTCGATCGGCCTGCTCCCCCTGCTCGCGACCTGCGACCGGTGGGACCTCGGCGGGGTCTCCACCGCCCTGCACCCCGACACCGGCGCCGCGACCGTCTTCGTGCACGACGCCTACCCCGGCGGCGCCGGGTTCGCCGAGCGCGGGTACGCCCTCGGCGAGTCCTGGCTGCGGGCGACCCGCGACGCGATCGCGGAGTGCGGGTGCGCCGCCGGGTGCCCCGCGTGCGTGCAGTCACCCAAGTGCGTCAACGGCAACAACCCCCTCGACAAGGCCGGCGCGGTACGGGTGCTCGGTGCGGTGCTGGGCGAGCGCGGTTGAGGGGTGCGGGCGGGGCGTGCCGGGCGGCGGCGACGCGATCCGACGTCCGTAGCGCCCCACCTGCGCGGCCGGCCGTCCGTACGATGCCGCAGGTGACGACACCCGCCTTCGACGCCGAACTCCGGGACCCGGTTGCCCGGCGGCGTCCACGGCGAGGCGCCGCTGCAGCTGCTGCCTCCGCCGTCGCCACGGCGACCCTCGTCGGCTGCTCCGGCGCTCCGGCCGCACCGCCGACGCCGCAGCCGACAACGCCGCGGCCGGAGGTGACGTTCACGGCGGAGCTCACGGCGACCGCGGAGTCGCTCACCTGGACCTACGGCCTCCGCAACGACGGCACGACCGCGGTGGCGGTCTTCAACGGACCGGACCGCGCCGCCCCTGACGAAGCGCCCCCCGTCTGGGTCGTGAACGCGGGCGAACGTCGGGTGGAGGTGTCGCAACGCCTGCACGACCTGCCCGTGGGAGTGCTCGTCGCCGAGCCGTTCTACGTCGGCGGCACGACCCTCGAGCCAGGGGAAAGCCTCACCGGTGAGGCATCGACCCCGCTCCCCCTGCGCCTGAGCTACCCGTATGCCGGTGCAGCCGATGACTCCTACGTGCCCTCGGACGACCCGAGGGACGTCGT
>JAEYXM010000037.1 GCA_023428465.1 Actinomycetes bacterium
GTGTCGGACCAGCCGCCGAGCGAGGCCTGGACCGAGATCGTCACATCGGTCGCCGCGGCCGCGAGCACGCTCGGCGCGCCCGCCGGCAGACCGACCTGGACGCACACCTGCTCGGACTCACCCGGGGCCAGCGAGCGCGGCGTACCGACCAGCGTGCCGCCGGCACTCGTCGACGACCCGGGCAGCACCGAGCCCGTCGACGAGGCCCCGCCCGGTCGCTCCGAGCGCGGTGCGCAGCGACGGGTCGCCGAGGAGCCGCTCGAGCGCGCCCCGCGCACCCGGCGTCCCCGCGAGCACGTCCGCCCCTGTCCCCAGGCCCACGGCGACCCCGGCACCGACCGCGCGCTCGTACCCGACGCGCTGGTTGTCGGTGACGGCGACGACGCCCGCGGCCACCCCGAGGCAGGCGAGCTCCCACACGGTCGTGCCTGCTGCGGAGAGCACGACGTCGCTCGTGGCCGCGAGGTCGAGGAAGCGCTCGTCCGGCGCCGTCACGTGGACGCCCTCGCCGCCCGGCACCTGGCTGATCTCGGCGTGCCGCGCAGGCGGCGCGAGCACGTGCAGGAGGTCGGGGTCCATGCCCGCGGCCAGGCACATCCGGACGACGGCGGCCGTCACCCCGAACGGGTCCGTCCCGCCGAGGACCACGAGAGCCCGGGCCGGCCCACCCGTCCGCGCGGCGCGAGCCTCGCGTGCGCGGCGGACCTGCGCACGCAGGGGCGCGAACCGGATCCCGAGCAGGACGGTTCCCGCGCCGTCGTCCGGCCTGCCGGTCGCCTCGGCCCCGAGCGTGGGGTCCACGACGACGTCGGCGGGGCGCCGCCCGAACCCCCCGTCCTCGATCGACGACAGGACCGTGCCCGACGCGCGCACCGGCCCCCACAGGTCGGCGCCGAGCCCGTAGTGGTCCACGTGCACGACGTCCGCCCCGACCCCGCGCGCGAGGGCGCCGAGCTCCGCGGCGTCCGAGGCCGGCCCGACGACATCGGCGCCCAGGGAGTCCAGGAGGTCCTCCGCAAGCGGCACGGTGAACCGTCCGCTGACGGTCACGCGCCCGCCCCGGGCCTGCACCTCCTCGGCGAGAGCGATGCACCGCACGAGGTGCCCGACACCACCCGACGTCGTCGCGTCGCACCGGAGAAGGACGTGCATCAGCCCTCCTCGAGGGACTTCTGGCGCACGTCGGTGTTGAGCGCGACCAGGTCCGGTCGCGCACGCAGCAGGCCGACCAGGTCGGCCCAGGCGGGCGGGGCGTCACCGAGCTCGGCGACGACGGCGGCCAGCAGGGCGGCATCGGCGGGCGTGTCGAGGGTGACGCGCAGGTCGTGGCAGTCCGGCTGGACGACGATCCCGAGGGAGCGGCACCGCCAGGGCTCCGCGTAGAGCCACGAGGTCACGTGGACGCGGTGGTGGTCCCGCGCACGCGCGTCCGCCGTGGCGAGGGCCGCCGCGGACACGAGCTCGGTGTCCAGGCCGCGCGGCAGGGTGCGCACGAGCGTCGTCGCCACGTACCCGAGGGCCGGGTCGGCGCGCCACGCCGCGACGACCTGCTCGATGAGCGCAGGGTCGAGCAGGGGGCAGTCGGCGGTCAGTCGCACGACCGCGTCCGCGCCGGTCGTCTCGCGGGCCAGGACGAACCGGCTGAGGACGTCGTCCTGCGACCCGCGCACGACGCCGACGCCGAGGTCGGCCGCGAGCTCCGCGACGGCGTCGTCGCCGGACGCCGTGGACGTGGCCACGACGACGTCGTCGACGCCGGGGGCGGACTGCGCCGCGCGCACCACCCATCCGAGCACGGGTCGGCCGGCGAGCGGCAGCAGCACCTTGCCGGGCAGCCTCGTCGAGCCGGTGCGGGCCTGGACGACGGCGACCACCCGGGCTGGGGCCGCGGGGGTGGAAGAACTCACCGTGCCATGATGGCGTACCGGGGACCGCACTCCGCGCACCCCGCGCGCCGACGGCGCACGACCGCCCGTCACCACGGGTCGCCGTCCGCGCGCACCGTCCGACGCCCGATGGAGCTACGCCGCATGTCCCTGTTGAGTGGTTCGTCGATCCTCGTGACCGGTGGCACCGGATCCTTCGGCAAGGCGTTCCTGCGTGAGGTGCTCGACCACCACGACCCGCGGCGCGTGATCGTCTTCTCCCGCGACGAGCTCAAGCAGTACGAGGTCCGCGGCCAGTTCGGCGACGACCCACGCCTGCGGTGGTTCCTCGGCGACATCCGGGACCGGTCGCGCCTCGACCGCGCGATGCACGGCGTCGACTACGTCGTGCACGCCGCCGCGCTCAAGCAGGTGGACACGGCCGAGTACAACCCGTTCGAGTACGTGCAGACGAACGTGTACGGGTCCCAGAACGTCATCGACGCATCCATCGACGCGGGCGTGCAGAAGGTCGTCGCGCTCTCCACCGACAAGGCGTCGAGCCCCATCAACCTGTACGGCGCGACGAAGCTGTGCGCGGACCGGATGTTCGTGTCGGGCAACCACTACGCCGCGGCCTACGACACGCGGTTCTCGGTCGTGCGGTACGGCAACGTCATGGGCTCGCGCGGGTCGGTGATCCCCTTCTTCCGCAAGCTCGCGGCCGAGGGCGCCTCGCTGCCCATCACCGACATGCGGATGACGCGTTTCTGGATCACGCTCCCCCAGGCCGTCCAGTTCGTGCTGGACTCGTTCGACCTCATGACCGGGGGCGAGCTGTACGTGCCGCGCATCCCGAGCATGCGGGTCTCCGACCTGGCCCAGGCCGTGGCCCCCGGCGCCCCGATGCACGAGATCGGCATCCGCCCCGGGGAGAAGCTCCACGAGGAGATGATCGCCGCCGACGACTCGCGCCGGACCGTCCGCCTCGGCGACCGGTACGTCGTGATGCCGTACGTCGGCGGCTGGGGCTACGAGCAGCCCGCCGACGGCGAGCCCGTCGACGACGGCTGGACGTACCGCTCGGACACGAACGACCTGTGGCTCTCCCCCGACGAGCTCGCCGAGCTCGTGGAGCGGTTCGCCTGATGCTCCCGTACGGCCGCCAGTCCATCTCCGACGACGACGTCGCCGCGGTCGTCGCCGCGCTGCGCAGCGACTGGCTCACGACCGGCCCGGCCGTCGACGAGTTCGAGGCCGCGGTCTCCGCGCGCGCAGGCGGCGCCGACGTGGTGTCGGTGACCTCGGGGACGGCCGCGCTGCACGTCGCCTACGCCGCGGCCGGCGTCGGGCGTGGGGACGAGGTCGTGACGACCCCCCTCACGTTCGTCGCGACCGCGGCCACCGCCGTCCTGCACGGCGCGACCGTGGTCTTCGCCGACGTCGAGCCGGACACGGGCAACCTCGACGTCGAGGCCGCACGGGCGGCGATCACCCCCCGGACACGCGTCGTCACCGCGGTCGACTACGCGGGCCTGCCCGCGGCGCCCGAGGCGTTCGCCGCGCTCGCCGCCGAGCACGGGCTCCGGTACGTCGCGGACGCGGCGCACTCGATCGGCTCGACGTGGAACGGTCGGCCCGTCGGCTCCTTCGCCGACCTCACGACGATGTCGTTCTTCCCCACGAAGAACGTCACGACGGGCGAGGGGGGTGCCGTGGTGAGCACCGACGCCGCGCTCGGCGTCCGGGCCCGCCGGTTCCACAACCACGGCCTGGTCCGCGACCGCGCCGAGCAGCGCTGGCCCGACGAGGGCCCGTGGCACCAGGAGGTGCACGAGCTCGGGCTCAACTACCGGCTCCCGGACGTCCTCGCGGCCCTGGGCACCGCCCAGCTGCGCCGTCTGGACGCGTTCAAGGCCAGGCGCGCCGAGCTGCACGCCCGGTACGACGCCGGCCTCGCCGAGGTGCCGGGTGTGCGCACCCCCGCGCACCGGGACGCAGCGGACCCGATGTGGCACCTGTACCCGCTCCGGGTGCTCGACGGTCGCCGTCGGGAGGTGTTCGACGCCCTCCGGGCGGCGGGCATCGGCGTGCAGGTCAACTACATCCCCGTCTACTGGCATCCCGCGTTCGCGGACCTCGGCTACCGCCGCGGTCAGTGCCCGAACGCCGAGGAGTACTACCGCCAGGAGATCTCCCTCCCCCTCTTCGCGGACCTGTCCGACGACGACGTGGACCGTGTCGTCGAGGTGATCCGCCGGACGGTCGGCGACCGGTGACGAGCGCGCCGGCCCCGTCGGCGACCCGTGCCGTGCTCGGTCGCGGCTCGATCTACACGGTGGCGACCGCGGCGCCTGCGCTCGCGGCCCTCGCGGTCATCCCCGCGGTCACGCGCCTGCTGGGCACCGACGAGTACGACGTCGTCTCGGTCGCCGTGTCCGTCGTCCTGCAGGTCGGGTACATCCTCGTCGCGCTCGGCCTCGGCGCGGCCATCACGCGCCAGTACATCCTCGACCGCGCCGGTGCCGACGGCGCACGGGCGCTCGTCGTCCAGGGTGCGGTGCTCGCGGGCGCCCTCACCGGGGCGCTTGCCGCGTGCGCGGTCTGGTGGATGCCCGCGGTCCTCGGTCGTCCGGCGTCGGCGGCCCTGCTCCTCGGGCTCGCGGGCTGTCTCGGCGGGGCGTGGATGGTGCTCGCCCAGGCGTACCTGCGCGGTGCGGACCGCCCGGTGGCGTTCGTCGTCCTCTCCTCCCTCGCCGGCCTCGGCGGACCGGTCGCCGGGCTCGCCGGGCTGCTGGCCGGCGAACGATCGGCAACCGCGTACGTCGCTGCGATCGCGGGGGGCTACCTCGCTGCGGGGCTCGCCGGGCTCGTCCTCGTCGTGCGGTCCGGACCGCTGGCCGCAGACCGTGCAGGGCTGGGCCGCGCGTTGCGCATCGGCCTGCCGACGGTCCCGCACCAGGTGAGCCTGTACGTGGCGCTCGCCGGCCTGGTCGTGGTGGCCGACCGGCTGCTCGGCGACGGCGGGCGGGCGAACGTGGCCCTGATGATCGGCGCCGGGGCGACGGTCCTCACGGCCGGGCTCAACAACGCGTGGGCGCCGATCGTCTACCGGACACCGGCCGAGCAGCGCCCGGCGGTCCTGACCCAGACGACGCGCACGATCGCCGCGGTGACCCTGGTGGTCGCCGGCGTCGTCGGGCTGCTCGGCCCCTGGCTGCTGCGCCTCGCGGCGCCCAGCACGTACGACCCGGGCGAGCTCGTGCCCACGCTCGCCCTGAGTGCAGCCGCCGCGGTGCCGTCGGTGGTGTACCTGGCCAGCGGGCACCTCGTGTTCGCCTCCGGACGCACCGGCCTGCTCGCCGTGTCCACCCCCGCGGCCGTCGCGGTCGGTCTCGCATCGGCCGCCCTGCTCGCGCCGCGCTGGGGGCTGGGTGCGGTCGGCGCCGGGTACCTGGTGACGTACGTCGCCCTGGCGGCGGCGACGACGCTCGTCCAGCGCGCGGTGTCCCCCACCCCGTGGTGGCCACCGAGGCAGCTGTTGCTCGTTGCCGCCTGGGCCGGTGCGGCGCTCGCGGGCGCGGCGCTCCCGTCCACGGGGACGGGTGGCGCCCTTCGCCTGGTCGTGGCCGTCGCCCTGACGGCGGCCGTCGGTGTCCCCCTGCTGCGACGGACGCGGCGGTCGGCTTCGTAGAAAGACTCGAGCGGTCCAAGCTGCGGTACGGGAGCGACCGGTTCGACGTGGAGACGCATGCGCGACTGGCGACGGACCCGGTTCCGCCGCTGACGCCTCTGTCGATGGGCACGGTCCCCTTGAACGAGGCTCGCGAAGCCACGCCATGACGGCAGCGAGGACGGCTCCTCCGCGGATTACCGCCGACGAGTCGTCGTCAGCCGATCGACAGTGGCGAGGCGTCCACCACGACGCGCCCGACGGGGTGCGGCAGGTACGAGACCGCGCCCCTCACCCACGCCACCGCGGACAGCGCCGGGGCGCCTTCCGCCGCCGCGCCTGCCGGTGACGACCCGGCCCCGCGACGTCGCACGTTCGTCACGACCCGGCTCGCCGGGGCCGCGACCCAGTGGTCCCACCACGGACCGCCGCGCCACCGCCGGTCCCACCCCAGCAGGACGCGCAGCTCGTCGGGTTCTCGCAGGTGGTCCGCGCCGACCTCGGCCCGGGCGACCTCGAGGCGGTCGGACACGGAGGCGCTCGGGTCGAAGAACTCCGGCCAGGTCTCCCGCAGACGCGCCGAGGGGTCGACGGCCTCACCGTCGAGCCGCATGGCGTCCCCGGTGACGGCGGCGTCGATGCCGAGCGCGGCCGCGTAGACGATCGGCGTGGACAACCGGTTCGAGACGACGCGCGACGCCCCCGTGATGAGGGTCCGCAGGCGCGCCACGAAGGCGGCGTCGGTCCGTTCGCCGAGCGTGACGCAGGTGTGCCCCGCGTCGCGGTAGGCCGCGACGACCGCCGGGTCGGCCGCCTCCACGTGGTACAGGCAGACGGTCGAGGGCCCCTCCGTGGCGGCCCACTCCCGTGCGACCGTCCGGTGGTCGCCGTGCAGCCGCTGGGTCGGGATCCCGTGCACGGGCAGGATCACGGTGCCGGTACCCGGCTCCGCCTGGCCCGCCGCCGCGCACAGGTACAGCCACGGCGCCCCGATCGGGACGCTCGCGCGGTCCGCCGTCGCCGGGTCCCACGACCGCGAGCTGTGGCTCCACACGAACAGGGACCGGTCCGGGCGTCCGCCCGGCCGACCGATCGACGGGAAGTCCCGGAAGTGCGTGTCCAGCGGGGACGACGCCGTCCACCCGTGCTGCACGAGTCCGCGCACGTGCCGCGGCTTCGTCAGCCCGACGTACGCGGCGAACGCACCGCTGTGCCCGTAGTAGTGGTTCTGCGCCTCCACGCCGGGCAGCCTAGCCCCGGCCCGGCCATGGTCCTCCTTCGGCCGCCCGTTCCCCACCGGGGTACCCTGACCCCCGAAATCCCTTGCCTCCCCCGAAGATTCGGAGCCTTCGTCGTGGCGGACAACGCCGACGCGTACCTGGTGATCCCCCTGTACAACGAGGGTCCCGTCATCGGCGACGTCGTCGCGGCAGCGCGCTCCGTCTTCCCGCACATCGTCGCCGTCGACGACGGCAGCCGGGACGACTCCGCACTCCGCGCGCGGGACGCAGGTGCCTTCGTCGTGCAGCATCCGGTGAACCTCGGCCAGGGTGCGGCGCTGCAGACGGGTATCGAGGTCGCGCTCGCGCTCGGCGCGCAGTACGTCGTCACGTTCGACGCCGACGGCCAGCACCGCGTGGAGGACGCCGCCGCGATGGTGGAGCGGCTCCGCGCGGGCGAGGCCGACGTCGTCTTCGGCAGCCGGTTCCTCGACGGTCGCACCCGCCCGGGGCTGCTCAAGCGCGTCGTGCTCCGGGCCGCGATCTGGTACTCCAACCTGTCGACCGGGGTGCGTCTCACCGACACCCACAACGGGCTGCGCGCCCTCAACCGGACGGCGGCCGCGCGCCTGCGCATCCGCCAGAACCGCATGGCCCACGCCTCGGAGATCATCGAGCAGGTCGGCGGGAGCGGGCTGCGCTGGGTCGAGCACCCGGTGCACATCCTCTACACGGACTACTCGCGCGCGAAGGGCCAGTCCGTGCTGAACGCCGTGAACATCCTCACCGAGCTGATCTACAAGTAGGCGCCGTGCTGATCAAGGTCATCCTGCTGGTCGCGATCGCGGCCGTCGTCACTCTCTGGCTGCGTACGCCGGGCGGTGCGCGGCACCTCGCCCTGCGCCGGATCGCGATCGCGCTCTTCACCGTGCTCGCGGTGCTGTCCGTCCTGTTCCCGGACACGTGGAACGACGCCGCGGAGCTGGTCGGCGTCGGTCGCGGCACGGACCTGCTGCTCTACGGCTTCATCGTCGTGTTCCTCGCCTCCATGGTCACGACCTACCGACGGTTCCGCGACACCGAGATGCGCCTGACCCTGCTGGCCCGCCGCATCGCGATCGACGAGGCGCTGAACAGCCGCGAGCTGCGCCCCATCGCCACGGCAGACCCCTCGCAGGACCCGACGGCGACCCCTGCTGCAGACCCCCCGGAGGACTCGTGACAGACGCCGCGACCCGCCCCGCCGAGCGCCCCGCCGAACAGCCCGCAGCACGCCCCGCCGAGCAGCCCGCAGCACGCGCCCCGTGGGCCGCGCGCGCCCGCGCCTGGGTCGACGCGCGCCCCGCCTGGCAGCGCTGGGCCCTCGTCGTGCTCGGCCTCGGACTGCTCTCGACGGTCCTGGTCCTGCGGTTCTCCTACGGCCACCCAGCGCTGTCCCGCGCGGACGAGTACGTGTACGTCGACGCCGTCGACAAGGCCATGCACGGCGAGCTCACCCGCCAGGGCGCCCAGATCGACGAGTACGCGATGGAGCTCATCGCGTGCCAGGGCATCGAGCTCTTCGGCCTGCAGGGTGAGACCTGCGGCGGCCCCTACGACGTGGAGACCTTCCCCTACCGCGGGGGGATCACGTCCGCGGACATCCACTCGCCCGTCTACTACTTCACGACGGCGGCCCTCACCAAGGCCGTGCAGGTGCTCACCCCGGTGGACGACCTGCTGATGGCGGCGCGCCTCACGGGCGCTCTGTGGCTGGCCCTCGGCCTGACCGCCCTCATCGGGCTCGCCCGCGAGCTCGGTGCCTCACGCGCCTCCAGCGGCGTCGTCGCCCTGCTCGTCCTGACCGCGCCGTCGGTGCGGTGGACGAACGCCTACATCACCCCCGACGCCCTCAACCTGCTTGCGGGCTCGCTCATCGCGATCGCGGCGTTGAGGTACGTGCGCGGGCGGTGGAGCCCCTGGGTGCTCGTGGGGATCTCGGCGGTCGCGGCCGCGGTGAAGGCGCAGAACTCCATCGGGTCGGCGCTCGCAGCGCTCTTCCTCGTCATCTTCGCCGCGACCGTGGCGGAAGGCCGCACGTGGGGCCGGTTCTGGCGGTTCCTCGGCGTCGGTGCGGGCGGCGTCGCCGCGGCCCTCGCGGTGCAGGTGGGCTACAACCTGCTGCGCTCCGCGTGGGCGCTCAGCCCGGCGCCGCCGATGGACACCTCCGAGCCCCTGCGGGTCACGGCAGCCCTGGGGCAGGCGAAGGTGTTCATGCTCCAGGTCGTCCTCGGCCCCGACTCCACGTTCGCGCCCGCGCTCGAGCACGTGCGGCCCGGCGTGCTGCCGACGCTGACCGCGTGGCTCCTGGCTGCCGGCCTCATCGCGGCCGCCCTGTTCGTCACGACGCTCGACGACGTGCAGTCCCGGTTCGCGCGCGCGACGGCGCTCGCGTTCATCGCCGCGGGACCGCTGTTCTACGTGCTCATCTACGTGATGACCGACCGGACGTTCGGCCTGCCGGACCGCTACGGCCAGGTCATGCTCCCGGCGATGGCGGCCTCGGCGGCCGTCCTCGTCCGGGCCCGCTGGGTGCAGTGGCTGCTCCTGGCGATGGCCGCCGGCGGGTACGTCACCGCACTCGTCACGCTGCGCCTGGCATGACCGTGTCCGCAGGAGCGGGTCGGACCGGGGACTCCCCCCGCGTCGCGCTCACCGTCGAGCAGCTGTGGCAGGCCGTCCCGGGCGGCTCGGGCACGTACATCGTGGAGCTGGCCGCCGCCCTCGCCGCGGCCGGGACGGACGTCGTCGGGCTGGCCGCCGCGCACCGCGGGCAGCCGCCGGCCGACCTGCGCCCGGGTGTGCCCGTGCGCCATGCCCCGCTCCCCCGGCGGGTCCTCTACGACGCCTGGAACCGGCTCGGGCTCCCGCGCGCCGAGCACCTGGACCGCCGGGCCGACGTCGTGCACGCCACGACGTGGGCGATCCCCCCCACCCGCCGCCCCCTGGTGGTGACCGTGCACGACGTCGCGTTCCTGCGCGATCCCGGCCACTTCACCCCGCGCGGGGTCCAGTTCTTCACGCGTGCCCTCGAGCGCACGCGCGCCGAGGCCCACGTCGTCGTCGTGCCGTCGGAGGCGACGGCACTCGACTGCATCGAAGCCGGCATCGAGCGCGAGCGCATCGACGTGGTCCCGCACGGCGTGCGCGTGCACGCGCCGGACGACGCCGCGGTGGCCGCGTTCCGGTCCGCCCGGGGCCTCGAACGCCCCTACGTCCTGTGGACGGGCACGCGCGAGCCCCGCAAGAACCTCGCGGGCCTGCTCGCGGCGTTCGCCCGCGTCCCGGCCACCGACGTGGACCTGGTGCTCGTGGGACCGGCCGGCTGGGGCGAGGTGGCCGACGTGCCCGCCGACGTGCGCGCACGCGTGCACCACGTCGGACGGTTGCCCTGGGACGAGCTGCAGCTGGCGTACGCGGGCGCGCGGGCCTTCTGCTTCCCGTCGCTGTGGGAGGGCTTCGGGATGCCCGTGCTCGAGGCGATGGCGCACGGCGTCCCCGTCGTGACCTCGGTGGGCACCTCCATGGCGGAGGTCGCCGGCGGCGCCGCGCTCCTGGTCGACCCGCGGGACCCGGACGAGCTCGCCGCGGCCCTGGCCCGCGCCGTCGGGCCGGATCACGACACCCTCGCCGAGGCCGGGCGCGCCGTCGCGGACCGCGCCACGTGGGCCGGCGCCGCCGCCCGCACGCTCGCGGCCTACGCGAACGCTGCCGAACGGCACCACTAGGATCGACGATGGCCCGCCCCCTGCGGGCACGCACACCCGAGGAGCCCCGCCCATGACCGTCGGTCCGCCCATCGTCGAGGTCCGCGGGGTGTCCAAGCGGTTCACGATGCACCGCGAGACCTCCGTGAAGGAACGCGTCTTCGGCGCTTTCCGGCGCGGCCCGGACCACTCGGAAGAGTTCTGGGCGCTGCGGGACATCGACCTCGAGATCGCCGCGGGCACCACGGTCGGGCTCATCGGCGCCAACGGCTCCGGCAAGTCCACCCTGCTGAAGGTCATCGGCGCGATCATCCAGCCCACCACCGGCACCGTGCGCCGCCGGGGCCGCCTCGCGGCGCTGCTCGAGCTGGGCGCCGGATTCCACCAGGACCTGACGGGCCGGGAGAACGTCTACCTGAACGCGGCCATCCTCGGCATGTCGCAGGCGGAGACGGCGCGGCAGTTCGACGCGATCGTCGAGTTCTCCGGCATCGAGCCGTTCATCGACACCCAGGTGAAGTTCTACTCCTCGGGCATGTACGTGCGGCTCGCGTTCGCCGTCGCCGTGCACGTGGACCCTGACCTGCTGCTCGTCGACGAGGTCCTCGCGGTCGGGGACGAGCCCTTCCAGCTCAAGTGCATGGACAAGATCCGCTCGTTCCAGCACGAGGGCCGCACGATCGCGCTGGTCAGCCACTCGGCCGACCAGGTCGGCGACCTCTGTGACCGCGCCGTCCTGCTCCGGGCGGGCCACGTGGTCGTCGACGGCAGCCCGCAGGACGGCATCCGCGCGCTGCGCGAGTCCTTCGACGCGGACCGCCGCGAGCACGAGGCGGCCGCGCCGGAGCAGCCGCTGGGTCGCATCGTGGACGTCCAGGCGGTCGACGAGGAGGGCGCGCCGGCCTCGGTCATCCGCGCCGGCTCGTCCCTGCGCGTCAGCGTCACGGTCGACCTGCGTGAGGCGATCGACCCGTGGCTGCTCGCGCTCTCGATCGAGACCCCTCGCGGCCACTTCATCTACAGCGTCACCTCGAAGCGGCTCGGGGTCACGCTCCCCGGCACACCGGGGCGACGCGAGATCGAGATCCTGCTGCCCGAGCTGCACCTGGGCACGGGTCAGTACGTGCTCCGGGTCCGCGCCTCGACCGCCGGCGGCGAGACGATCGACCTGGTCACCCAGGCGGCGCTCTTCTCGGTCGAGGCCCCCGCCATCTCCACGGGCGTGGTGGCGATGCCCGCCGCGATGGCCCTGCTCGACTGATCGGGCGCCGCTACCCCGCCGAGGGCCGCGCGACCGCCGAACGCACCCGACGTGCGACGCCCTTGACCGCACGCACACCGAAGCGGGCCGCCGCACGGCCCTTCGTGTACGCCTGGAACGCCGGCCGCTGCCGGAGCGCGGCGAGCTGGGCCGCCTCCCCCGACGTGGCGGCGAGCTGCTGCTCGAGCCCGGCGATCTGCTGCTCGAGCCGCCCGATCCGGCGCACCGCCTGGAGGTCGAGCGGGCCGTCGGCGAGAGGCTGGGCGATGACGCCGCGCAGCGCGACCCGTGCGTCGTCGCGTGCCACCCCGCGCACGGTCGCGCGCAGACCGGCCTCGCGCTCCACGGCCGCGTCCAGCCAGCCGTCGGCGAGCCCGGCGAGCGTGCCGAGGTGGGCGGCGAGCTCCCCGACCGTGGACTGGGTCCAGCGCGTCGCGGAGGTCGCACCGGCCAGCTTGAGGGCCAGCGTGAGGACGCCTCGGGCGAGCACGTCCTCACGCGTCCAGCCGTCGGCGCGGTACTCGTCGTCCACGAGGACGATCTCGTCATCGGACGACAGGAGTGCGTTGTGGGGTAGCAGGTCGAGGGGTGCGCCGTCGTCCCACGGCCACTGCCGCACGAGCTCGGCCCAGCGCGCGAGCCACGTCGCCAGCGCCTCGTCGTCGGCCGTCCTGAGCACGTCCATCAGCTCGACACCGGGCTGGTAGGGCGCGTCGTTCCCGACCAGGCGGACGCCGTCCACGGGGGTGCCGGCGGCCGGGTTGAGGATGCGGCGGAAGGTCGGGACGCCGGCGACGTCCTCGACGACGGTGCGCTGGCTGAACTCCGGCCTGCGGATGTTGCGCGCGAAGACGGCATGTCGGCCTCGCGGCCACACCGTGCGCGGCTCCCCGGGCGTGTGCGCGAGCACGACGAACGAGTTGGGGAACTCCCAGGTGAGGCCGGCCTCGACGATCGTGCGCCACACCGCCGCCTCGTCCGCGACGCGGTGGCGGAAACCACGGCGGTCGGGGCTCGGGAAGGGCGGGATGCGGTAGGGCAGGGAGCTGTCGACGGTGTCGATGGACGGCGCCATCAGGACGGCGGTCCGCTTGTAGTCCGGGAAGGCGCCGAGGACCTCGGCGACCTCCAGCCCGGCTGCGGCCAGCAGGCCGGTCAGCCCGCGACGGCTGAACACCCGGGCGTGGTTGGGCCGCGGGTAGCCCTCGAGGGAGTCGAACTCGTGGTCCGTGTGGTCCTCCGGGGAACCGACGACGTACTTCACGCCGAGCTGGTTCTCGATCGCGACGATCAGCACGCCGCCCGGCAGCAGACGCGCCGCGCACTCACCGAGGAACGCGACGTAGGGCGCCGGGTCCGCGGAGCCGTTGCCGACGTACTCCAGCACACCGTTGACGAGCACGACGTCGTACGCCGGCACCGCGGGCACGTCACCGAGCTCGCCGGCGAAGACCTCGACCGTGGTCAGGTCGCGGCACCGCTCCCGGGCGACGGCCGCACGACGGGGCATCGGCTCGAGGGCGTCGACCACTGCGCAGGTCTCGCCGAGGTAGCGCGTGACGGCGCCGCAGCCGGCGCCGACCTCGAGCACGGCCGCGTCGGCCGGGAGATCGAGGAACCGCACGACGTTCGCCCGGCGGCTGTTCAGGTGGTACGTCACCGCCGCGCCCTCGCCCGCGGCGTCCAGCTCGGGGCTGTCCGCCGACAGGTCCGTGGCCGCCCGCAGGATGTCCAGCACCGTCACCTCGGCCTGCTCGACGTACGTCACCTCGGTGGTGCCGAGCGGCCAGACGCCGTCCGCGGGCACGCTGTCGGCGACGTGATGGCGCAGTGGGGTGGCTTGCATCGACTCTCCCTCGTTCGGGCGACGACGGTCGGGGCGCGCACCGGGCGGGCGGGCGCGGGGGACGGAGCGATCGACTCGCCCGGGAACCCTATCAGCGCCCGCACGTGTCGTTCCGACCCACCGGATCGACCGGATGGGAGACTGGTACCTCACGTATCGGAGGACTCACGTGTCACACCTGCGCCGCACCGTCGCCGCCCTGTCCCTGGCCGGCGTGGTCGTGCTCGCCGGGTGCACCGCCGGTGGCACGGACGCCCCGACGGACGAGGCGACCACCGGGAGCCCCACCTCCGAGGCGCCGGCCTCCCCCGACCCGGAGCCCTCCGGAGACGCCACGGCGCCCGCCGAGCCGACCGACGCGCCACCCGACCCGGACCCGACCACGGAGCCGGCCGACGACCGGACGACCGTCTCACCCCTCATCGCCTACGCCGGGCCGGGGACGGACCCGGCCACGATCGAGGTGGCGGGCTTCGTCCCCGACGTCATCGAGGAGGGCGGCACCTGTACCGCCACGATCTCCGCGACCGGCATGTCCGTGACCGCCCCGGCCTTCGCGGACGCCACGTCGACGTCGTGCGGGTTGCTCGTCCTCCCGACGCCGCCGGCCGGTCAGACGGTGGTGCTCTCGTACTCCTCGACCGCGTCCCAGGGCACCTCCGCGCCTGCCGAGGTCACGTCGTGACCCACCGCCGCCTCACCCGCACGGCCGCTCTGGTCGCGCTGGCGGTCGGTCTCACCCTGGCGCCGCCACCCGGCCCTGCCGACGTCGCGGGCGCGGCCCCGGCGTCCGGCGTGACGGCCCCTGCCGTCCCGAGCGGCGAGGTGACGGCCCCTGCCGTCCCCACCGGCGGCCTGCTGCCGACAGCCATCGCCGGGGACTTCGAAGCCGGCAACATCATCAGCGACCCCGTGTTCTTCGACCCGGGCACGATGACCGCGGACCAGGTCCAGGCGTTCCTGAACGCCCGAGGCGCCAACTGCGTACCGGGCGAGCAGCCGTGCCTGAAGGACTACCGCACGACGACGGTCGCGAAGGCTGCCGACGAGATGTGCAACGGCTACGTCGGTGGCCGCACCGAGAGTGCCGCCCAGATCATCGTCGGCGTGGCGAACAGCTGCGGCGTCAACCCCCGCGCGCTCCTCGTGCTCCTGGAGAAGGAGCAGTCGCTCATCACCCGGACCAAGCCGACGACGTACGCCTACGAGCGGGCGACGGGCTTCGGCTGCCCCGACACCGCCCCGTGCAACGCCGAGTACTTCGGCCTGTTCAACCAGGTGTACCTCGCCGCGCGGCAGTACCAGAGGTACGCGCTCCACCCGGAGCAGTACCCGCGCTACCGCCCCGGCCGGGCGAACACGATCCAGTACCACCCGAACGCTGCGTGCGGGACGTCGAGCGTCTACATCGAGAACCAGGCGACCGCCGGCCTGTACACGTACACCCCGTACCGGCCCAACGCGGCCGCCCTGGCGAACCTGTACGGCCTCGGCGACTCGTGCAGCTCCTACGGCAACCGGAACTTCTGGCGCCTGTTCACCGACTGGTTCGGTTCGACGCAGGGCGGCGGGTTCCTGGTGCGGACGGTCGACAACCCGACCGTCTACCTCATCTCGGGAACGATGAAGCACCCCGTGCCCAGCGAGGCGCTCCTCGCGACCTACGCGCCGCTCGGGCCCGTGGGCTACGTGTCCGACGCCTACCTGTCCCGGCGGACGACCGGACGTACCGTCGACCGCTGGGTGCGTAGCCCCGAAGGCGCGATCTACTACGTCGACTCCGGCACCCGCTACTACGCGGGGACCTGCTCCCTGGTGGCGGACTTCGGCGGGGAGTGCAGCACGTGGACCCAGCTGACCGACGCCCACATCGCGATGCTCACCCCGGGGAGCAATCTCCAGCAGGTCGTGCGGACCTCGTCGGGCCGCACGTACTACGTGGACGACCGCGTCCGACGCGAGGTCGCCGACGCCGCGTCGCTGACCGCGAACGGGCTGCCGACGGCGTCGGTGTCCATGGCCGGCGCGGCCGTCTCGTGGCTCCCGGTCGGCGACCCGGTGGTCCGCAACGGCCTCGTCGTCACCAACCGGGCGACGGGCGACCTGTCCCTCTTCAGCTCCACCGGCATGAACCCGCTGCCCGCCGCCCTGGCGTCCGGGACGGCGCTGCGCCTGCTGCCGCAGGGCGCCCTGGACGGCTCCTCGATGGCGCGGGTCGCACCCGGCCCCACGATGAGCCCGTTCGTGCGTACCGCCGACGGCGCGTTCCTGCTGCGTGGCAGCTCCATCACGCGCCTGGGCGACGCGTCGCTGGCGCCCTCGGTCACGGCCGTGGTGGGCGCGGAGTCTCTCGCCGGCTTCACCCCGACCGGCGCGGTGAGCGCACCCCTGTTCATCCAGCCCGTCGGCGACGCGCTGCGCTACGAGATCAGGGCAGGCGTGCGCCACCCGGTGCGCAGCGACGCCGAGCTCACGGTGCTGAGCGGCACGGCCGCGAGCGTGCTCGCCGTGACCCCGCAGGTCGCCGGGCTCGTCCCGATCGGCCGGGACGCGGCGCTGACGCGCTTCGACGACGTACGGTTCACGCACCCGTTCGCGCGCGACATCGTGTGGCTCGCCGACACGGGCGTGACCACCGGGTACGCGGACGGCACGTTCCGGCCGTCGGCGCCCGTGAACCGTGACGCGATGGCGGCGTTCCTCTACCGCGCGTCCGGGTCGCCGGCGTTCACGCCTCCCGCGACGCCTACGTTCACCGACGTGCCCGCGGGCCACCCGTTCTTCAAGGAGATCGAGTGGCTCGCATCCCGCGGGATCACCACGGGCACCGTGCAGGCCGACGGCACGCGCGGGTACTCCCCCGCTGCGCCGGTGAGCCGCGAGGCGATGGCCGCGTTCCTCTACCGGCTCGCGGGCTCGCCCGCGTTCACCCCTCCCGCGACGCCCAGGTTCGTCGACGTCTCGACCGGCAACCCGTTCTTCACGGCCGTCGAGTGGCTGGCCGAGCGCGGCGTCACCACGGGCACGACGCAGGCCGACGGGACGGTCCGGTTCGAGCCGAGCTCCGCAGTCAGCCGCGAGGCGATGGCCGCCTTCCTGCACCGCTTCGGCGCGCTCTGACCCTCAGCGGCGCAGGCCGGGTCCTCAGCGGCGCAGACCGACGCGCCGCAGCACGCGCCCGACGACGCGGCGCACCCGCCGATCCAGTGTGCGGCTCAGGTCGTGTTCGAGGCGCTCGACCTGGGCCTGCATGCTGCGCAGCTTCTCATCGGTGAGGCTCAGCTCGGCGACCGCCCGCTGCCACTGGCTGTCGAAGCGCTCGCCGCCCCGCACCTGCAGAAGGTCCTCCGTCATGACGGACCGCAGGTCGTCCGTGGAGCGGTGCCGCCGGTCGACCTCCGTGGCGCTGGTCGTGTTCACCGCAGCCTGGAAGAGGGACTCGGCGGTGACGAAGCGGTCGATCAGCGCATCGTCCAGCGTCAGGTCGAGGTCCGCGGCGAGCTCGTCCATGAGGTCGCGGACCGTGCGCGCCGGTGCCCCGACCTCCGGGCGCGTCATCGCGGCGATCCGCACGGCTGCCCAGAGCAGGCCGCGGACCAGCACGCAGTCGCGCGCGTAGCCCTGGACCCGCCACTCCTGGTCGACGACGACCAGCTCACCCGAGTCGCGCACGATGATGTTGTGCGGGACGAGGTCGACCGGCGTCCAGTCCCCGTCGGGAACCAGCGCCGCCCACGACCGGAGGAGCTCTGCGCGCCGCTCGGGCTGCTGCACGGCCAGGTCGAGCAGCTCCGCGCCGAGGAGGACCTCCTCGGCGGCGGGCGGCTCGTGCCGGATCCCGGCGTCCGCGGCGGGCGCCGCGGCGTCGGGGTAGAGCCGACGGCGCTGCAGGACCGGGCCCGTCGGTCCTGCGAGGACCTCGGAGCGCACGGCGTAGCAGGACTGCCGCTCGGTGTTGAACATCAGCGCCAGGCGCTCCTGGGGCCACAGAGGAGCGCCCACCGCGGCGTCGCCGTTGGTGGCGAGGACGACGAAGGAGTTCACGAAGTCGCGCGCCACGCCCGCCTCGACGAGCGTGCGCCACAGCATCGCCTCGTCAGCGAGCTGCAGGCGCGGGACCACCCAGTCGGGGCTGGGGAACTTGGGCAGCCGCGACGCGAGCTGGGGCGAGGCGTCGAACAGGGCGTCGGAGATCAGGACGCGTGGAAGCTTGTAGTCCGGGAAGGCGCCGAGCACCGTCTGCGGCGCCAGCCCGGCTCCCTGGAGGAGCTCGGCGAGCCCCGCACGCGAGAAGGTGCGCGCCGGGGACTTCAGTGCATAGTCCTCGAGCGAGTCGAACGGCCGGTTGGTGTGGTCCTCGCCCGCACCGGCGAAGTACTTCACGCCGAGCGCGTTCTCGATGGCCAGCACGAGGGTGCCGCCGGGCACCAGGACGGCCCGGATCTGCTCGAGAAAGTCCAGGTAGGGGCGCGGGTCCTTCGCGCCGTTGCCGACGTACTCCAGGACGCCCACGACGACGACGACGTCGTAGGTCGGCTCGGCGGGAACGTCGTCGAGCGTGCCGACGTACACCTGGACGTTCTCCAGGTCGCGCGTGCGGAGCCGGGCGACCGTGGCCCGCGCCTGCATCGGCTCGACGGAGTCCACCAGCCCGGCCCGCTCGCCGAGGTACCGCGTGATGGGGCCGCACCCGCAGCCGATCTCGAGCACGCGCATGTCAGGGCGCAGGTCGACCGAGCGCAGGAGGTTCGCGCGGCCGGGCACGAGGGAGTACGACGTCGCCCAGTCCGTCGCCTGGTCGGCGAGCTCGCGCGACGACGACGACAGGTCCGTGGCGCCACCGACGATCTCGGCGAGCCGGCCCTCCGCGCCGTCCGCGTAGCCGAGACCGGGCTCCGACAGGATGCGCAGGCCGGACGGGTCTCGGGTGCCGCGCGAGCGCAGGGGGGTGTCGCTGACCACGGGGTCTCCTCTCAGGTGCGACACACCGTACCGGTCGTGGGGACGGCTGGGCAGCGCGGCCGACGAACGGGCGGGACACTGGCCGGGCCGACCACGCGACCCCGCCGCCGGGATACGATCCGGTGCCAGGTCGTGCACGAGCGGAGGTCCCATGGTCGAGACGGTTGCCGAGCGCCGGATGGCCGATCTCGCGACACAGCCGCTCGAGGCGGTCGGCCCGACGCCCGGCCTGTTCCGCGGCACCGTCGGCTCCGTCAAGGACATCTGGGCCCACCGCGAGCTGCTCGCACTGCTCGTCAAGCGCGAGCTCCGCGCCCGGTACAAGAACAGCTCGCTCGGCTTCGTGTGGAGCATGCTCAAGCCGCTCGCCCAGCTGCTCGTGTACTACTTCGTCATCGGCGGCCTGATGAAGTTCGGGCAGAACGTGCCCGACTTCGGCATCTACATCTTCGCCGGCCTGACCGTGTGGACCATCTTCAACGAGATGGTCTCGGGCGGGACGGGGTCGGTCGTCGCCAACTCGGGCCTGGTCAAGAAGGTCTACCTGCCGCGGGAGGTCTTCCCCCTCAGCACGGTCGGCGCCTCCGTGGTGAACTTCGCGATCCAGCTGGGCATCCTCCTGGCGTTCACCGCGATCGCGGGCGCCTTCCCGACCAACGCACGCATCCTCTACGTGCCGCTGGGGCTGGCGTTGGTCATGACGTTCGGTTCCGCGCTCGCTCTGGTCCTGAGCGCGATCAACGTCTACATGCGCGACATGCAGCACCTGATCGAGATCGTGATGATGCTCATGTTCTGGGCGTCGCCGATCATCTACCCCTACTCCCTGGTGAACGAGAGCTTCGGCGGCACGTGGGTGCAGGAGCTCTACCTCGCCAACCCGGTGACGCTTGCCGTGCTCGCGTTCCAGCGGGGCACCTGGGTGCGCGGCGCCGACCAGCCGTTCCCGGATGAGATGGGCGTCCGGATCCTCGTGGCCACCGGCATCTGCGTGGTGCTCCTGTGGCTCTCCCAGCGCATCTTCGCCCGGGCCGAGGGCAACTTCGCACAGGAGCTGTAGCCGGCTCCAGGCGGGTTCAGGCGGGGTCGACCGCGCCTGGCTGCACCGGTGCCGGACCCGATGCCCCGCGTCGAACACCACGCCACTTCTGCAGGTGGTAGGCAGGGTTCACCAGCGACCAGTACGCCTTGCGACGCCACGAGTACTCGCCGTCGCGCAGGATCGCGACCTGGTCGCGGACGACGCCGCGCGCGACCATCCGGGCGACCACACCGATCGACGGCACGGCGACGTCGATGCCGACCTCGCGCAGGCCGCGGGTCTCCTCGACCATGCGGTCGTCGTACTCGCGCAGCGTCAGGTCGTTGGAGTGCACGACGACGCCGCGGGGCGCGTAGGCCTTCACGTACCCCGCCGCGACGAGGTCCCGGCCGAGCAGCTGGTCCTCCGCGTAGGACACGTCGCGGTAGGGCACCGGTCCCGTGAGCACCTCGCGCAGGGCCGCGGAGTTCGCGTCCGAGTAGAACGTGATCGCGTTGCGCACTCCTTCGGACTGCACGAAGTCGTCCTCGTAGAAGAGAGACGTGCCGAAGTCGGGCCCGAAGCCCGCGAACACGGACCGGATCTCGTACTTCAGCAGCGGGAAGCACCAGGGCCGGGCGACCTGCTTGCCCATGACAGCCGCGACCTTGTCGTTCAGCTCGAACGGCTTGAGCATCTCGTAGAGCCACCGGTCGTGCGCCGGGACGGCGTCGTGCGTGAGGTAGACGACGACCCGCCCACGCGCGAGGTGCGCCGCGAGCCCTCGGGTGCGGCCGTGGCCGAACTCGCTGTTGGGGATGACGTGCAGCCGGACCTCGGGGTGCGCGGCCACGATGTCGAGCGTCCGGTCGGTCGACCCGGAGTCGATGACGAGAACCTCGAACGCCCCATCGAACCGCTGGCACTCGAGCGCGGTGAGGATGTCCTCGAGGTACCGCTCGCCGTTGTACGTCAGGATCGCGACGGTCGCGGCGAGCTCGCCGGGAGCCGGTGCCTCCTGGCTCATCGCTGCTCCCTGATCTCGTCCCACGTGCGGCGGATGCCGTCGGTCAGGGGCGTCATCGGCCGGGTGCCGAACTCTGCGGTGAACCGCGCCGTGTCGAGCGTGACGTGGTCCACGAAGGTCGGCGGGGTCGGGGCGTGGCGCACCTCCGGCTCGACTCCGGTGGCCTCGGCGATGCACGCCAGGAGGTCGGTCAACGAGGTGCCCTCACCGCTGCCGAGGTTGTACAGGTCCTGGGCGGTGCCGCGCGTGACGGCGTCAGCCACCATCTCGGCCATGTCGGCGACGTACATGTAGTCGCGGACCATCGTGCCGTCGCCGAAGACCGTGATCGGCTGACCGAGCGCGATGCGGCGCAGGAAGATCGGGATGACGCCCTGGCGCTTCGCCGGGTTCTGCCGCGGTCCGTAGGGGTTGGAGATGCGGAACACCGTGGAGTCCAGGCCGCGCTTGCGCCGGAAGTAGCGCAGGTACCCCTCGATGGCCTGCTTGCCGATGGCGTACGGCGACACGGGGACCGTCAGGTCCTCCTCGCGGAAGACCGTGCCGTCCTGGTCGCCGTAGATCGCCCCGCCGGTCGAGGCGAAGACCACATGCCCGACGCCCGCGTCCGCGCACGCCTCGAACAGCTGCACGCTCGACATGATGTTCGTGCGGATGTCGAGCGTCGGGTCGTCCTCCGCGCTCGCCGGGTCCGTCGTCGACAGGAAGTGCAGGACGACGTCGCGCCCCGCCACGGCCGAGCGCAGGTCCGCGGTGTTGAGGAAGTCCCCGCTGATCGCCTCGATGCCGGGCTCGACGAACTGCGGTGCGAGGACGCCGAAGCGGTCGAACGCGGCGACGGTGTGCCCGCGCCGGGCCAGGGCGTCCGCGACGTGCGAGCCGAGGAAGCCGTTCCCGCCGATCACGAGGGCGTCAGCCACGCGCGAAGTCCTCCAGAGCCTTCACGAATCGTGCGCCGGACGCGTCCCACCCTCCGTCGCCCACGCTCGCCGCCGCCGCGGCCGCGTGCGCGGCGAGGTCGGGACGCGAGAGGACCTCGTCCATCCGGCGGGCGAGGGCTGCCGGGGTCGGCTCGGAGTACTCGATGAACGGGTTGTCGGTGACCAGCCGGTTGTTCTGGCCCTCGTTGAGCACGGGGACCACCCCCGCGGCGAGCAGCTCCAGGGGCAGGAGGGACAGGTTCGTCAGCGACAGGACGAGCCCGACACCACACCTGTTGTACAGCTCGTTGAGCTGGTTGGTCTTCATGGCTGCGTGGTCCACGTGCGGGAACGGGATGTCGTACGCCGAGACGTCCCAGCCGGCCAGGTGGATGGTCACGTCGGGCCGCAGCTCGACGAGGCGCTCGAGGGCCATCAGCCCGAGCTCGAACCCGCGCCGCGCGGTGACGGGCCGCGCGTAGAAGAAGACCTCGTCGCGTGCCCCGGTATTGGTCAGGTGGTAGGTGCTCGTGTCGGCGGCGAACCCGAACGACGCCGTGCGCATCCCGTACTCACGGGCGAGCATCGTGGCCAGCCAGTCCCCCGCCGTGATGCCGTGGAACCCGAACCGGTAGGTGTTCTCGGCGAGGGTGTGCTCCGAGCCCACGGGGTAGAAGCCCGGCTCGAAGTCCTGGACGAAGTACGCGCGCTTGGCGAGCGACGGGTCGCGGAACGCCGGGTACGCGGTCTCCCACCCGGTGGCCACGATCACGTCCGTGCCGGGGTCGACGCCGCCGTCGTACATGCGGAACGTCGCGTCCACGTTCGGGTAGGACGGCGACGAGGCCAGCATCTCCTGGACGCGCACCGGGTCGACCGCCCGGTCGAAGGAGTCGTACAGGTAGACGGTCACCTCGTGACCTGCGGACTCGAGGTACGTGATGAACCGGAAGATGTTCTGGTGCCCGCCGCTGCTCTCACCCGGCGGGTGCATGATCCACGCCGTGCGCAGCGACTCGTTGACCACCGTCCGGGGGTCCGCCTGCCAGGGGGCCGGCGTCGTCCAGTCGACGGCGACCGCGTCCTCCCAGCGGACGAGGAGCTGCGGTCGCACCTTGTCGCCGGTGTTGCGGCGCTCCAGACGGTCCACCGCTCGCCGGAAGAGGACGAGGAGCACCCCGGTGACGCCACGCGTGCGCATGATCCGCAGCGCACGCCTCAGCGCAGATGGCATCCTCAGCCTCTCGATCACGGGTGTCCCTCGGGCGAACGACAGCCTACCCAGGAGAAGAGGCCGGTCGGGTCCGTGCCCGCCTGGCGCAACGCCCGCAGACCTGCTCGCGCGTGACCGACAGCCTCCGCGCTTGCGGCACACTGGTGCACCATGTGGTCCCTCATCGCCCTGAGACCCCGAGCGGCGGTGCACCGCGGCGCCGTCCGCCTGCCGACCTCCGGGCGTCCGCCGGGCGCACCTGCCCGCCGGGTGAGCGCACGCGCATGACGACTGCCACAGCAGCGACGGCGAGCACCGACGCTCCCCCCGCCCCGGTCCCCGCAGCGAGCCTCGGGCGCTGGACGGGCAGGCAGCTCGACCCGCGCGACAACAGCCTGAACCTCGTGCGCCTCGTCCTCGCCGCGTCCGTCCTGGTGCACCACGCCTACCCCCTCGGCGGCTTCGAAGGGCATCCGGAGCTCCTGAACACGCGGCTGGGCGGCTGGGCGGTCTTCGGGTTCTTCTGCGTCAGCGGCTACCTGATCACCGGGAGTCGCCAGACCAAGGACCTCGGCTCCTACCTCGTCCACCGGGCGGCCCGCATCTACCCGGCCTTCTGGGTCTGCCTGGTGGTCGTGGCGCTCGTGTTCGCTCCTGTCGAGTACTTGGTGAGCCGCGGCACCCTGGACGGGTTCCTGACCGGCGGGCCCGTTCCGCCGCTCGACCACATCGTCAGCAACCTGACGCTCCGGATCGGCTCGTACCAGGTCGGCGAGACCCTCGCGGACAACCCCTACCCGTACGCGTGGAACGGGTCGCTGTGGACCCTCTACTACGAGTTCGTCTGCTACATCATGATCGCCCTGTGCGCGGCTACCGCGTGGTGGCGACGCACGTGGCTGGTGCCCGCCGTCGGGTTCGCCGCGAGCGTCGCGTGGTTCGCGCTCTGGCCCTCGCTGGGTGTGTACATCGGGCAGGACGCCGATGTCGCGAACCTGTCGTCGCTGCTGCCGTTCTTCCTCGGCGGTGCCTTGGTGCATTCACTGCGGTCCCGTCTCCCGCTGCACTGGGCAGGTGCCCTGGTCGCCACGGCGATCACCTGCGCCGCTGCCCTCCTGCAACCCCTCTGGGGCCTTCAGCTGGCTGCCCCCTTCTTCACCTACGCGCTGCTGTGGGTCGGCTCTGCCGTACGCTCCCCTCGCTGGTTCCAGCGCAACGACCTCTCCTACGGGGTGTACATCTACGCGTTCCCGGTCCAGCAGCTCCTCGCCGCGCTGGGTGCGGCGAGGTGGGGCCTGTGGCCCTACATGGGACTGACCGTCCTGGTCACGGTTCCGCTCGCGGCAGCCAGCTGGTACCTCGTCGAGCGCCCGGTGATGCGCCGGGTCAGGCGGCAGCCGCGAAGGTCGCAGAGGTGAGCACCATGAGGACGAGACGGCCCGGGACGGCGCCCCGCCGACGCCGACGCCGGGGTGCGGTCTCGTGACCGCGGCCACCGAGACCGTGACCGACGGCCGCGCGGGTGCGGCCCCGGAGCGCTACGTCTTCGTCCACGGCCTGCGTGGTATCGCCGCCCTGATCGTCGTGTGGTCGCACCTGAGCGGCTTCTGGCTCATGGAGACGGCGCGGACCTCGGTGCTGCAGGACGCCTGGTCCCGGTGGGTGGTGCGCCCCTTCCACGTCTTCCAGAACGGCGGCCACCTCGGCGTCGTGCTCTTCTTCCTGATCAGTGGGTTCATCATCACCCACTCGTCACTGCGTGAGGACCGCCAGGCGTTCCTCGTGAAGCGTTCCTTCCGGATCTTCCCGCCGTTGTGCTTCGCGCTCGCCGTGTGCGCCGTCATGCTCGCCGTCGCGACACGCACCGGGACGGTGCTCCACGGAGTGCGGGACCCGGGCGCGACGAGCTGGGCCCTCGGGGCCTTCGTCCTCGACGGGTTCGTCCCGGAGGGACGCGTGCTCGAAGTCACGTGGACCCTCGTCATCGAGCTGGTCTTCTACACGATGACGTTCGCCCTGATCCCGCTGTCGCGGACGGCACCCCTGCGTGCCACGTGGATCATGACGGGCGCATGGGCGGTGCTCACGGTCCTCTTCATGGAGATCCCAGCGCTCGCGACGACCGCCAACGCGTTCACCCCGGTCTACGTCGGCTTCCTCCTCGTGGGACGGCTCACCTACCTTGCCCACCGCGGGCTCGCCCGTCGCTCGGAGGCGCTCGTCCTCGGCGTGCTCGTGCTGGCCGCCTACGCCACGTTCCAGGAGACGCTCCAGCCCGGCTTCCTGCTCACCCCCGGTGGGTGGTCGGGGGTGGAGCCGGCCCTGACCTACGTCTATGCGCTGGTGGCGTTCTTCGCGCTGATGCTCGCTGCACCCCGGCACCTCGTGGCGCCGCTGCGGTTCCTCGGGGACGTGAGCTACTCCCTCTACCTCCTCCACATCCCCGTCGGCATCACGGTCCTCAACCTCCTCGCAGTCCGGGACGTCCCGGACTCGATCAGCACCGTGGTCGCCATCGCGGCCTCCCTCGCCGCGTCGGCTCTCGCCTACCGTCTCGTGGAGGTGCCCGCCCAGAACGCGGGACGCGCACTCCTGCGTCGCCGGACCTCCGGCACCCCGCGGGCCGGCGGCGGCACTCCTCGCGTACGGGTCACGGCCGGGACGGACGGCAGCGCGAACGGATGACCGAGTCCCCCGACATGCAGGGCAGCCAGGCACCCGGGCACAGCCGGCCGCGGCGCAGCGACGTGGAGGGCCTGCGGATCGTCGCTGTCGCCCTCGTGCTCGTCTACCACTACCTGGGCCTGGGGGTGTCTGGCGGTGTGGACGTCTTCCTCTTCATCTCCGGGTACTTCGTCCTCGGCGGGCTGGCCCGGCGCCTCGGACGCGGTGAGGGCATGGGCCTCCGGTCGTACTACCTGCGCACCGTCCGGCGCCTCTTCCCCGCTGCGTGGCTCACCCTCGCCGTGGTCCTCTCGGTCGCCCTCGCGATCGCCTACCGCGGGCAGGCCCAGGATCTCATGCCCGCCTTCCGGGCATCGGTCCTCTACTTCGAGAACTGGTGGCTGGCCGACCGGGGAGTGGCCTACGGCGCGGCGTCGAGCGTCCTGAACCCGTTCCAGCACTTCTGGTCGCTCTCCGTCCAGGCTCAGGTCTTCCTGGTCGCACCCCTTGCGCTCATCCTCCTGGCCCCGGTCCGCTGGCGCAGACGCGAGCCCGTGTCGGCGAAGGCCCTCTCGACCCGCCTCGCCCTCGCCACTGTCGTGGGCCTCGGCGTTGCCACCGTCCTCGTCGGCCTCGACCAGACGGCCGCGTACTTCGACACCCGGGCCCGCGCCTGGCAGTTCCTCGGGGGCGCCGCCCTCGCCTTGCTCCCGGGACGCATCCACCTCCCACACTTGGCGCGGGTGATCATCGGATGGTTCGGCCTCGCGGCCCTCGTCACGGGCGGGCTCCTCGTCGACGGGCTGACGACGTTCCCCGGCCCGTGGGCGCTGGTGCCGCTCGGTGCTGCGGCTGCGGTGCTCATCACCGGCGATGCAACGCCGGCCCGGCACACCGTCGGGCGGTTCCTCGCGCACCGGTCACTCGCGTCGAACGGCAAGTACGCGTACGGCCTGTACCTGTGGCACTGGCCGGTCATGTCCCTCTACCTGTCGGCAACGGGCCGGGACTCGCTCGACCTCCTCTCCGGTCTCGCCGCGGCCGCCCTGTCGATGCTCCTCGCCGTCGTGACCTATCACGTCGTCGAGGCGCCCCTGCGGGTCGGCCGCCGGCCGCTGCTGGCCGCGGTGGTGGCGTCCGCCCTGGCCGCGTCGGCGGTCGTCGGTGTGGTCACCGTCCGCTCCGAACGGCGTTGGGTGGAGCAGATGACCGCACTGGCGGACGGTGCCGAGCTGAGCACCTACCCCGGGATGATGGCTGCGTACCGACCCGACGCGTACCCGGTGCCGGAGGGCGTGGTCCCCATCCCGCGCCCGCATGCTCCCGTCGTGGGCGAGGAGGGCACCCCTGTCGGTTGCCAGGTCGTCGGCAACGAAGACGTCTGGTGCATGTTCGGCAACACGACGGGGCCGGACGACGCGCAGTACGACGTGGCCCTGATCGGGGGGTCCCACTCCGGGACCTGGCACGGCGCGTTGTCGCGCACGGCGGACGACACCGACGTCCGTCTCACCAGCTACATCCGGGCGGGCTGCCCGTTCCTCCTGACCCCAGTGACGGACGTCGCCGACTACTACAACCCCGACTGGGCGCCCGGCTGCGACCGCTGGAACGAGCTGCTCCTCGAGACCCTCCTCGAGGACCCCCCCGACCTCGTGGTGACGACCTACTCGCGCCCCTTCGGCCCGCACGGCGAGGTCGAGTGGGTGCCCCAGGAGTACGTCGACGCCTGGGCGGAGCTCGGTCGTCACGCCATCCCCGTCCTCGCCATCAGGGCCAACGCACAGCTCCCGTCGCAGACCTCCGTCTGCGACGGCGGCGACGAGGTGTGCTCCTACCCGCGCAGAGAGATCTACGGCGACGACACCGAGGTGCTGCGCAACGCCCTTCCGGACAACGTCACCGTGCTGGACCTCACCCACCTGGCGTGCTCCGACGGCATCTGCCCGACGGTCGTCGGGAACGTGCGCGTCTACGCCGATCAGACCCACCTGACGGCGGCGTGGGCCAAGACCGGATGGCCGATCATCGGGTCGGTGACCGAGGCGCTCCTCAGGGACGACGGCCGGCGTGGCGGCGTCGTCTCCGTCGGCCGCTAGGCCAGGCCCCCCGGGGTGGGCGCCGCCGGCCCCTGCTCAGCCGCGGCGCAAGAACCTCGTCATCCGCCACGAGCGCGACTCACGCAGGCGCGCTGCCGCGTGCGCGAGCTCACGGTCGGGCAGGTCGACGAAGGAGCTGAGACGGATGCGCGAACCCCGACGCCAGAGCGTGTGAGGCAGGCGCAGGATCGCGCTCGCGCGCCACGACCGGGACTCGAGGATCTCCGCGAGGTCGCGCAGCAGGGCGGCCCGCACGGGGCTCCAGCCTTCTGGCGTGCCTGACCTCAACCCCGCCAGCTCGGCAGCCACGCCGTCGCAGGCGGCCTTGGCGGCATCCCTCTCTGCCATCAGCGCCCGGATGCGCCCCACCGAGCCCTCAGGCAGGAGTACGGGCTGGGAGTCCAGCTTGCCGACGATCCGCCCGAGGTTGCGGTCCCACTCGTCCTGGGCGTGAACGGTCCGCGACGACTCGGCGCGCGTCCACCAGTGGTAGATGCAGGTGATCTCAGGGCTGGACGCCACGCCGACGCGCAGGGCGGCGCGCATGATGAAGTCCCAGTCCTCGGTCGTCGTGAGCTCGCTGTCGAACCGCATGCCGAGGTCATGGAAGACCCCGCGCGGGAAGGCGATCGCGGTGTTCGGGGTGAAGTTCTGCCGGAGGTGGTCGATGATGTCGAACTCTGACGGGTAGATCTTGCGGATCGCCCCGACCGCGCGGATCCCCGGCCGGTCGGCGACGTCGCTCTCCTCGATCTCCTGGAGCACGGATACGGTGCGCAGGAGGCGGCCCGGGGCACGCTCGGAGAGCTGGTGGAACACCTCGACCCAGTGGGCGAACGGCACGTCGTCGTCGTCCAGGATCGCGATGTACTCGCCCGACGCCTCCGCGAAGCCGGCGTTGAGCGGCGCCACCCGGTTGCCGTGCTCGACCTTCACGTACCGGACACGCCGCCGCAGACTCTCCGGCACGTCCTCGATGACCCTCTCGACGCTCACCTGCTGGTCCACCGAGAGCAGATGGCCCATCACCAGGACCTCGAAGTCGGTGTCCGTCTGGCCGGCCAGGCACGTGAGTGCCTCCTGCAGGCAGTGGAGCCGCCTCCCCTGCGTCCGTACGACGACGGACAGGAAGGGCCGCGCCACCTCACGCTCTTCCACGTATCCCGGAGAGGCCAGGGCGGGGCCCGCCGCGAGGGCCCACACGAACTGGTTGACGTTGTCGTCAGGAGCGCTCTCCGCCCGAGCCGACCGCAGGAGTTGGTGAAGCGTGGTTCCCGACGCCAACGCCGGATGGCTCGACGGGAAGTGCTGGTCGCTGCGCTCCTGCTCGACGTCGTTGCGACCGGCACGGTAGAGGCCTGCGCAGGCGAGGTCACGCTCGAGCGACCGGCCGGTGAAGAAGCGCACGTGCGTGGTGTCGAGCAGCCCGGTGGCGGTGTAGTCCCAGGCACCGAAGGCCAGCTTGAAGCCGACGTCCCGGTGCGCCACGTTGGGCACGCTGATGACGAGCGCCGCCTCGTGGTCGATGGCGAGCCGCCGCAGGGCGCGCAGTGTCTCGGCGCCTCGGGGAAGGTGCTCGAGGACGTCCAGCATGGTGATCGAGGCGATCCGGCGCCCGCCGACGACGGCGAGCAGAGCCGCCACGGTCTCCCCCTCACCGCCGAGCTCCAGCACGTGCGCCTCGTGCCCCGCGTCCCGGAGTGCCTGCACGGAGTCGGGGTCGGCGTCCACACCGACGTACGACAGGGGTGCCTGCTCCGTCAGGGGCCCCGCGATCGCGCCGTACCCACACCCGACGTCGAGGTGGACCGCCCCGGCGAGGTCACCGGCGGGCAGCCGGTCGAGCAGCAGCCGCAGCGCGTGCCCGTACACGTTGTCCGGTGCGAACGCGTTCTCGTAGGCGCTCATGCCTGCACCTCGAACCTGTGCGGGGCGTAGAACCCGTCCTCGAAGAAGCCGATGCGGTGCTCCGGGTCGATGGGCTCGGGCAGCGTCCCGGCCTCCACCCGCGCGCGGAACGCCAGCGCGGCCCGGCGGTGGTCCTCGCCGCCGTCGACGTCGAACGAGGAGAGGATCCGCTCGACGAGCTCGGGCCTGGACCACTTGTGCGCCAGCATCAGGGCCGCCTCGGCGGAGAAGTACCGCTCGGCGGTCGTGGCCTGCCAGGCACCGTCGGTCCGGAGGCGCTTGTCATGCATGACGGTGGCAGCGGGCTGGTACACGACCCGCAGGCCGAGCAGGCGGACGCGCCACGAGATGTCGACGTCGTCGCAGTAGAGGAAGAAGGAGTCCGCGTCGAAACCCCCGAGCTCCCGGAAGACCGCCGCCGGTGTCATCGCGCACGCTGTCGCGGCCCAGGACGTGTCTCCCGTGACCGGGTCGTAGTCCTTCGGGTGCTCGATCGGCATCTGCTTGGCCTCCACCATCCCGACGCCGGTGCGCCGGAAGGGCTCGATCATGCGCTCGAGCAGCCGGGGGGTGACGACGACGTCCGGGTTCATGATCAGGATCAGGTCGCCGTCACACTCCTCGGCGAGCGTGTTGTGCGCCCGGGCGGAGCCGAGGTTCCCGCCGAACCAGGTGTAGCGGAAGTCGAGGATCCACCCGAAGCGCTCGCGCAGCCGCTCGACGTCCTCGTCCTCCAGGCACCGGCCGGGAGAGCAGTCCCCCCAGCGGACGGCCACGCGGGAGCACGCGCCGTCCTCCATGACGGCCAGCTCCGCCGACCTCGCGAGCGCTTCGAGGGACCGCTCCAGGGAGGCGAGCTCCGTGTGGTAGAGCACGGACTGGACCCACACGGCCGGTCGCTCGGCGCCGACGAATGGCGTCGATGCCGCCCAGGTACCGCCACTGGTCTTGCGCTCCGCCACGCCACGCTCCGCTTCCGCCGCACCCTGCGACGCCGTCCTGACAGCCAGGTGCGATCGCCCCTGGGGGTCCGAAGGGCCCGTGGAAGCCTAGCGTGAGAGGCTCGCTCGCACGGCGGACGCACGGGACCCGCGGGCGGGGTCGCCGTCCACGACGGGCCCGTCTCAGCGGCGCAGGAACCGCGTCCACCGCCACGATCGCGACGACTCGAGATCCTCGATCACGGCGAGCAGTCGCGGCAGCGACAGGAGCGCGTAGTCCGACGCCCGGACAGGCCTGCCGCCGAGCAGGCGGCCCGCGAACCGGATCGGAGCCGCCACCTTCCAGGAGCGCGACTCGAGGATCGTGAGGATGCGCAGGAGCGCCTGGTACCGGTCGTCGGAGACCACACCCTGCCGGAACTCGTCCCTCTCCCGCAGCAGGGTACGGATGCGACGCGTCGACCCCGGGGGAAACAGGACGGGTCGCTCGTCCATCCGTCGCACGATCTCCTCGAAGTTGTGCACCCACTCGTCCGGGGAGTGGTGGGTACGCGACGACGACGCGCCGTGCACCCACCAGCGGTACAGACAGGTGATCTCCGGGCGCGACGCGACCCCGCACACCGCCACCGTGCGCATGATGAAGTCCCAGTCCTCGGTGGTCGTCAGCGTCTCGTCGAACCTGATCCCGAGGTGGTGGAACGCACCCCGCGGGAAGGCGATCGCGGTGTTCGGCGTGAAGTTCTGCCGCAGGTGGTCCACGAAGTCGAACTCGGCCGGGTACGGGTCCTCCAGCGGTCCGGCGGCCCGCGGCGCTCTCTCGTCGAGCACCGTGCACTCCACGAAGTCCTGACGCAGGGCCACCGTCCTCAGGACTCGTCCGGGGGCCTCCTGCGCAAGCTCGCCGAACGTCTGCACCCAGTGCGCGAACGGGAGGTCGTCGTCGTCGAGGATCGCGATGTACCAACCCGTCGCCGCGGCGAAGCCCTCGTTCAGCGGGGCCGCCCGCTCTCCTCGATCGACGTGCAGCAGCCGGACCTGGTCACGGAGCCATCGCGGTGCCTCGTCGATCACCTGCTGCACGGCGTCCGTCGCCTGGTCGTCGAGTCGGTGGCCGACGACCAGGACCTCGAAGTCCGTGCTCGTCTGACCTGCCAGGCACGTGAGGACCTCGGTGAGGCAGTGCAGCCGGGCGCCCTGCGTCCGGGTCACGACCGACAGGAACGGCCGCGTGGACCCGCGGTCCTCCGCCTGCTCTGCGGCGGTCCTCGTCCCGGCCCGGAGCAGGTCCTCGTCGGTGCCGCCGGCGTGAGCGGCGCCCGCCCGGAGCTCCTGGAGGAAGTCGTGCAGGGACGTGCCCGGCTCCATGGCCGGGTGGTCGGCCGGCAGGCGCGGTCGGGGGTCGCTCATCTCGGTCTCCGCCATGGTCAGATCACGAAGCGGTGCGGTGCGAACCCGGAGCCGACGAAGGTGGCGACCCGGTGCTCAGGATCCACCTGGGGGACGAGCTCGCCCGCCGACCTGCGCCGTCGGAACTCTGCCGCCGCCCGGCGGTAGTCCTCCTCCGGGGAGTCCTCGAAGTCTCGAAGCGCAGCCGCAAGCAGGTCGGGCCTCGACCACTTGTGCAGGAGCAGGAGCGCACCCTCGGCGGCGTAGTAGCTCTCGGCTGCGGACGGCAGCCAGGACGCGCCGGCGCCCAGCCTCTTGTCGTGGAACACGGCCGCGGCAGGTTGGTGCACCACACGCAGGCCGAGCCGGCGCACCGACCACGACAAGTCCACGTCGTCGCCGTAGAGGAAGAACGTGTCCGCGTCGAACCCTCCGACCTCGGCGAAGACGCTCGCGGGGACGACGGCGCACGCCGTGGACGCCCACGACGTCTCACCCGTCACGGGGTCGTAGTCCTTGGGGTGCTCGACGGGCAGCTGCTTCGCCTCCGTCATCCCCGTGTCCGGGTGTGCGAACGGCTCGACGAGCAGCCGGATCGTCCGGGGCGACACGACGACCTCGGGATTGAGCGTCAGGACGAACGACGCCGTGCAGCCTTCCGCGAGGAGGTTGTGGCCGCGGGCCGAGCCGACGTTCGAGCCGAACCACCGGTAGGTCAGCGGGAACGCGGCGGCGAACCGCTGCGCGAGCCCTGCGACGTCGGCGTCGTCGAGGCAGCGCTCCTCGGACGCGTCACCCTGGTGAACCGTGAGCCGGACACGGCGCCCGTCCGGCAGGACCGCCTGCTCCGCGGCGGCCTCCAGTGCGGCGAGCGACCGCTCCACGGCCTCCGAATCGGTCCGGTAGAGCACCGACTGGACCTGGACCGTGACGTCGCCGTCGGGCAGGAAGGGTCCACGTCGTCCGCGAGGCGCCGCCCCGGCACGGCCGTCAGCGTCGCTCGGTCGATCCACCTTCACCACACCTCCGTGCCGATCGAGCTCCCGACCTAGGCGAGAGCCTCCTGGTCGGCGGGTCCGGCGTTCGCGTCCACCCACGCGGCCAGGCGCGCGACGCCGTCGGAAAGGCTCCACCGGGGCGCCCATCCAAGCACGTCGGCGGCCCGGCTCACGTCGGCCCACGCGTGCCGGACGTCACCCTGGCGGTACTGACCGGTCACATGCGGCTCGGGCGCGCCGTAGTACGCCGCGATGAGAGCCGCCGCCGTCGCGATCGTCGCCGCGTCACCCCCGCCGATGTCGATCGGCTCGGGGCCCGGGTGCTGCGCGCTCGTCGCCGCGACCACTGCGTCGGCCACGTCGTCGATGAGCACGAAGTCCCGCCGCATCGCACCGTCCTCGTACAGCGGGATCGACGCGCCCGAGCGTGCGAGCCTGCAGAACAGCGACATGATCCCGGTGTACGGGTTCGACAGCGACTGCCCTGGCCCGTAGACGTTCTGCAGCCGCAGGACGACCGCCTCGACGCCCAGCGAGCGCGCCCAGCTCGTGATCATGTGCTCCTGGGCCAGCTTGGTCGCGCCGTACACGCTGACCGGTGCGGGCGCCGTCGTCGCCGCGGACATCGGCAGTGGTTGTGCGTCCGGGAAGTCCCAGCGTCCGGCCTCCAGCACCTCCGCCGACCGCTGCCCCGGGAGGCGCACGACGCCGTCGTCACCGCGCCAGGCTCCCTCGCCGTAGACGGCGCGGGACGACGTGAGCACGATGCGGCCCGGCAGCGCGTCGTGGCGGACGAGGGCATCCAGCATCGCAGCGGTACCCACCACGTTCACGGACGCGTGGCGACTGGCCTCCGTCAGCGACTGCCCGGTCCCCGTCTCGGCAGCGAGGTGGATCACCACGTCGGGGCGGACGTCCCCGAGGACCTCGTCCCACCGGGTGGGGTCGGTGACGTCACCGACGACGAGCTCGACACCCTCGGCCAGGCCCGAGGGGCGTTCGCGGCGCGGATGCACCTGAGGGTGCAGGTTGTCGAGTGCGACGACGCGCCCGAAGGCCGCGACCAGCGCAGGGGCCACGGCGCACCCGATGAATCCCGCCCCGCCCGTCACCAGCACCGTTCGTCCGGCACTGTCGAGGGTCTTCGTCGTCACGCGATGTCTCCTTGTCTCCACGCCGCGGGATGCGGCGTGGGCCGCCCCCGACACTCAGTCATCGATCCGTCGGCGCAGCAGGACTCGGCGGATTCGTCCCCCGGCGCGGCGCAGCACCTCGGCCGGCCCACCGGCGACCAGGTAGGCCCGCGCCAGCACGACGTCGTCCCGGAACCGGGGCCGGGGCCGACGGGCCGCTCGCGCTCGCTGGTCCGGGTCCTCGACGGCCCCGACGAGATCCAGCGCCCGCCGGGGGTCGCGGCAGTACTCCACGAGCGGGCGCAGCGTGCGGCTCCAGGTGAACTGCGGGGCGATCTCGGCGATGCGGGCCCGCGCGGCGGACGCGGCCTCCTGGTCGTAGAGCATCTCCTCCAGCGCCGCCGCGAGAGCGTCGACGTCGCGCTCCGGCACGACGCGGCCGAGCCCGTGCTCCCGCACGAGGTCGCTGAACCGGTCGCCCTCGGTCGCCACGATCGGCAGCGACGCCCACAGGTAGTCGAGGATGCGCGTCCGGAACGAGAACCGCGTCTCGATGTTCTGGAAGTGCGTGGACACGCCCACGTCGGCGTCGAGCAGGTAGTCCGCCCGCTGCGCGTACGGCACCCAGCCGTGGTTGAAGAAGACATGGGTGCCCGCCAGGCCGAGGCGTTCGGCGAGCTCCTTCGTCTCCCACGCCATGCGCATGTGGGGCACGCCGGGGTTCGGGTGCTTGAGACCCAGGAAGTACAGGCGGACGTCGGGATGGCTGGCGCGCAGCCGGTCCACGGCGTGCAGCAGCGTCAGGGGGTCGAACCAGTTGTAGACCCCGCCGCCCCACAGGATCACCTTGTCGTCGGGCCCGATCCCGTCGACGACGCCGCGGATGCCCGAACGCTGCTGGACCGGCGGCGTGTCCGGGATGCCGAACGGGGTGACCGCCAGCACCTGGTCCAGGTTGACGTCCTCGTCGTAGAGCTCCGGGCTCACCCTCCCCTGCCCGGCGAGCTGGCCCAGCCAGAAGTCGCGCTGCTTCTCCGATGCGCAGAGCAGCAGGTCCGCGCGGCGCAGCTGCTCGTTGAGCACGCGGGTGGTCTCGCGGACGGCGAGGGCACGGCCGGCCGGCCCGATGTCCTTGGACTGCTCGAGCTGCTCGAGGTGCATCGGGTCGTAGACGTCCGCCACGAGGATCTTCGAGCTGTCCTTCAGCCACGGTGCCGCTTCGAGGAGGAAGCCCTGGAAGATGATCACGTCCGCCCAGTCGGTCACCTCGCGCAGCGCGCGACCCGAGACGTGCAGGACCTCGAACGCGTCGTCACTGAGGCTGTTCCCCGCGGTCGACGCGAGTCGCACCTCCTGCTCGGCCGAGAGCGCCCGGGCGATCTCCCACGCCCGGATCGCGGGGCCGGCCATCCGCTGGGTGAGGGGCTCCCCGGTGACGACCAGCACGCGCCGCCGGGAGATGAAGTGCCGGTCGATCCCGAAGGTCCGCACGATCTCCTCGTGGGCCGCGAGGTAGGAGGGGTACCCGTAGGCCGGCTCGATGGCGTGGCGGAAGAGGGGGAAGACCGCCCGGTCCGGCCGCCGTCGCCTCGCCTGCACCTCGCGCCGCGATGCGCTGAGCCCCGCGAGGTGCTCCGTGAAGAAGTCGATGGCGTACGCGCCCGTGAGCGACGTCTTCGGCACGACGACGTCCTGGACGTCGTCGTCGCCGGGCGATCGCTGCAGGTCGAGGACCGAGCCGTCCACGCCCGCGCGCGCGATGCCCCGACGCACGGCGAGCGCCATCGCACCCGGTAGCGCCAGGGCGAGCGACTCGTCGTCGAGGTTCTTGTACAACGCCATCAGCGCGTTGCGTTCCAGGAGGTAGTGCTCCCGGTAGTCGGAGAACTTCTTCATCGACGCGTGGTGGCGGTGGTAAACGATGGACTCCGGCACGTACCGCACCCGGTAGCCCAGCACGTTCAGCCGCCAGCCCAGGTCGACGTCCTCGTAGAACATGAAGAAGCGCTCGTCGAAGCCCCCGACGTCGCGGAAGACCTCGGCGCGCATCACCATCGCCGCACCGGTGGCGAAGAGCACGTCCTTGGGGACGTCGAACTCAGGCGCGTCGGCCCTACCGACCTCGCGCTTGTAGCCCATGCCGAACCACGACAGCGAGCCGTCGACGTAGTCGATCCGCTGGCCGTCCCAGTCGAAGACCTTGCTCGCGACGGCGCCGATCGTCGGGTCCCCCCGGAGCGTGTCGACAGCGGCCTGGACCCAGAGGAGATGCGGCCGCGCGTCGTTGTTGATGAACGCGACGTACTCGCCGGTCGCGGCGGCGACACCCAGGTTGCAGCCACCCGCGAACCCGGTGTTCGAGCCCGCATCGATCACCTGGGCCTCGGGGACCGCGGTCCTGATCCGCTTGGCCGAGCCGTCCCCGGAGTCGTTGTCGACGACGATGAGCTCGAGGAGCTCGCGCGGCCACTGCACCTCGAGGAGGTGGCGCAGGCACGTGATGGTGTCCTCGGCGCCGCGGTAGTTCACCACGACGACGGACACCACATCCCGTCGCACGGCCGGCGTGTCCGGCCCTCGTCGTTCCCTCATGCCTGTCTGGTCCCCCGTCGCACGCCTCGGCCGGCCGCCGTCAGACTCTCCGGGACGCGCAGGCGACCCACGAGAAAATACTAGATCGGGACGGACCTCACTCCGGGACCCGAGCGCAGCACGGTCCGGGCAACCGTCGGTCCGGGGCCCTCCGCCGCACGACTACAGTGGTCGGCGTCGCGGCCCCCTGCGGGCCCATCAGGCCACGCACGGAGGTCCACGAGCAGGATGGCTTCGACCTACGACGAGCGCGTCGCGCGTCTGGCCCAGGAGCCCATCCGGTACGCAGGTACAGCGCCCGGGGCGGTGCGCGGCCTCGGACGCTCCGGCCGGGAGATCTGGGGGCACCGGGAGCTCCTGGGGATGCTCGTGCGCCGCGAGCTCAAGGCGCGCTACAAGGACAGCGTCCTCGGCTTCGTGTGGACGCTCATCCGACCGCTCACGATGCTCCTCATCTACTACGTGGCCCTGGGCAAGTTCCTCGGGGCCGAGCGAGGGATCCCCGACTTCGCGATCTTCATCTACACCGGCCTGACGGCCTGGGGGCTGTTCTCCGAGGCGGTCACGTCGGGCACCGGCTCGATCGTCGCCAACACCGGACTGATCAAGAAGGTCTACCTCCCCCGCGAGATCTTCCCGCTCGCCACGCTCGGGTCGGCGGCCTTCAACTTCACCATCCAGCTCGTCATCCTCTTCGTCGCGACCGTCGTCGCCGGCGACGTGCCCACCGGGGCCCGCTGGTGGTACCTCCCCTTGTCGCTGGCGGTCATCCTCGTCACAGTCGTCGGCTGGTCACTGCTGCTCTCCGCCGTGAACGTCTACCTGCGCGACGTCCAGTACCTCGTGGAGATCGGCCTCATGATCGCTTTCTGGGCCTCCCCGATCGTCTACTCCTGGGGGCTCGTGGCGGAGAAGGTGGACAGCGCCGCGCTGCGTGAGCTGTACCTGACCAACCCGATCACCATCGCGGTCATCGGCTTCCAGCAGACGTTCTGGGTCGCCGGTGACGGTGGGCCGATCCCCGCCGGTGCCACCGAGGAGGAGGTCCTGCTCCTGACTCCGCAACCGGTCCCCGACGACCTGACCCTGCGCCTGTGGGCATGGTTGGCCGTGGGCGTCGTCTTCGCCGTCGTGGCCCAGCGCGTGTTCGCGCGGCTGCAGGGCAACTTCGCCCAGGAGCTGTGATGGACACGAACGTCATCGAGGTCCGGGACGTCTCCAAGCGATTCGTCATCCGGAAGGAGAAGTCCCTCAAGGAGCGCGTGGTCAACTTCGGCCGCTCGAACCTCCACAAGGAGGACTTCTGGGCGCTGCGGCACGTGTCCTTCGACATCGCAGCCGGCACCACGGTCGGCCTCGTCGGCCCCAACGGGTCCGGCAAGAGCACGCTGCTGAAGACGATCGGGGGGATCCTCCAGCCGACGTCCGGGACCGTCGGGCTGCGCGGCCGGCTGGCGGCGCTGCTGGAGCTGGGCGCAGGCTTCCACCAGGACCTCACGGGCCGGGAGAACGTCTACCTCAACGCGTCGATCCTGGGCCTGAGCCGTCAGCAGACCGACGGCTACTTCGACGAGATCGTCGACTTCTCCGGCATCGAGCCGTTCATCGACACCCAGGTGAAGTTCTACTCCTCGGGCATGTACGTGCGGCTGGCGTTCGCCGTCGCGGTGCACGTGGACCCGGACGTCCTCCTCGTGGACGAGGTGCTCGCCGTCGGCGACGAGCCGTTCCAGCGCAAGTGCATGGACAAGATCCGGGGCTTCCAGCGCGACGGCCGCACGATCGTCCTCGTCACGCACTCCCTCGACCAGGTCGCCCAGCTGTGCGACCGCGCCGTCGTGCTCGACAAGGGCCGCGTCGCCGCGGACGGCCCCCCGGGCGAGGCCCTGCGGGTGCTCCGCTCGGAGTTCGAGCACCAGCGCCTCGAGGACCGGGCGCGCAGCGACGAGCTGGCCGCTGCGGCGGCGGCGGCTGCAGCGGCGGCGGCTGCCGAGCCGGCGACATCGGCGACCCTCGCCGGCGACCCGACGGACCACGACGACCCGCAAGCCCGCGAGGATGAGACTGCGCCCGAGCCCCTGGTGGTCGTCACGGGCCCCCGCGCGGAGGTCACGGCCATCGAGCTGCTCCACGAGGGCGCCCCCGTCACCGAGCTCGACGGCGGCGCGTCCCTCACCGTCCGGATCCAGGTCGCCGCCCGCACTCCCGTACCGGCACCGATCGTCGGCTTCTCGATCCAGTCGGGCACCGGCCAGGTCATCTACGGCACGAACTCGGACGCCCTCGGACGTCTGCTGCCGACGGCCTCGGGCCGCGCGGCCTACGACTTCGACATCCCGTCGCTCCCGCTCGGGCCCGGCACGTACACCTTCACCGCCATGGTCGCCGACGCGGACTCCATCGAGATCCACCGACTCGTGGACAGCGTCTCGCTGACGATCCTCGTGGACGGGCGCGAGATCGGTCTGGTGCGGCTGGGCGCCGACGTCCGGCCCGCAGCCCCGGGCGACGTGGACCCCGGCGTCGACGGCTAGGCTCGTGCCACCCGGGTTTCGCCCCGACCCCCATCGGTACTGAGGAAGGACCCCCGTGCGACTGCTCGTCACCGGTGGCGCCGGTTTCATCGGCGCCAACTTCGTCCACCAGACGGTGCGCGAGCACCCTGACGTGCGCGTCACCGTGCTCGACGCGCTGACGTACGCGGGCGACCGCGCGTCCCTCGCGTCGGTCTCGGAGACGGTGACCTTCGTCGAGGGCGACATCGCCGACGCAGCGCTCGTCGACGGCCTCGTGGCGGACGCCGACGCCGTCGTGCACTTCGCGGCGGAGTCGCACAACGACAACTCGCTGTCCGAGCCGTGGCCGTTCGTGCAGACGAACGTCGTCGGGACGTACACGATCCTCGAGGCCGTGCGCCGGCACGGCACGCGACTGCACCACATCTCGACCGACGAGGTCTACGGCGACCTCGAGCTCGACGACCCGGCCAAGTTCGCGCCGGACACCCCGTACAACCCGTCAAGCCCGTACTCGTCGACCAAGGCCGCCAGCGACCTGCTCGTGCGGGCGTGGGTGCGGTCCTTCGGCGTGCAGGCGACGATCTCGAACTGCTCGAACAACTACGGGCCGTACCAGCACATCGAGAAGTTCATCCCGCGACAGATCACCAACGTCGTCGACGGCATCCGTCCCAAGCTGTACGGCAAGGGCGAGAACGTGCGCGACTGGATCCACGTCGATGACCACAACAGCGCCGTGTGGGCGATCCTCGAGGGCGGTCGCATCGGCGAGACGTACCTCATCGGCGCCGACGGCGAGGAGAACAACAAGTCCGTCGTCGAGCTGATCCTCGAGCTCATGGGCCAGCCGCGCGACGCGTACGACCTGGTCAGCGACCGGCCGGGCCACGACATGCGCTACGCGATCGACTCCACGAAGCTCCGCGAGGAGCTGGGCTGGACGCCGCGCTACTCCTCGTTCCGGGACGGCCTCGCCGCCACCATCGAGTGGTACACCGCCAACGAGGCGTGGTGGCGCCCGCGCAAGGCCGCGACGGAGGCCAAGTACGCCCAGCTCGGGCGGTAGTCAGCTCTCGGAGTCGGGCGAAAGGGCGTCGGCGGGTTCGCCGGCGCCCTTCTCGTCGACGACGGGCTGGTCGACACCCGGCTGGTCGACACCGGGCTGGTCGACACCGGGCTGGTCGACACCGGGCTCCCCCACCAGGACCGCCCACAGCAGGTCCGGGCGGACGGCGGTGCGGTGCAGGCGCTGCAGACGGCGCAGGAGCCACGAGTCACGCACGAGCGTTCCCGCACGGACGCCGGAGACCAGGTCGCTCGGCGAGGGCTCGCGCGAGTGGAAGACGCGCTCGAGCTCGCCCGCGAGGAGTCGCTCGTAGTCCGCGCGCCAGTGCCATCCGACGTCGGGCGTGAGCTCGGAGTTCGCGGCGTACGACGAGCCGCCGTTGTCGATCTTGCGCCGGAACTGCGGCCACGACCGCAGAGGCACGTGCAGGACGTCGATGGGCTCGGTGGGCAGCTGGGCGCCCTGGACGCCCGTGACCGCGTGGTTGCCCTGCGCGACGCCGACCTCGCCGGTCGCCCGGTGGCAGATCTTCGGAGCCAGGGGGGTGCCCTTCTCCGACACGGTCGCGAGGTTGCGCCAGCGCAGACGGCGCGGCCAGGGGCCCCACGTGCCGCGCACGCCCACCAGGTCCGAGCGCCGCGCGAGAACCGTCGCGTACTCGGCCGGCACCTGCCCGAGGACGTCGCGCAGCGTGCGCGAGCGCTCCACGGGCACCCAGAACTCGTCGGCGTCCATGTTGACGACCCACTCCGCGCCGAGCTCGGCTGCGCGCCGCGCCATGCGCGTCACCCACTCCGCCTGGCGGTAGGTGTGGTCGGGCTCGTCGATGACCTCGACGACTCCCGCGTCGGCGTACACCTGGAGGATCTCGCGCGTGCCGTCCACCGAGCCGTTGTCCGTCGCGATCACCAGGTCCACGCCCTGGGCGAGGTGGTGCTCGACGGTCGCGGCGACGACGTCGGCCTCGTCCCGCACCAGCAGTGTCGCGATGAGCCTCATCGGTCCTCCC